>JAXDBC010000049.1:0-56023 GCA_034679225.1 Bacteroidales bacterium | reverse complement strand
GAGAAACGCCTTGAATGGTTTGAAGATTCCGTTGCACTCGACAAGGCCGGCAGGGTTGCCGGCCTTAAACGGGAAATAGAATTCTTCAGGGAAAGGGCAGATAAGGTGACCATAATACGGAAGCTGGGAAGAGAAGGACGAATCCCCGTGAGGATAACCCATAATGACACCAAGTTCAATAACATACTGCTTGATGAAAACGACAAGGCCCTGTGCATAATCGATCTCGATACGGTTATGCCGGGCTATGTGCACTACGACTTCGGGGATGCAATCAGGACTGCTGCAAACATCGCCGCCGAGGATGAGGAAGATATCTCAAAGATCAGGATGGATATCGGACTTTTCGGTGCATATGCGGAAGGTTACCTCTCGGAAACAAGAGAAACCCTTAACAGCACTGAAAAGGAATATCTCGCCTTTGGTCCCCTGCTGATCACTTATGAACAGGCACTACGGTTCCTTACCGATTACATTGACGGAGACGTTTATTACAGGATCCATCACGAACACCATAACCTGCAAAGAACCAGAGCCCAGATCAGGCTTGTAGAGAGTATGGAAGAGCAATATGGCAGGATGCAGGAAATTATAGCGCGTCTGGCCTGACATAGGGCGTCAGTCGAAAATTTACATTTCATAATTAGCTGTCTGTTAATTATATAACAGATGCTCAAATAGTCCGTTCGAATTTTTAATTTGGAACTTTGCTGATTTTGCCTAATTTTGAGCCCCCGGAATTCGGGACCGCTACAGGCGTCGTCCGGATTCGCCGGCACCCTATAAATTAGGCAAAATATGGATCTGTCAGGCAAAAATTACAAGGCATTCATTGAACGCCAGGAGGCTCTGAAAAAACAATATAGTCATGCAAATGCTGAGAAACAGCATTCAAAAGGAAAACTGACCGCGAGGGAAAGGATAAACCTGCTGTTCGATTCAGGTTCATTTGAAGAAATAGATGCCTTTGTCACTCCAGCGCATCAGACTGTTGATTTTGGCAAGCTGGAACGCGCATACGGCGATGGCGTTATAGTAGGGCATGGAAAGATCAACGGGCGCCTTGTATTTGCATACTCCCAGGATTTTACTGTCATGGGCGGTTCACTCGGCCTCGTGCATGCGAAAAAAATTGCCAAGATCCAGGAAATGGCTCTTAAAATGGGTGCACCCATTATTGGCATGATGGATTCCGGTGGAGCCAGAATTCAGGAAGGTGTTGCCAGTCTGAGCGGATATGCTGCAATATTTCATAATATAATCAACTCATCAGGGATAATTCCCCAGTTGTGCGTTATAATGGGCCCTGCCGCGGGCGGAGCCGTGTACTCCCCTGCACTGTCTGATTTTGTTTTTATGGTAAACAGAACGAGTTACATGTTCGTTACCGGACCAAATGTAGTAAAGGAAGTCCTGAATGAAGAAATCAGCTCTGAAGAACTTGGAGGCGCCGGGGTACATGGTCGAAAGAGCGGCGTTGCACACATGATATACGAAGACGAGGAAAATACGATTATGGCCCTTAAAAAATTCCTCGCCTACCTCCCGTCAAACAATGTGGAAAATCCACCGGTACTGGCTGACGACGGATCAACGCCCGACATAAACGAAAAGCTTCGCGACATAGTTCCCGATGATCCCAATAAAGCCTACGATGTAAAGGATGTTATAAATCTGATCATCGACAGGAACAGTTTCTTCGAGACTGCCGAATTATATGCCCCGAACCTGGTAACAGGATTCGCCAGGCTAAAGGGTAAGACAATCGGCATTGTTGCCAATCAGCCGAAAGTGCTGGCAGGTGTCCTCGACATTGACTCGTCCACAAAGGGAGCCAGGTTCATAAGGTTCTGCGACGCCTTCAACATTCCGGTACTGACACTTGAGGATGTTCCGGGATTCCTTCCGGGCAAAGACCAGGAACACTCGGGAATTATCCGGCACGGTGCAAAACTTCTGTTTGCCTACAGTGAGGCAAGCGTTCCGAGAATAACGGTGATCCTGAGGAAAGCCTACGGAGGTGCATTCATTGTAATGAACAGCAAGAGCCTCGGGGGCGATTTCAGCTTTGCATGGCCCACTGCTGAAATTGCAGTTATGGGACCCGACGGAGCCGTCGCGATACTTTACCGCCGCGAACTGGCAGAATCAAAAAATCCTGCCGAACTGAAAAAAGAACTGGTAAAAAAGTACAGGGATAAAATTGCCAATCCCTTTATTGCCGACGAACTGGGATACATTGATGAAGTAATAGATCCTGCCGTAACCCGCAAAAAGATAATTTCTGCCTTCAGCGCCCTGAGCAACAAGTGGGTGAAGGTTCCGGCCAGGAAACACGGCAATATGCCTTTATAAGCCTTATACATGAAGATCAAGCGATTACTCATAGCAAACCGAGGTGAAATTGCGGTCAGGATTATCAGCACTGCTCGCGAAATGAAGATTGAAACGGTGGTTGTAAGAAATGCCAACGAACCCGATGCAATGTACGTTTCGCTTGCCGACATTGTCTTCGACAACACCGAAGACCCCGAAGAAATACCTGTTTTCCTGAACATCGGCAGGCTGATAGAAATAGCCATAGAAACCAAATGCGATGCAGTTCATCCCGGTTATGGTTTTCTCGCGGAGAACGCCTACTTCGCTCAGAAATGTATTGAGAACAAAATCATTTTCATAGGCCCCTCGCCTGACGCCATATATAAAATGGGGAACAAGACCATTGCCCGTGAACTGGCCATGAAACAGGGCATTCCTATGGCAACCGGCAGCCGGGGCAATATTGGAAACGAGGAAGAAGCTGCTGCAGCTGCCGGGCTTATAGGTTATCCTGTTATAATCAAGGCTGCCTCGGGAGGAGGAGGCCGCGGAATGAGGATAGTGAGGAAACCGGAGGAATTGGAGAAGATGTTCCTGATTGCAAGCAAGGAAGCGGAAATAGCATTCAACGATCCTTCCGTTTTCATTGAAAAGTATATTGAAAATCCGAAACATATTGAATTCCAGATACTGGGCGATACCAAGGGAAATATTGTCCATCTTGGTGAAAGAGAGTGCTCTATTCAGAGGAAGCACCAGAAACTTCTGGAAGAAGCTCCTTCATCCGCCCTGGATGATAACCTGCGTGAACTGATGGGTTCAATGGCCGTCAGAATGGCCAGGGCGGTCGGCTATTATTCGGCCGGCACGGTTGAATTCCTGCTCGACTCGGATAGAAATTTTTATTTCATGGAAATGAACACCCGTATCCAGGTTGAACATCCTGTAACTGAAATGATAACCGGAATTGACCTGATTGAACAGCAGATACGCGTCGCCGGCGGTGAGACTCTCGCCTTCAGGCAGAAGGATGTCAGGATTATGGGATGGTCAATTGAATGCCGTATCAATGCCGAGGATGTACAGGCGGGATTTGCACCCGATCCGGGAAAAATCGAGAAGCTTGTTCTGCCTTCAGACCCCTATGTCAGGACCGACACCGGCGTAAGGGCAGGATCAGCCATTGTTTCAAGCTACGATTCCATGATCGCGAAACTGATCATCACCGGCACCGACAGAAAGGATGCAATCAGGAAGTGCAAGCTCGCGCTCGACAAGGTCTGGATCAAGGGTGTTAAAACAACCCTCCCCTTCTTCAGGATGCTGGTAAGGAATCCGGTATTTATCGACGGTACATTTACAACAGCATTTATAGAAAAGCAGCTCGAAAAATATTACCTGAACAGCGAATACGAAGAGATGCTTGCAGCCTGGCTGGCAACGAGGCTCTTCGTCGATGAAAACCTGAGCAAGGACAGTTTTTCCGTCGGTTATGAGAATGAAAAGGAAATGAGCCCGTGGCTCCTTAACAAAAGAATTAATCAGTTTTAATAATTCCCGGCACTAATGAATGACGAAAAACCGGAAATAAGAAAGCTTTACGCCCTGTCGTCGGAAAACAGGAGGTTTACCTTCAATCTTCCCCTTAAAAACACTATAAGGATAGGAAAAAGAAACTATGCAGTGACACTAAAGTCGGACGAAAAATTCGGTACCTACATCCTCTGGAAGAACAGGAAATACCCGGTGGAGGTAGTACGATCGAGGCAGAACAGGTACGAGATCCTATTCAACGACATCAGTTATACATTCACAATTGAGACTCCATTCTCGCTGAAGCGCCTGAAGGTTCTCAGGACTTATTCCGGCAAGGCAGAATCGGAAGTGATAAAGGCTCCCATGCCCGGAAAGATAATAGATGTGCTGGTGCGCGAAGGTGCTGCCGTGCTTCGCGGTGAACCGCTGCTGATCCTCGAGGCAATGAAAATGCAGAATGAAATACAGTCGCCCCTCAATGGTCATATAACCCGGGTAATGGCAAAAAGCGGTACAAACGTCATGAAGGACGACGTGCTTATCGAAATAAAGGCTGAATAAAGCTCACCCCCCGGTATGAGGGGTGAGAGTGTTTTATTTCACAGGGATTTCTTTCAGTGTGGCACAAAGAAAATCAAAGAATGTCCCTACTGATCCAATGTGAACTTTTTCATCCGGACTATGAGGATGCTTGATAGTAGGTCCGAAGGAGATCATGTCGAGCCTGGGATAAACGCCACCCAGCAGGCCGCATTCGAGACCGGCATGGATTGCGTTAATATCGGGTACCTTGTTGTAGAGTTTCTTGTATACTCCGCTCATCGTTTTCAGAATGGGCGACTCCATGTTCGGTTTCCAGCCCGGGTAGCTGCCCGACAATGTGACTTTCGCACCGATCAGATGAAATACAGCTGCAATTCTCCACGCGGTCGATTCCTTTGAAGTATCGACCGAGCTTCTTGTCAGGTTATAGGCTTCGAATTTTCCCTTTTTGCAGCTCACTATTGCCAGATTGTTGGATGTTTCAACAAGTCCCTTCATGGACTGGCTCATTCTCTGCACCCCGTTCGGACACGCGAAAACCGCACGAATAATACCGAACTGATCCTCCTTGCTCATAAGCTTCCCGGGAAGATCGGTCTTCCTGCATTTGAACGACAGATTGGGTTCGGTCTCCGCAAACTCTTTTTTATAGATCTTCTCATAATTCCTGACAAACTTCTCGAACTCAGGGGCTTTTTTCTTAGCAACCGCTACTATGGCATGTGATTCACGCGGGATTGCATTCCTGAGATCTCCCCCTGCAGCTTCGGCTATCCGGATTTTAAAATCGGATTCAGCCTGCATAAGGAATCTGAACAGAATCTTGATGGAGTTGGCCCTGCCAAGGGGAATGTCAACTCCGGAATGTCCTCCCTTAAGTCCTTTTGCAATGATCTCATAGGCTGCCATCCCTCCCGGAGTAACTTCCTCCGCGTATTTTTTGGTTGCAGCAACATCGATTCCCCCTGCACAACCCACGGTGAGTTCTCCTTCATCCTCCGAATCAAGATTTATCAGTATGTCACCGTGCAGAAGTCCTTTCTTGAGACCAAAAGCTCCGGTCATGCCGGTTTCTTCATCGACTGTAAGAAGCACTTCCAACGGACCGTGGGGAATATCCTTTGATGCAAGGACTGCCAAAGCAGCAGCTACACCGATACCGTTATCGGCCCCAAGGGTTGTTCCGTTGGCCTTAACCCATTCGCCATCGATAAGTGTTTCAATCGGATCTTTCTCAAAATCATGCTTCTTGTCGCTGTTCTTCTGCGGAACCATATCAAGGTGAGCCTGAAGAATAACCCCATCGCGATTCTCCATTCCTTTGGTTGCAGGTTTCCTGATGATTACATTACCGGTTTTATCAATAATTGTCTCCAGTTTGTGATCAGATGCAAACTTCCTGACGTATTCGGCTATTTTTTTTTCTTTCTTTGATGGATGCGGGATCTGGGTGATCTCATGAAAAATGCTCCATACCAGCTTCGGTTCGAGTTTCTTTATGTCGTTCATATATTTTGTTTTTATAAATTAATAAAACAATATTTTTCATAAAAGTAATAATATTTTTATAATTTTGGACACCTGATATGAATATAAAAACCTGACCATAACAGATTTAAATCGCTGTGAATCAGTTTTTCAATAAAAACCAGTAATTCAAACACAAAAAGATAAATAATGACGGTTTTGTATATTATTGTGGTACTGGTTCTTATTTTTGACTTTATCAACGGATTTCATGATTCGGCAAATTCCATTGCCACCGTTGTATCGACCAAAGTCCTCTCACCTTTCGCTGCTGTCTCCATGGCGGCGTTTTTTAATTTCATAGCATTCACCATCTTCCCTCTAAAGGTCGCGGCAACCATGGGAAAAGGCATTGTCGATCCGGATGTTCTGAATCTTACGGTCATTGCTGCCGCCCTCATAGCTGCAATAACATGGAACCTGCTAACATGGTGGTGGGGACTGCCGTCCAGTTCGTCACATACACTGGTGGGCGGACTGATAGGTGCAACACTGGTCAGTGCCGGTACCGATTCAATTATTGTAAGTGGCGTGATGAAGATCGTAGCCTTTATTGTTATTTCACCTCTCCTGGGTATGATTCTTGGGTTTTTCATATCCTCGTTGGTACAGTATCTTGCCCGAAACCACAGCCCCTTCGGTGTCGACAAGCATTTCAGGAGGCTTCAGCTTTTGTCGGCTGCAGCCTTCAGTCTCGGACACGGCGGTAATGATGCCCAGAAATCCATGGGAATAATATGGATTGCCCTGATAGTATATGGTGTCTCCTCCAAGGATGCTTCAAGACCTCCAATGTGGGTAATTCTATCATGCCAGGCTGCAATTGCGCTGGGAACGCTTTTCGGAGGCTGGAGAATCGTAAAAACTATGGGACAGAAAATAACCAAACTGAAACCCTTTGAAGGATTCTGTGCCGAAACAGCCGGTGCACTTACACTTTTTGGAGCTACACACTTCGGTATCCCGGTCAGTACCACACATACAATCACCGGCTCAATTATAGGAGTGGGATCGCGTAAAGGCCTGTCAGCAGTGAAATGGGGAGTAACTACAAGAATATTCTGGGCATGGATTCTTACAATACCTGTTTCGGGAGCAATAGGTGCATTTGTTTTCCTAATCTTCTCTTTGCTTTTCCATTAAAACAATTTTTAAAAACAATGATAAAATGAACATTGATAAGATTCTCAAATTCTTCGTGCCGAAAGATCATTCTTTTTATCCTTTGTTCGAAAAGAGTGCCGCCAACCTAGTTCTTGCAGCGGAACTTCTTCAGGAGCTTGTGTCAGCTACGGATCATGCCGACCATGAAAGACTCTACCAGAAAATAAAGGAACTGGAACTTATCGGGGATCAGATTACCGACACTACCTACCATCAGCTCAACAGATCGTTCATTACCCCGTTTGACAGGGAAGACATCCATGAACTTACATCCAATATCGATGACGTAGTCGATTCAATTAATGGTATCGGCAGGAGAATATGCCTTTACAGACCCAAAAAACTTCTGCCGGTCTTTGAGAAAATGGCTCTTATGATCCTCGAAGGCGCCAGGGAAATAAAAACCTGTATTCATTGTCTTAATGATGCGGCAGCCAACAAGGATGAGATAACAAGTTCATGCGACCGTATAAAGGATATCGAACACAAAGCCGACGATTACTACTTCGTGGCAGTTTCGGAATTGTTTGAAAAGGAAAAAGATCCTTCTGAACTTCTCAAGAATAACAAGATCCTTGAGATGCTTGAAAAATGCGTCGACGAGGAAGAGGATGTCAGCGATACCATCAAGGCAATACTTATCAAAATGGCATGAGGCTCAACCTCCCGATTTAGCTGTCTGCCTGACCACATAAAAAACAGGATCACCCGGGCGGGCAATCCTGTAATTGAAAGTCAGTCTGACTTATTTCTTTATATTAGGCTCTTCGAGTCCGTATCCCTTCTTTTTATCCTCAGCCTTTAACAAGAGGGCGAACACCAGGGCAATAATTCCGAAACTTGTGAATATGATCATCGGAAGCGTGTAGTTGTAGCTCGGCACAGGGCTCCCGTCAATAAGGTGTGTCCCGGTGATACAGTATTTATTCAAAACCCAGCCGATAAGGGCAGGTACAGTCATAAGTCCTATATTCTGAACCCAGAAGATAAGGGCATATGCCGTTCCAAGCTGCTTCTCGGGGATGATCTTGGGTACTGACGGCCACATGGCTGAAGGTACAAGCGAAAAACCGATCCCGAGAATAATTATAAGAACAATTGCAACCGGGGTTGCCCTAAGAAAGGGGATGGAATACATTGCATGAACAAATATCAGGAGGACTGCTCCAAGTATCATGATGGATGCTCCCTTTCCCTTGCGATCGTAAAGGTTACCGAACAGGGGTGTAAGGATCATAGTTCCGAATGGCAGCATGCCCGGGATTATTCCTGCCAGTTCGGGATCAACGCCGAATTTGTTTACCATCAGGTCGGCAGCATATTTCAGGAAAGGAAAAACAGCCGAATAGAACAAAACACAAAGCAGGGCAATGTACCACCATCCCTTGTTAGTGATAATGTACCATATATCCCTGAGGTTGAAGGATTCTGCACTTTCAGCCGATTTAGTCCTTTCCAGTTCATCTGCTATCGACTTGTCGAGCTTCTTGTCCATAACAGTATAGACTATGAAGGCAATCATTCCTATGCAGAGCATTATCAGACACACAAGGATGGGTTTGGAAACATCTCCAAGAGCCCTGGCTATCGGAACCGATGTAACCATGGCCAGCGTGGTACCAATTCTGGCAGTTGCCATTTCAAGCCCCATAGCCAAAGCCATCTCCTTGCCCTTGAACCATTTGACTATGATCTTTGAAACGGTGATCCCCGCAGTTTCCACACCTACACCGAAAATGGCAAATCCAAGTCCGGCAACAACAACCTGCGCCTTCATCCCCAGGAGTGTCTGCCCGTCGAGGGAATTGGTCGAAACAGCCCAGAACTTAATTGCAGTTCCGACAACCATTATCGTCGTCGCCATAATACCGGTGAACCTTACTCCCATCTTGTCGAGAATAATACCGCCAAGGATCAGCATTAGCAGGAACACGTTGAACCATCCGTAAGCGCTGGTGAAGAAGCCGTACTCAGTACTGTTCCACAACAGTTCCTTCTCGAGCATGGGTTTCAGCGGCGCCATAACATCTGTCAGCCAGTAGCCGCACATCATAGTGAAAGCCACAACAGCAAGGGCAGTCCACCGGGCTGCCTTGGAGTCGCGCAAAGTATTCGTGATTGTTTCCATTTATTTTATGTATTGTGATGTATTCGTATTTAGGATCGGTAAATGTAGAAAAATATTTTTGTGATAATCCAGAAATTAATTGCTTAAAATGAACATAAATTGATCTTTTGCCGTTTATATCACTGCAAATCCGTTTTGTACATATTAATAAGGAGTGGCATAATATTTGAAACAAAAAGGTAATTTTGTGCCGGTGCTTCCCTCCGCCCGAGCGGAGCAGGCATCCGGTACTGAAAATAAATTATACGCGGGATGAAAAATTCATTATTGCTGATCTTTATCGCGACGCTGACACTGAACACGTATTCGCAAAATGACAAGGTTAAATGGTATACCCTGCAGGAAGCAGAGCGGCTTTCCCAACAGTCATTCAAGCCTTTGTTCATTGATGCCTATACCGGCTGGTGCGGCTGGTGCAAGAAAATGGACCAGGATACCTTTACAAATCCCGTTATTGCCGAGATTCTAAACACCAGGTTCTACCCTGTTAAATTCGATGCCGAGAGTCAGGAGGAAATAACTTTCTTCGGTCAGAAGTTCATTAATGATGGAAAGGCGGGCAAAGCTCATCAGCTGGCTGTGGCACTTCTGAACGGACAGCTTTCCTACCCCACTGTCGTATTCCTCACAAAACAGGGGGAAAAATTCCAGGTTTCGCCTGTTCCCGGTTACCGCCAGCCAAAGGAAATGGAAATGCTTCTCAGCTTCTTTGCAGATAAGGCTTATGAAACCGGCAACTGGCAGGAATACTCAAATTCTTTCAGGGGAAAAATAGAATAGTCCCTATACACCCTTTTAAACACATTTAATATCAATAAATAAGCCTTGCCGGATATTTCTTGATGCCGCCTGACATGTTATAACAATGTTATAACATATGTTATAACATTGTTATAACGTAGATTTACCTGTAAATGACATAGTTTGAGGGCAGTCTGACAATCTGTCCGGACTGATAAATCAGCTTTCTTGTTGAATTAAGAACTTCAGCACCCACGGAGATCTTTACATTGACCACATCGGGAACCCTGTAATACAACTTGTCCGTTTGTGCTGATGAGGAAGCTTTTCCCTGACTGATATTCAATCGGGATGTTTTCCTCTCTGGAGTGAATTCAATTTCCACCGGTGTGCCGGAACCCGACGAGGCATCCAATAGCCCGGTGGCTTCGGAAAACCTGCACAGTGTTATTCTCTCACCGGCCGGCTGATTCCCCGGAATTACCTGGTACCTGAACTTCCTTCTGGCTGTAAGCGTTTTTCCGGTGAAAAGTTCGGTATATTCCTTTTCAAGGCGGTTCATCTCATTGATGGCAGCCTCATCCTGCGGAAAGAGATTTGTTTCACCTGTAAGTATCAGGTGCTTGCCATCCCTGAGTTCCATAAGCCGTATCGCGGCCTTTTCCGCGAGTCTTTCAACGGCAAGCTTCTGCATTTTTTCAACCAGGTAAGGTACCCTGATAAAAGTGGTATCAAATTTAACTACCCTGTACAAAGTATCCTTCTTCTGAAGAAAGTACTCATCCGACCCCAGATCATAGACATTAAGAAGGTCGGGATCGCTGTCATCCTCCATTGAAAAACGTCCGGAGCTATTATAAATATCCGGGTTAATATCAAGTATCAATCCCTGCCTTTTCATAGCCAGAACATTGGTCCGGAACTCCGATCCTGCCGAGATGACATAAAACTGATCGGGATCAAGCTCCTCATGCGTGCTGATTGTCAGACCGGTTATTGTCCAGTACTCCGATTCATCGGTTATGACATCCCTGAGACCAAGAAAATCATTGGCATAGCGGGAATAGGGTCCCGGCTTTTCAATCACATGCTCGGCTTCAATCTCGATATCGACAACCGACATGGGAAGGGCATAGACAATGCTTCCTTCAGCTACTGAAGGTCTTTCAGACAACGGGTATACGTAATTCCGAGAACCGCTCATTGTTCTGTTGGCTGAACATGAAGAAAGAAGGACGGCGATCAACGCCAGGCAGGTATATTTCAATGGATTTTGCATGGTACGGTTTTTATTGGTTTTTTTCTTCCAGCTTGCGAAATGCATTTGGTATATTAACAATTATATCAGAGGCAGTAAGTGACTCTTGTCCGACATCCGACGCTGCCAGATCTCCTGCAAGTCCGTGAATAAAGACTCCCAGAACTGCAGCATCAGCCGGCGGATAGCCCCTCGAAAGAAGGGCAAGGATCATCCCTGTTAGAACGTCGCCGCTTCCGGCAGTTGCCATTCCAGGGTTGCCCGTGCTGTTAAAGAATACTTTTCCTTCAGGTGTGGCAACCGAGGTATGGGCTCCCTTGAGAACAACAACGCATTTATGACGGCGGGCAAATTCAATCTGCATCATCAGCCTGTCATAACCCCCGGATGCCTTTCCCGCAATCCTCTCAAATTCCTTCACATGCGGCGTCAGAATAGTTGATAGCGGAAGTATCGGGAGATTGTTCTTCTCCATGCCAAGGATATTAATCCCGTCGGCATCGACGATCAATGGTTTTCTGCAGTTTTCAATGAACCACAGAAAAGCGAGGCTGGTAACCGTCTCCGTGCCCAAACCCGGCCCTGCCCCGATTGCATCAAAGCCTTCAATATCGTCAATAGCCGTGATGCACGATTTATCGATGTCGACCCTTGTCATGGCTTCAGGCACCGATGCCTGCATTACCTCATATCCGCAGCCGGGAACATGACATGTTATCAGTCCGATGCCTGTTCTCAAGGCCGCCCGCGCGGCGAGAAGAGCAGCCCCCATCCTGCCATGCGAACCTGCAAACAGCAGTCCGTGCCCGTATGTTCCCTTGTGATCAAACTTCTGTCTTTTTTTCAGCATTGAAGATACATTAGCCTCTTCAATGTATTCAAAGTCTGAAGTCATGTTCTGTATTCCGTTGCTGCTTAAACCGATGGGAAGTATATGCCATTCTCCGGCATAAATACCTGTGTCGGGAAGCAGAAAGCTGAGTTTCGGCAACTGAAAACTGAGGGTATGGTCTGCCCTGACTATTGTACCGGGTGTATTGGAACTGTTATCCTCACAGAATAACCCGGACGGGATATCCACTGATATCACCGTACAGCCCGACTGATTAATTTTCTTGATAATCCCGGCCCCGGGCCCCGTTACCGGACGGTTAAGTCCCGATCCGAAGATTGCATCAACAATAATATCGCCCTGCCCTGTAAGCGGAAACTTGTCTGTGTCGTCAATGGTCGTCATTGAAATACCGGCTTCATTAATTAGCCTTTCCCTGTTGTGATTCCAGTCACCGCTGGTACTGTCCGACAGCTTCACGAAAAAAACTTCAACATCATAGCGGTTTTCCGCAAGCATCCTTGCAAGGGCAAGCCCGTCACCTCCGTTATTCCCGGGTCCGGCGAGGATAATAAATCTGCGCGAGCGATCAAACTTTCCAGATATCCATTTAAAGAGCTGAACCGCGGCTCTCTCCATGAGATCGGCTGATAAAATATTCTCCTCACTGATGGTAAGCAAGTCCAGTTCCCTTATCTGTGAGGCGCTCAATATCTTCATGCGTTAATGTTTTCTTCCCCGGATTCAAAAATAAACAATCAAAGCAAAATAAACCTGCAATAACAGGAAAAATCACTGTTGCACTTTTTCCCCGAAAAACTCATTGTCAGATTAGATAAACAGAGTATTAATTGAATATTCAGAGTACATGTTGATTTTTACCATATGTTAAAAAGATTAATATATTTGCTACGTCCGGATTTTCCAAATTAACAGGGGGAAATCTTATGGATAATGTTATTCGACCTGAACCGATAATTATTATAAACCACTAATTAATCAGATATGCTTAAAAATCACCCAAAAGGTCTGCTTGTAGCCTTTTTCTCCAATATGGGAGAAAGGTTCGGTTTTTACACCATGATGGCAATCCTGGTGCTGTTCCTTCAGGCCAAGTTCGGTCTCTCAGCCGAAAAGGCAGGCGGAATCTATAGCTGGTTCTATTTCGGGATATATGCTCTTGCACTGCTTGGAGGAATTCTGGCCGATGCTACAAAGAAGTACAAGCTTGTGATCCTAGCCGGTATTATTATAATGTTCGCGGGATATATTATCATGGCTGTACCGGGAATGACTCTGACGGTAACTGTAATCGGACTGATGACAATTGCCCTGGGCAACGGGCTCTTCAAAGGTAACCTTCAGGCTGTAGTCGGACAGATGTATGATGATCCGAAATACTCAAAACTCAGGGACACTGCCTTCATGATCTTTTACATGGGGATAAACGTAGGCGCTTTTTTTGCTCCCTACGCTGCCAATGGAATGAGAAACTGGTGGCTTAAAACCAATGGGTTTGCCCACGATGGAAGTGTTCCGTCACTTTGTCATCAATACCTTAACGGTACACTGACGGATACATCGGTTTTCCAGCAGCTTGCAAACAAGGTAAGCCTTTCAGGATCCGTTAGCGATCTGCAGGCTTTTGCCAACAGTTACCTTGAAGTATTCTCAAAAGGATATAATTATGCTTTTGGAATCGCCGCCGCTGCAATGGTTATCTCAATGCTGGTTTACGTGATCTTCAACCGCCATCTTCCTAACAAGGAAGTTAAGGCCGCCAGCCATGCATCGGAAAAGATCGATTTCAAACCGGTTCCCATAATTTCAGCCGTGGCAGTAATGGCAGCTACCGCCTTCCTTCTCCAGCTATTGGAACAGATTGATGTGGCCACAGGCTTCGCGTTCGGACTGTTTACCGGATTTGTGACATGGATATTACTGACATCCGGCAAGGAAGAAAGAGCACGCGTAACAGCACTCATACTGGTTTTCGTGGTAGTTGTGTTCTTCTGGATGTCATTCCACCAGAATGGACTTACCCTTACCATGTTTGCAAGAGACTACACTGTTAAACAGGTTGGTCCCGTGACCAATCTTTTCTTTACCCTTCCTTCCATGCTGGCTGTAATAGGTTCAACTGCCGGTATTGTGATCCTCCTCTACAAAAACATGACCAGACGATCAAAACTCATGGGCGGGATACTTCTGCTGGTGTCGCTGTGGTTTGCAATATTCTTTCTTACAGGCGCTGATCCAACAACCATTCTCAGCAGATATCTCAACGCTTTCGGACCGCAGAACTCAATTGCTCCCGAGGTCTTTCAATCATTCAACCCCCTGTTCATAGTTGCCCTTACCTTTCCCGTGATGGGCCTCTTTGCCTGGCTGAACAAAAAAGGCATCGAGCCTTCAACACCAAAGAAGATAGGTATAGGAATGGTGATTGCATCCCTGGGATTTGTTATCATACTGATAGCTTCCATCGGTGTACCTTCACCTGCATCGCTCTCAGGATTGCCGGCAGCCGACAGCGACAGGGTTACACCCTACTGGCTCATGAGCAGTTACCTGGTGCTGACTATAGCCGAACTCTTCCTTAGCCCGATGGGATTGTCATTCGTTTCCAAAGTGGCTCCCTCTCGCTTCCAGGGCCTTATGCAGGGTGGATGGCTTCTTGCCACGGCAGTCGGAAACAAGCTCCTCTTTGTCGGAACCATCCTGTGGGATAAAGTGGAACTCAGTACATTGTGGCTTGTATTTATCGTCTGCTGCCTGCTGTCTGCAGCTTTCATCTTCTCAATACTGAAAAGACTCGAGAAAGCATCAGCAAGCTAAGCTATATTTATTAAAATAATAGCCTCACGGGAACCGCGAAGCGTAATAGCCGTTTCAGACCCGTGAGGCTTTTGTTTTTCAACCATATCCGGCTTCCTGAATTTTATTAAGTTCAAACCCGTCCGGCGGCTTTAATTGTAAACAAAAATGGCCGGTATGCTTATAATATTACGAAATCAGACGATGTTGCTGATTTTTGTTATTTTTGCAGCTTGTTTTGAATTAATCATGCCGGCCATCGCGGTTTTAATATTGTTCGTATGAAGGTCCTGAAATTCGGAGGATCCTCAGTAGCTAATTCTGAAAGGATCAGGGAAGTAAAGAAACTTATTGATTCGGAATCACTTCCGTTAATAGTTGTTGTTTCAGCCTTTCAGGGCGTCACCGACACTCTTAAGGCTCTGAGTGAATCGGCTGCCGGACATGATCCGGGTTATCAGACCCGTCTTGAAGAACTTATAAACATGCACAGAAGGGTGTGTTCCGAGTTGTTGTCGGGAGAAACGCTCAAAGCAACTCTTATCAGCATTAACGAAATATTCAGTGAATTAACTGAAACGCTGAACGGACTGTTTCTTCTGAGGGAACTCAGCAAATCTTCACTCGACAAAGCACTGAGTGCCGGAGAAAGGGTTTCTTCGAATATTATATCGGCTTTTCTTGAACATTCAATTCTGATCGACTCAAGGGAGATAATTTGCACGGATAACGAATTCGGCAATGCCAACGTCGATTTCGCAATTACAAATCCCCGTATCAGGAAAAAGATACTTAGAAAAAACAAGCTGATAATCGTTCCCGGGTTTATTGCAGCGACCGAAGCCGGAGAAACTACAACCCTCGGGCGCGGAGGATCGGATTATACGGCCGCAATTATTGCTGCAGCCATCAATGCGGATATTCTTGAAATATGGACCGACACCGACGGATTCATGAGCGCCGACCCCAGAAAGGTTGAAAAAGCCTATGCAATAGAATCGCTGTCATACTCAGAGGCTATCGAATTGTCGCATTTCGGTGCCAGGGTAATCTACACTCCCACCCTCCGGCCCGTCTACAAAAAGATGATCCCTGTATTGATCAGGAACTCATACAACCCGGGAGCAAGGGGAACCCTGATAAGCAACAAACCATCAAACGGTAGCAAAAGCCCGATCAAGGGGATATCATCTATCGATTCTGTTGACCTGATCACTCTCCAGGGACCATCCATGGTTGGCGTATCAGGCACATCGATGAGGCTTTTCGGTTCACTGGCAAAAAAGAATGTAAACATCATCCTGATAACCCAGGCTTCGTCGGAGTATTCAATAAGCTTCGCTGTCAATCCCCCCGATTCAAAAAAGGCCGTTGAAGCCATTAACCAGGAATTTGAGCGGGAGATTTCTTTCAGAAAGGAACTTAAGATTGTTCTGGAGAAAGACTTGTCAATCATTGCCATCGTGGGAGAGAAAATGAAGAATACGCCCGGAATCTCTGCCATACTGTTCAGGGCGCTTGGAAGGAACGGGATAAATGTTATAGCTACTGCACAGGGTTCATCCGAACTTAATATCTCGGTGGTAATAAGAAATGACAGTCTAAGAAGAGCCCTGAACGTAATTCATGACGGTTTTTTCCTGTCGAAATACAAGGAACTGCATCTTTTTATTGCAGGTACAGGATTCGTGGGATCAAGTCTCGTGAAGCAGCTTTACAAACAGCAGCAAACTCTTCTGAAGGAGCATAATCTGAAAGTCAATCTCATGGGTCTGATTAATTCAAGGAAAATGCTGCTGACAGGGAAAGCAATTCCTCTTGAGAAATGCAGGGAGGCACTAGATTCGGATGGAGAGCAAAGTAATATCCATACCTTTATTTCACAGATGACAAAGCTTAACCTGAGAAATTCAGTCTTTGTCGACTGCACGGCCAGTCCGGTTGTGGCGCAGACCTATGGCAGCGCCCTTGAAAAATATGTCTCGGTGGTTACTGCCAGCAAGATCGCATGTTCAGCTGACTACTCCTATTATCACATGCTCAAAACAATGGCTGCCGACCGTGGCCTCAGGTTTATGTATGAAACTACCGTGGGTGCAGGACTGCCTATAATTAAAACCATTAACGACCTTGTTGTCAGCGGCGACAAAATACTCAGGATAGAAGCTGTCCTTTCCGGTACACTTAACTTTATATTTAATACTGTCGGCCCTGATATGCCTCTCAGCCAGACAATCAGGTTGGCAAAGGAAAGGGGTATTTCAGAGCCGGATCCAAGAATAGACCTCAGCGGGACCGACGTAGTCCGCAAAATTCTTATTCTCTCCCGTGAGGCCGGATATACCATTGAGATGAAAGATGTTAAAGTTAAGAATTTTATACCCGACGATTGCTTCAAGGGCGATCTGACCGAATTCTACGAAAAAGTAACTCAATATGACGATGAGTTTGAAGAACAAAGGCTTGAACTGGTAAGACAGAACAGGAAATGGAGGTTCTTTGCTTCCATGGAAAACGGAAAAGCTGAAGTGGGACTGATTTCAGTCGACTCCTCCCACTCTACCTTCAATCTTGAAGGTAGCAACAATATTATTCTTCTCACCACTGAGCGATACCGCGAGCTTCCAATGGTCATCAAGGGATACGGCGCGGGAGCCGATGTAACGGCTGCCGGGGTCTTTGCCGACATTATGAGGGTTGTTAACGTTTAGTCCGGGAATTTGAAAACAGCGATATTATATAATTCAACCAACCTGAAAGCTCCTCCGGCTTCATTCAGGGACGCGCTTCTTAAAGGCCTTGCCCCCGACGGCGGCCTGTATATGCCTGACAGGCTCCCTGTCTTCAGCCAGAGAAAGTTGTCAGAGTTTTCATCCCTCTCCTACCCTGAAATGGCCGCGGAAATCATATCGGCCTTTACCGGTGATGAGACCGGCACAGATGAGCTCAGGAAAATCTGCAGTTCCATTTACACATTCGGCATACCCTTAGAGCATGTGAAAGACAGACAGTACATCATGAGACTGGACCAGGGTCCCACGGCATCGTTCAAGGATTTTGCAGCCCTGCTGATGGGCCGCCTGATGCAGTTCTTCCTGAAACAAGAAAACAGGAATATCACGATACTCACGGCAACATCGGGAGATACGGGCAGTGCTGTTGCAAATGCATTTCACGGACTAGATAGCATAAATGTAATAATACTATACCCCGCCAATGAAGTAAGCGAGTTGCAGAGAAAACAGATGACTACTCTCGGCGGCAACATCTGTGTTATTGAGATTGACGGTAAATTCGATGATTGTCAGAGACTGGTCAAAACGGCATTCATGGATCCTTCACTGGCGAAATTCAATCTTTCATCTGCAAACTCCATTAACATAGGAAGACTCCTTCCCCAGACAGTGTACTATTTCTATGCCTGGTCGCGGCTTTCCGGTAATACGGAAAACAATTGCATCTTCAGCGTCCCTTCAGGCAACTTCGGAAATCTTGCCGGAGGAATACTTGCCGCCAGGATAGGACTTCCCGTGGAAAGGTTTGTCATCGCCACCAACGAAAACAATGAAGTTCCGCTTTTCATGCAGAGCGAGGAATATCACCCGATTACACCATCAATCAACTGCATCTCAAGCGCGATGAACGTCGGGCATCCCAGCAACCTGGCAAGGATAATTGCAATGCACGGGGGAAGAATGGATGAAAAGGGAATCATCCATACGATGCCGGATATGAATGCCATGAGGCGCGACTTCTATGCCACCTTCATTTCAGATAACGAGACAAGGAAAACGATCGGGGATTTTTATTCAAAATACGGAATGATACTGGAACCTCACGGCGCCGTGGCATGGGCAGGACTTCAGGAAGCTATTGCAAATAACCCCGTATATCAGGAGAAGCTTTGCATTGCTGTTGAGACTGCACACCCGGCAAAATTCCGCGACGAAATAAAATCCATATTGAATATCGAACCGGAACTTCCAGAAGCGCTCTGGAAGGCAGAATCACGAAGAGAAGAATTTTTATCATTTGATAATGATTATGATGCGCTGCGCAGATTCATAACACAGAAATACTAAACAAAATATTACAGGAGATGCACATACTTTGCAGTGATCTTGAAGGAGTTCTGGTTCCCGAGATCTGGATAAACGTTGCAAAACAAACGGGAATAGAAGAACTCAGGCTTACCACGCGCGATATCAGCGATTACAATGTCCTGATGAACAGACGGCTTGAGATACTGAAACATCACGGTATAACTATCAATGATATCCGGGAAGTAATCTCCCTTATCGAACCCCTGCCGGGCGCGCTTGATTTTTTGAACTGGCTTCACGGAAGAGTTCAGCTGATCATTGTCTCCGATACTTTCAGGGAATTTGCCGATCCGCTGCTGGAAAAGATGGGATGGCCCGTACTTTTCTGCCATAATCTCAGCATCGACAGGGAGGGGAACATAACCGGTTTCAACCTGCGTCAGAACGATGCAAAAAGAAAAGTTACGGAAGCGCTTCAGGATCTCAACTTCAAAGTTATTGCCGTAGGTGATTCATACAATGATATATCAATGCTTCGCGAAGCAGAACACGGGATACTTTTCCAGCCTCCGCGGAATGTCATTGACGACAATCAGGACATCAGGGTGGTCAATTCCTATTCCCAGCTCAGGAATGCAATCTCAGAAATACTCGACACACCTGAAACAATCACTTATCATTAAACCTTCTGTACCGGAAACGATGCCACAAACTTCTAAGGACTTGTAAATTGAAGCTTGCTTTGATCACTGCTTATTTCATGTTTCTGATCCTCACATCAATACCACTTCCTTTCAAGAGGTCAAGCAGTTTCCTTGTATCAGTTTCTCCGTAATGATAGGGATAAAGTATTGCAGGCATGAAGGCCAGGGCTGCATCAGCTACCATTTCCGGAGTCATCGTGTAAGGAAGATTCATTGGCAGAAAGGCCACATCAATATCCCTGAGCTCTTTCATTTCAGGTGTGTTTTCAGTGTCGCCGGCAACATAAAATCGCTTGTCACCTATCGTCAGAACAAATCCGATCCCGACTCCCTTTGGATGAAAAGGAGAGCCTTTTGATCGTTCATGCAGAATGTTGTAGGCATGAACAGCTTCAATTTTTATATCTCCGGCTGTCTTTACATCACCGGGCTTCATGACCTGAGCCCAGGCTACCTGGTCTGCCGAGGCTGCATTGCTGAACATCAGGGTGGCAGGCTTCTTAAGTTGTTTTATCAGCTCCGTGTCGAGATGATCATAATGATCGTGGCTTACAAGTATCAGGTCAGCTTTCGGAAGATTGTCGTAATTGCCCGAACTGCTCACCGGATCAATATGGATGACATTTTCGCCTGTCCTGAACATCAGGGAGCCATGTCCTACAAAGAAAATTTCTACATCACCTGCCGAAGTGCTTATCCTGTCAACTTCGGTCTGATTCTGGGGAAAAACAGGTACAGTCATGAATGTAAGTATTAGTGCTGAAAATAGTTTTATGGATTTCATCTTACTATTAGGTTTGAACATGGTTTTTTCGCAATACCAATATACGAATATTTTACAAGTTTTGTCACGGGATAATTGCCCAAATTCTCCGGATTTCTAAATCTTCGGCAAGAGAATTGTTAACATGTTGTAAGAGGCTGTTAGTCAAAAAAGGATTCAATTATTTAGTTAGTACTGATTTTTTTAAATATCTTTCAGCCTGAATTCGGGTTAAGGTGTTAATGTCTTTAACATTGTTTCGATTAGAAAAATGTAGGCTGACCGGTGTAATGCTTGGTTTCCTGTTAATGTCGGTTCAATCGGGCGCTCAGACAGGAAATAAATTTATTTACCGGTTTAGCGGCAATTTGCAGGATAAGCCTGTAATTGCCGGTGAGGGCAGCATTGTCATCAATTACAATATGCCGGAGCTCTCCATCGGTAACATAACAAATGACAATGGTACCTTTTACCGGCTATCCGCCCCCGGACATTCAAAAACAGCTGACCCGGGGAAACCTGAACTGCCGGTATTCAGCCGTATTGTTTCAATTCCCTCCGGAGCCGGGTACAAAATCAGGATATCGGATGTGATCTCAACCAGCATCACTCCATCCGGAAGAAATATAAAAGGCAGGCTCTTCCCCGCGCAACCTGGTGAAATCAAGCAGGATCTCCCCCGGAAACCTGATTTTGTCATCGACCGGAAATCATATTCCTCCAGGGGAATTATCGGAAATGATACTGTAAGGATTGAAACCCTGGGACGTTTGAGGGGAAAGGATCTTTCAACGCTTATCATCTCGCCCGTCAGGTATAATCCCTCATCAAATTCACTTGAGGTAATTACTTCAATGAAAATTGAGATCACCTACCAGGGTGGCGGATTTTCATATTCAAAATCATCAGGAGGCGGTGAATCGCCCCTGTTTGCCTCTACCTTTGGAAAGGGTGTCCTGAATTATTACCCTGGTGAAATCATCAACGATTACTCTGACCAGCCGGTTGAAATGATAATCGTAACCGATACCTCCTACCGGAAAGTACTTGAGCCTTTTTTCCGTTGGAAACGACAGAAGGGATTCAGGCTCAATGTGCTTTATTACGGTGAAGGCTTGGCCGGAAGCCATTTCTCCCAACTGCAGGAATCAATAGCAGATATTTACAATGCATCAAAGGCTAAAGGTCATCCGCCGGAATACCTTCTTATTATAGGCGATGTAACTAAAGTCCCATATTATGGAACCGGGAATGTCACGGATATGTACTACGGGGAATTTGACGGCCATGGCGATTTCCTTCCCGATATGTATATAGGGAGGATACCGGCTAAGGACACTGCCTCGGCAAAGACGGTCGCGGAAAAAATCGTTCAGTATGAAAAGCACATGTTTGCCGATACAAACAGGTTTCATTCAAATGCACTTGCCCTGGCAGGAAAGGATGCTTCTTACGCGAACTATATGAACGGACAGGTCAGGTATACTGTAAGCAATTATCTTACAACCGCCAACCGTATCAATGAATATCATTTCTACTATCCCGACGGATTCACAAAAAAGGATTCCGTGATGAAGCTTATTTCGGAGGGATTATCCTTTATCAACTATTCCGGACACGGCTCTTCGGCAGGCTGGCTGCATATCGACATCAAATCGCCCGACCTGAGGAAACTCAGCAACGCGAATATGTATCCCTTTATCATAAGCAATGCATGCCGCACGGCCCAGTTCAACGACACGGCATCGTTCGGCAACAAAATGCTGGTTTCGAGGAACAAGGGAGCTATCGGTTTCATCGGCTGCACGAATGATTCGTACTGGGACGAGGATTTTACCTGGGCAGTCGGTCCGGGCACCCCGGGTGAAAATCCAAAATATGCCGACACGGGTCTGGGCGCACTCGACAGGTTGTTCCACACTCATGGAGAACTTCCTTCAGACTGGTATGTCAGCATGGGTCAGATCAATTATGCCGGAAATCTTGCCGTTAGTTCAACATCATCGCTTAAAAAGAAATACTACTGGGAAACCTATGCCGTGCTTGGCGACCCGAGCCTGATGCCGGTGATCGGCACTCCCCAGAATTTCAATATTTCACTGCCCGATACCCTGCCCAGGGGCATCACATCATGGTCGCTGACTGCCGACCCGTTTTCCTATGTTGCCATTTCGGATTTTGAAAACCTGTGGGATGCATCACACGCCAGTCCGTCAGGCGCCGTAACACTCAATTTACCTGCCTTTTCGGGCGATTCATGCCTGCTGGTAATAACCGGCCAGAACCGGATACCTGTAATTAAAACCATTTACTTTGCCAGCAGCACCAGGGGCTATTTCAACCTGTCATCCTCAGAGATAAACGATTCCGAAGAGAATAATAACAAACTTGCCGATTTCGGGGAGAGTTTCTGGCTCAAACTGAAAATAGCCAACCTGGGACTGACAGGGATATCAAATCTTGGCGCATCCATATCATCCGATTCCGAATGGATTACCATAAACAACAGTACTGCCCTGATCCCTTCAATACCCGGAAGAACTGAAATCACTCTCGACAATGCCTTTCTGCTAACTCTCGACGAGAACGTTCCCGACCAGGGGATCGTTACAATCGACCTTAGTCTCAAGGATAACCTGACAGAAAAGAAGTACAAAATTGACATAAGGGTCCATGCACCAAGGCTTGAAATTATTAATTGCATTGTCAACGATGCCATTCATGGGAATAACAATGCAGCTGCTGAACCCGGCGAGAGCTTCAACCTGATATTCCAGGTAAGAAACCTTGGATCCAGCAACACCTCAGGACAGTTCTACATTAATCCGCAGGGAGGAAAACTGGAGATAGTTGATCCCGATATTAAATCAGGAACCCTGCCATTCGGTATTATTTCGGAAATTCCGGTGGCGGCAAAGCTTGCAGAATCAGCCTGGCATGGTGAACATATTTCATTGCGATCGGTTCTCGATTGTTCTCCCTTCATAGTTAACAAGGATTTCACCATAAGAGTAGGAAAAGTAAGGGAGAACTTTGAGTCATCCTCGTTCAGGGGCTATCCATGGATCAATCTCAGCGAAAACCCATGGGTTGTTACACAGACAAGCGCTTTCGACGGAGTTATTTCCGCGAGATCAGGTCTCATCAGCCACAATAATGCCTCAATACTCATTATGAGAACCGAATTCCCGGAACCCGATATGGTCAAGTTTTTCGTCAAAGTGTCGTCTGAACTCAATTACGACTATTTCCTTTTCTCGGTAAACGGAAATGAAATAGTAAGAAAATCGGGGGAAACAGGATGGGAAGAGATCAACGTTCCTGTTGAAGCAGGGCTGAATGTACTGGAATGGACATATAAGAAAGATAACTCCGTTTCCCAGGGAGGAGATGCTGCCTGGATTGACCTTATTGACTTCGCGCAAACATCAGTAGTGAATTATATTAGCAGGGACCTGGATGTAGCAAGGATTGTAAGCCCTGTTCAGAAAGATGTTTACGGGCAGGAAATTATCGCGGTGAATGTACTTAACATGGGAAGGGACACCATCAACGGGTTTTCCCTTGCATATTCGGTTAATAACAGACAGCCGGTGATCCAGCATTTCAACGAGAAAATTGCACCCTTCCAGGATTCATTGACCGTCGAATTTGAAAGAAGGGCCGACCTTGACCTCAGCGGCACATACGACATTGTTGTGTACGGCCTCGGCAATAATGATGAGTACCTGAAGAATGACACTCTGAAAGTCAGCCTGGTGAACACGGATGTGAATGAGTCGGCAATGGTGTTCCCGAATCCTTTCTCCGACCGGATTAACATTATAATTAATGCGAGGACCGACAGGGCTGTCAGGATCAACCTCACCACCACATCGGGGGAACAGGTCATTTCATTGAGAGAACCCATTACAGCCGGAGAAAACCAGATCAGCCTTAATACTTCTCACATTGGTCCCGGAATGTATATCTTAAGCATCAGCGAACCCGGCATTCCCAGGGCTTACTCCCTGGTAAAAATAAAACGCTGAACATCATAACCTGCACAGGTACGGCATAGCCTTTCCGGAAGCGATGATGAAACACGAGGGAAAACTCAGGGAAATATCCTCATAAAAATTCTGAATCCTTAATTGACTGAAACTCCGGTGGCGGATTTTATTAGAATACTTATATAAAAAACAGACAGGGATACCACCGAGGGTATCCCTGTCCTCTTTCAAAAAATGAAAACACTGTGAAGAACTACAGCTCCTTGATTTTAATATTCCTGAACCATACGTTATTGCCATGGTCCTGCAGACCTATATAGCCTTCCCTGGCCGGATCAACAAATCTTGGCCAATCCTTGAACTTTGAATTTGCCACCATGTTTTTCCAGTCATCCGTCCAAAGATGGAATTCAACCACGTTGGCGCCGTTCTGCTTGAATACAACGGTTCCCTGATAACACAGGATACCTGCAGTGTTCCATTCTCCGGCCGGCTTGGTGTTCTGCGGATTTGCAGGGATAAGATCATAAAGAGATCCTGCCTTGCGGTTTCCGTTTACACCAAGCTGAGCATCAGGGTGACGTTCATTGTCGAGGATCTGCATCTCTGGAGAAGACATATAAATTGCTTCATTGGGAACTTCCTGGGCAAGAAAGAATATACCGCTATTGCCTCCCGGCTCTAATTTCCATTCAAGCGACAGTTCGAAATTGCTGAATTTTTTGTCATAAATAATATCGCCTCCTTCTCCGCCGGCTTCACCTGCACCTGAACCGATGCAATGAAGTGTGCCGTCGACTATTTCCCAACCTGCCGGGGGAAAAGTTGACTTATTGTAACCACGCCAGCCGTCGGTCGACGTTCCGTCAAATAGTACTGTCCATCCTTCATCCGCGGCAGCAGCCGGTGTTTCAGCTTTCTTGCCTTTCGAACCGCAGGATGCTGTCAGACCAAGGATAAGAACACATGATAAAGACATGATAACGAAATGTTTCATCAGTATATAATTTTGATTTTAATATAATTAATATACGGAGACGGCTATGCCGTCTCCGCTAATATTCAAGTGCTTAGGATATTATGCAGGCATATCGGGCAATGACCAGGGAGCACGGTAGGTATGCTTGATCATTTCGTTTGCAAATTCCTGAGCATTAATGGTAAGGTTAGGCCTGTCGAACTTAGGATCACCGTCAATGATAGTGAAGTTGTCGGAGATGGTAAGTCTGACCTTGTCATCAGCAGATACATTCTTGAACTGCATTTTTTCGCCGTCCCATTCGAGTTCCTTATTGAGTCCCTGCAGTCTGACGGCAAGAACACCCATAACAACCATTTCGTTGAAAGGACCTGCTTCGGAGAAATCAGATTTGGTCTTCACCCTGCTTTCCGGACTTTCCTTGCATGCGCGTACCCAGTCCATTTCATGAGATACACCGTCAGGAAGCCTGCGTTCGGTTTTGGGAGAAGTGGGAACACGGCCTGAAAGCAACCATGGATCTCTTCCATAGCATCCGCAAATGAGTTTATCCTTTGTCCCGTGGAAGATAGCCCCGCCACCGGCATTGTTCATATTCTTTCCGGCAGGCCATCCTGCTGGTTTGGCAGGCTGCAATCCGCCGTCGTACCAGATTACTTCCACTTCCGGATAGGTCATTTTTGATCTTTTTGGAGTCGGTCTGGCAGGATACACCAGTTTAACCATCTGTGCATTAGGAGCACAATCGGTAAGCAGAAGGGTTGAACTGCCCTGTGCTTTTATGGGGTACATGAGCTTAAGGCCCTTGAACACGGGATGCAGAATATGGCAGGCCATATCGCCCAGTGCACCGGTTCCAAAGTCCCACCAGCCGCGCCAGTTCCATGGTGTGTAAAGGCTATTGTAGGGGCGCATCTTTGCCGGACCGACGAAGAGGTCCCAGTTGAGTGTGTCGGGAACCCACTCACCCTTGGGAACATTGAGGCCCTGTGGCCAAATAGGTCTGTCGGTGAAAGTTTCAACTTGCCTGACTTCTCCAATCTCGCCGTTCTGAAGCCATTCAACAGTCAGGTTGACACCTTCGCCCGATGATCCCTGGTTACCCATCTGTGTGGCAACCTTGTACTTTTCGGCAAGCCTCGTAAGCAGCCTCGACTCATAAACTGTATGAGTCAAAGGTTTCTGAACATAAACATGCTTCCCAAGAGTCATGGCGTGAGCAGCAATAATGGCATGAGTATGGTCGGCCGTTGCAACGATAACTGCATCGATCGACTTACCCATTTCATCATACATCTTGCGCCAGTCCCAGTAACGCTTGGCATTGGGATTCGCCTCGAAAACCTTCTTCGAATAGCTCCAGTCTACATCGCATAAAGCAACAATGTTCTCTGTCGGGGCAACTGCTCTCAGGTTCGAGTTACCCATGCCCCCGATTCCTACGACAGCAATATTCAGCTTGTCACTCGGTGCCCTGTGGCCCATTCCGCTGACAACCGAGCCTGGAATAATGGTAAGCCCTGTGGCTACAGCCCCGGTTGTTCCGATAAAATTGCGTCTCGTAATCTGTTTGGATTTTTCTTTCATTGTCAGGTATTTTAAGTTTGTTATTAAGATTGGATTAATTATCAAAAATAGTAATTTATATATGAAAAACAGCAATCATTTGCAGCTATGCAGCAATTGCTTGCCTGTTTTTCTTAAGTATTTGATTACAACTCCCTTATCCAGATATTCCTGTAGGCAACCGGATTACCGTGGTCCTGAAGAACTAGCGGCATTGCTCCATGCTTTCTGATTGAATACTCCGGAATGCCGATGTAGAGTGTCGGGCCTCTAAGGCTAACATTGTTCTGAATCAGAACACCATTATGTAAAACGGTCACCCTTGGAGGTGTGAAATAAGATAAGCTGTCCTCACCAAAACGCGGTGCCGTGTAAATAATATCATAACACTGCCACTCCCCGGGCTTGCGGCTTGCATTGACAAGGGGTGCATACTGCTTGTACAGGCTTCCGGCCTGACCCTGAACGTAGGTCGGGTTGTCATAGCTGTCGAGTACCTGAACTTCGTAAAGGCTCTGAAGATATACACCGCTGTTTCCCCTTCCCTGTCCGTCACCCTTGACATCCGATGGCGACTTCCATTCTATGTGAAGCTGGAAATCATTGAATTTCCTTTTTGTCTGAATAACACCCGATCCTTTGACACAAACAAGAGCACCATTCTCCACTACCCATTTTGTAGGATTGCCCCTCGCGTCCTCCCACTCCTTGTTTACATCCGAACCGTCAAACAGAATAATTGCATCAGACGGAGGCATGCCAACCTGCGCGGCGGGCTGAATAATAGGTACGGCAGGCTCAAAGAACTCTGTCATCTGGGGTGTCATCCTTGCTGGATATTCCGGCTTCTGCTGAGACTGAGCCGGCCTGCCTGGTTGTCCCTGCACGGAGCAAAAGACAAAAGGCATAAAAATCAAAATCATGACAATCAGTTTTTTCATAGGAAACTAAATTTTAATAAGATTAAAAATCAATTGGTTTGTATCAGAGGCAGAATTATTCCCGTTATCCTGGCAATCATCAGATTTTTACATTATCTAACATTAACTCAAATGTAATAATTAATTTTAGATATGGCAAACTGCATTAGCCCGATTTAACCTTTTTTAATAACATTCGGCTTTTTTTCTTATGTTTTCGTTCAAAAGACATGAAGGCTGGATGGAAATTGTATTAAAACGGCATTCACATAAGCCTGCACGAGCTTCATCTTCTCTTTCCCCGCGTATACCGAAAGCAGAATTATTACAAAGAACCCATGCTACGGAGTTTTCTGTTAAATTTGGAAGCGACTGACAAATAATAACCCAATTATTAAATGAGATGGAAAACTCCTATTATTCTCTCGAGGTAAACAAGAGCAACAGACTGACACGCGTGTTCCAGCTGATCTTCGGGATTGTGTGCGCCGTGCTTGCAATTACCTGGGTGATATTGAATCCCGGCAGTTTTAAATCGTACACGAGCTTGCTACCGGTTTTGTTCCTTGCCGTTTTCTCATGGTATATGATAAACTCAGGCCTTGGTAAGGGTGAAAAGCATGTTGAGATCAGGCACGACCAGCTAAGAATAAAGAATATTTCGCTTTTCCCTGCAAGGATCTTTCCCGCCGCCGAAATATCAAAAATAGAGGTACTGCCACTCAGTATTCTCTTATTCAGGAAGAACAAGGGCAAATTCCTTTTACGGTTCGGGACTACCTATATCGATGTAATCGATCCTGTTAAAAGTGGCCTGGAGAAATTCTGCTCACGAAACAATATACCCGTGGAGTTTATATCTGAAGAATTATAATCAGTCAGGTGCTTTCCACAGCTGATAAAAAATCAGTAAAAGTTCTATGGCTTCAGGGTCCTGTCAGCAAAATCCATGATCCAGTTCCAGTCCTTGAGGAGCAGGTTGTGAACTCCGTCGCGCACATGATAGGCCGTATTCCCGCTGCTTACCGGAGTGTTCAGAGGGGGCATCCCCTCGTCGAGTATCGTTTTATCGTCAAACAGCCTGAAGACCGGCAGGGAATAATACAGGGAAAGATATGATCCCCGTGGGTCGGCCCAGAGATCTTCGCTTGCAGAGGTGACATAAACTGCTCTCGGTGCAATCAGCGCCATCAGCATATGCATGTCGACAGGCATGGAATCCTCGTTGTTTCCCCACTGCAGATAGTTCCTGCAGAACCAGTGGGGAAAGGCCCGGTTGATGGTTTCCACGGTTTCGCCGAATTTTCTCCTTGCCAGTGCAGCGCCTCCGCATCCCGATTCATTGCTTACAGCCATAGCGAAGCGCTGGTCTTCCGCGGCAGCCCAGAGAGCCGTCTTTCCTCCCCTGGAATGACCTATTACAGCGACTCTGGCCGGATCGATACTGCTGTCGGTAACAAGGTAATCCATGCAACGGCTTGCACCCCATGCCCAGGCTGCAATGGTACCCCATGAATCTCCCTTCCTTTCGCCACGATCGAGAATACCGTGAATCCCATTCCTGAAGTCATCAAAATTATCAGGATCCACATCGGAATTCTGAAAAACGGCCGCGGCATATGACCTTGAGATAATCTCCTCGGCCGGAAAGAATTCATTTTTGATCTCCCGCGAGGGATCAGCCTGCTCCGTTCCCCTGTTATTGATAATCAGAAATGCAGGAACTTTCCCGCCTGCATTATTCGGGACAAACAAACTAAGCCTGATAGTCAGTGAACGGCCCTCTGACGAGATCTCTATGTCAACCTCCCTGAGCGTGGCAGCTCCATTCATGGCATTCCTGTCCTCCCGTACAACGCGGAAATTCCGGGTATACGGAGTTTCAGGCACTCTTCCATACACGTTCTCCCGGAAAAGTTCAAGTATCTCCTGCCTTCGCACGCCATTCCATGCAGCAGCATCAGTAACAGTTCTTCCGTCATTGGTCGTAAGCAGTCGGGGCAATGTATAATCCGGCACTTTTTCCTCGTAATAGTTGTACTGCGGCTGGCTTTTTGAAAGCCTTTCCACTACATCCGCCGGTGCACGCCAGCCATTTGCAGTCTGTGAATTTACCACAGCCGGCACACATGCAAGAAAGGATAATAATACCATATTAAAGATAGCTGATGATTTCCCTGGTTTCATAGAGCTTTTATCAATTTGATGAACTGCCATAAAATTAGAATTTTTTATCAGAGTATTGCAGGATTTGTACTAAATTTACCGTAACTTCAAAGAATGAAGCCGCTATTTCATAAATACGACAGCTATATCGAGTGCAGGCTATGCCCTCATCTATGCAAAATAGCCCCCGGAAATACGGGAATATGCGGAGCCAGGCAGAATACCGGCGACCGCGTTGAGCTCCTTACATATGGAGTTATCTCAGCTCGCGCCTCCGATCCCGTGGAGAAGAAGCCTCTTTATCATTTCTTTCCGGGATACAATATTCTTTCAGTAGGTTCCTACGGTTGCAACATGAAATGTGATTTCTGCCAGAACTGGAATATCTCGCAGAAAAGAACCCTGGGTCTGAAGCGAAACTCCGACCCTGACAAACTGGCGGAGGAAGCAGTTTCGACAAATCACAATATTGGAATTGCATTCACTTACAATGAACCTGTCATATGGTTTGAGTTTGTCAGGGATACCGCCATCAGGGTCAGGGAAAAGGGTTTGTTCACGGTTATGGTGAGCAACGGCTATGTCAACAGAGATCCTTTAAACGAGATGCTTGATTTTATTGATGCCTTTAACATCGATCTGAAAGCATTCAACGAAAGCTTTTACAGAAAACTTACCGGAGCCGAACCTGAATCCGTGAAGGAATCGCTGAAAGCTATTTCACGTGCTGGAAAACACCTGGAAATAACCACTCTGATCATCCCCGGAAGAAATGATTCAGTTGAAGAGATGAAACAGCAGTCGGAATGGATTGCCGGGGAAATCGGAGAAGAAACACCGCTTCATCTCAGCAGGTACTTCCCCAGGTTCAGGCGCAATGACCCTTCAACAACTCACGATACCCTCGAAAGGCTTATGGAAGCAGCATCGGAAAAACTAAAATATGTGTACCTGGGCAACACTCATGGAGACAGGGGGCAGAATACCCATTGCAGTAAATGCGGCACACTGGTGACAAAAAGGTCAGGCTACACTACACAGGTGATGAACCTCAGTGAAACCGGGAATTGCAGAAAATGTGGAAACGCCGTTTTCAGGTATTTCACTCTGCCTTATCATGAAGGGCAGTAAGCCTGCCGCAAAGCTTATCCAATCCAACCCAAAGATCATTTTCTATCGTCCTGAAATGGAGCCTCCTCGATTTGGGATCCTTACCACCGGAAGGATTGTTAGTTCTCTTTACAAGATCATTCCTGAGCGAAACAGCATCCGCTATTATGCCTGAAACTTCTTCAGGCTTTTTTTCGGGATGAAGGGTCCCGAAACTGAAACAATCTGAGATCACCTCGAAAACAAGGGTGTCAATATTTTTTTTGAGTTTCCTTACACTTGGCATAATTGCTGAGTTTAAAATCATACAAAGTTAACAAAATAAATCATTGAGTCTTTATTCCCCTGTAACAAAGCTCCGTAAACTCTCCTCCGCCCTGGCGATGTAAAGTTCCCTGAGCTTGTCGATCATTGGCGTCGGGACCCCGAAATGGGAATTGCCCACGGTGTGAAACTGAAGCACCATCGGAGAGGTACCTGTCATAAACACCGCATCACAGGCGGATATGGAATCCACAGGCAGGCAATAGAATTCAAGTTTAATTCCCTGTTCCCTGCAAATATCGAGGATGTATTTCCGGGTTATGCCGCTGAGAATCCGGTTGTCGGGAGCCGTAACCAGGGTGTCGCCCTTCAGAAAAAAGATATTGGAGCGACTGCCTTCAGTTATTTCATTATCCCTGTTTACCAGTAAGGCCTCATATCCTGCTTCCAGGGTCAGTTTATGATAAATCGCCGATCGAAGCCTGTGATTTATCACCTTCGATTCGGGGTCCTGTCGTTCGGCATCTACCAAAACTCCTTTCACCCCGTTGCGGTACTGTTCATCAGAGGGATAAACAGGTTCTACAAAATATATCAGGTAACGGGTAGTGTCTCCATTGTAGTTGAATACCAGCTTAAAGTTTACATCCTTTCGTTTTTCAGTACTGACCAGCCTGATTATATCATTCCTTATATCATCAATGCCTGCCAGGCAAGCCTTTCCCTGCATCTTAAGGCTTCCTTCCAGCCTTTTCATGTGATCATGGAAGAAAACCGGAATGCCCCGTATCATGCGGATGACTTCATAAATTGAATCTCCATCGTAAACAAATGAATTATCAAAATGTTCCGAGGGATGAAGTTCCCCGTTAAGAATGAATTTATTTCCAAAACTCTCGTTCATAGCCTGATCTGTTTTCCGTCCAAAAATACTAACAATAAGCCTACCGACCCTCATTTCTGATTATATTCGCAGTTTGAGACCTTTCAATTCATGTATGCAATTGTTGATATTGAAACCACGGGAGGAAGTTCCAGAATTGAAAAAATCACCGAAATTGCCATCATTCAGCACGACGGGGAAAAGATAACGGGTGAATTTTCCACCCTTATAAATCCGGAAAGAAACATACCTTATTATATAACAAGCCTTACCGGGATCACAAATGAGATGGTGGAGGATGCTCCGCGTTTCTTCGAGATTGCCCGGACCATCGTGGAAATGACCGAGGGCAGAACCCTGGTTGCCCACAATGCAAGATTCGACTATTCGTTCATACGCGAAGAATTCAAATCGCTGGGATATAATTTCAGAAGGAACCTCCTGGATACAGTAACCCTGAGCCGCAAGCTCATACCGGGCCACGAATCCTACAGTCTGGGAAATCTTTGCAGGGATCTTGGTATAAGAATCGAGGGAAGACACAGGGCTTCCGGCGATGCCCTGGCAACAACCAAGCTTTTCAGTCTTCTTCTCGAAAAGGACAGTGAGTTTAATTCCGGAAAACCGGCCCTGGTAAAGAATACAAAACTGTCAAAACTGAACCCCTGTCTTGACCTTGCAAAGCTTGAAATGACTCCGGAAGAGCCGGGCGTGTATTATTTCTACGATGAGAAAGGTGATTTAATCTACATAGGCAAAAGCCGCAACCTGCGCCAAAGGATATGGACCCATCTGTCAAACAACACCACCGGCCGTGCAATGGAAATGAGGGATATGATAGCTGATATCGACTGGGAACTGACCGGCAACGAACTGATAGCCCTTCTGTTGGAATCGGCAGAGATAAAGAAAAACAAGCCTTTGTACAACAGGGCTCAGCGGCGTACCGGTTTTCAGTGGGGAATTTTCAGTTCAACCAATCCGGATGGTTACCTGACTTTCAGATTCAGTAAAATCGACGATGATACCTGTCCCCTTTCCGTTTTTGCCGGGAAGGAGAAAGCCAGGTCGACGCTCTCACGCCTTGTTGAGAAATATGAACTCTGTCAGAAACTGGCAGGTCTTTACGATAGCCCCGGAGCTTGCTTTCACCATCATGTCGGTCTGTGCAGGGGAGCCTGCCGCGGCAAGGAATCGCCTGAATCATACAATGAGAGAGCTCGCCGGGCGGAAGCTGAATTCGTTTTCAACCGCCGTAACTTCTTCATTATCGACAAGGGAAGATATAAAGGAGAGAAAAGCGCGATAAGGGTGCTCAACGGCAAATACTCGGGATTCGGTTACTTCAGCATCGACGACATGGGCTTCGGACTGACTGCCGTCCACGATTGTATTAAGTATTCAGGAGATAACCGCGACATACAGGTAATACTTAAACAATACCTGAGAGACTTTAAAATTGAAAAGATAATTGAATTCTGAAAGGCAAAGCATATATTTGTTTAATCCCATAGCTTACCGAAATGGCTCTATTCACCCGCACTACCAAAGATCTCATCCTGAAAATCGATGAGTTTTTCGACAATATTGACCTGGGTCTGCTTGTGTTCAGGGAGGGAATAAAGGCATATCTGGCCGGCGACAAAGAGTCATTCGACCGGCATATCCAGAAAGTGGAATTGCTCGAGGATAATGCCGACAGGCTTCAGCGCTCGATTGAAAATGAGATGGTAACACATTCCATTCTTCCCAGGCACCGGGGTGAGGTCAGCTCCATGATAGACCTTCTCGATGAAATAATAGATACCATAAAGTCTTCGCTTACAGAATTCAGCATCGAATCGCCCAACATACCGGCTTCGCTCCATAAACGTTTCATAAGTATCATGGAGGCATCAGTCAGCGCCGGCGAAGAGCTGATCCCGGCAGCAAGGGCCTATTTCAAAACTCCGCACTCTGTCAGGGAAAAGCTTCTTAAGGTTTATTACTTTGAAAGTGAAACCGACACGCTTATCAAAGATACCATCAAGTTCATTTTCAATGATATGAATGAGCTTGACCTGGCTAAGAAAGCTCACCTGAGATATGTTATTCACCATATCGGTAATATTTCCGACAATGCGCAGAAAGCAGCCGACATGCTTTCCACAATGGCAATCAAGATTATGATGTAATGATAATCCTGTTCCTTTCAAGCGGACTTTTACTTGGTTGGTCGCTGGGCGCCAATGATGCCGCCAACGTCTTCGGTTCGGCTGTCGGCTCAAAAATGGTCAGTTTCCGTCAGGCAGCAATAATCGCTTCAATATTCGTAATAATAGGATCTGTTGTCCAGGGAGCCGGCGCTTCCGATACACTCGGACGCCTTGGCACGGTCAATGCAATAGGCGGATCATTTACCGTTGCCCTTGCTGCAGCCATCGTGGTCTTTATGATGACCAAATTCGCACTGCCCGTATCAACTACCCAGTCGATAGTTGGTGCAATAATCGGATGGAACCTGTTTACCGGAAACCCTACCGATGCCGCGACACTTACAAACATACTTTCAACATGGGTTTCAGGACCGGTTCTGGGAGCCGTTTTTGCAGTCCTTCTTTACATCCTCCTGAAAGCCGTGAAGAGAAAATCGGCTGTTCACCTTGTCAGGTTTGAATCCTATATAAGAACCGGTCTGATAGTCGTCGGAGCCTTTGGCGCCTACAGCCTTGGAGCCAATAATATAGCAAATGTAATGGGAGTATTCGTCCCGGCTTTTAATCTTCATCCCCTCGATCTGAAACTGTTCACACTTTCATCGCAGCAACAGTTGTTCCTCCTTGGAAGCCTGGCCATAGCAGCCGGAATAATAACTTATTCCCGCAGGGTGATGGAGCAGGTGGGAAACAACATCATGGAGCTGTCGTCCGAATCGGCCCTGGTAGTTGTATTGTCGCAGGCCCTGGTGTTATTCATCTTCTCATCCTCAGGACTGTCGGCATTTCTCCGGAACGCGGGTCTGCCCGCCATACCCATGGTACCGGTATCGAGCACGCAGGTGGTGATTGGAAGCATAATAGGGATTGGACTGTACAGTGGAGCCAGGAATATCAATTTCAGGATACTGGGAGAAATTGCCGCCGGATGGATTCTGACACCCCTGATTGCAGGCATTCTTACTTTCTTTTCCCTTTTCTTTGCAAGGAATATTTTCGGAATACATGTAGGCAGCAAAACCGGCGGGGCTGGCCCTGTTGAGCTTCCTATGACAAGCCCCGACCCGAGAGTATCGGAAATCATGCAGTACCTTATTCTATGCCTGATAGCTGCTGGACTTATAGCAGTATTGCTTTATTATCTCCTTGACAGGAAAAAGAGGATAGAACTTAAAAAGTCAGAGGAAAAATTCTGGAAATACATGAAATAACAAAAAATTATGGATCATTACTATCTTGGGATTGATATCGGAGGAACAAAATGTGCCGTAATAGCCGGCACCAGCGATATGAAAATCCTCCGGAAAGCAGGTTTCGCCACAGAAACCCACAAAGGACCCGGTCACGCTATAGGTCTTTTACTTAACACTGCATCTGAATTAGCAGTAAGCCTCGGCATTGAAAAGCTCAAATCCATTGGAATAAGCTGCGGAGGTCCTCTCGACAGTAAAAAGGGAATTGTACAGTCGCCTCCCAACCTGCCCGGCTGGGACGACATACCTATTGTCGACCTGTTCAGGGATAAGTTAGGGGTTCCGGTCTATCTTCAGAATGATGCCAATGCATGCGCACTTGCCGAATGGAAATTCGGCGCCGGAAAGGGAACAAGGAACATGATCTTCCTGACCTTCGGCACCGGGATGGGCGCCGGACTAATTCTCGACGGAAGGCTCTATACGGGAACAAACGACCTTGCAGGGGAAGTGGGACATGTCCGCCTTGCCAAGGACGGACCGACTGCCTACGGCAAAATGGGATCGTTCGAAGGCTTTTGCAGCGGAACCGGAATTGCAATCCTTGCCAGGCAGATAGTAAGTGAAAAGTTTGCACTGGGTAAAAAGGTGTCATTCTGCAAATCGAGGGAAAAAATTGACAAGATTACCGCGCGGGATGTTGCAGAAGCGGCTTTTGCCGGAGACAAGACAGCAATAAAAATCCTTGAGATATCAGGGGAATACCTTGGGAAGGGGCTCTCGGTGCTGATCGATATTCTGAATCCTGAGAAGATAGTCATAGGAAGTATTTTCGCCCGCTGCAGGCAGTTCATCGAACCGGCATGCCTCGAGATGGTCAGACAGGAAGCCCTCGCTCCTTCCGCGGCAGTTTGCGCGATAGTACCCGCGGAACTCGGAGAATCGGTTGGCGACTATGCCAGTCTCAGCGTGGCGATGGTCGACTGACAGATCTAAAATCAAAACAAATATAATCATGGAAGACATTACAAGAAGAGAATTCATCGGGAAGGCAGCTGCAGGAACTGCCGGAACAGTTCTGTCACCGGTACTCGGGAAATTCACCCAGACAGGCAAATGGCCTGCCGGCGTCTCAGGGATAAAATTTCACCTTATCGGGCACGCCCATATCGATCCGGTCTGGCTATGGCCATGGCAGGAAGGCATTGCAGTAGTCCTCAGCTCATTCCGTTCGGCTCTCGACAGGATGAACGAGACACCCGACTTCAAATTCACAGCCAGTTCAGCACAGTTTTACGAATGGGTTGCCGAAAATGATCCGGCAATGCTTTCAGAGATAAAAAAACGTGTTGATGAAGGCAGGTGGAACGTGGTCGGCGGATGGTGGGTTGAACCTGACATGAATATCCCCGGAGGTGAAGCAATGGTGCGGCAGGGTCTGTACGGACAACGGACACTGCAGAAACTGCTCGGGCGAAAGGCAACTGTTGCCTTCAATCCCGACGCCTTCGGCCACGCGGGAACCGTTCCACAGATAGTAAAACTGCAGGGAATGAATAATTATGTTTTCATGCGCCCCTCACCCTCCGAAAAGGAGCTGCCTGCCGACATGTTCTGGTGGGAAGCTCCCGACGGATCAAGGGTCCTCACCTACCGGATACCCATAAGCTACAACGACAACCGCTCGGTCAGAAACAGAATACAACAGATACTGGAAAGATTCAAAAATCAGGCTTTCAAAACATACATGTCATTTTACGGGGTAGGTGACCATGGCGGAGGGGCAACCAGGGAAAACATCGCGTCCATTCAGGAAATTCAGGCAGAAAAAGGCGCACCCTCACTTATGTTCAGCACACCTGATAATTTCTTTGAAGTCATCAGGGCTGATAAGAACCTCTCCCTGCCCGTTGTCAAGAATGATCTTCAGCACCATGCACCAGGATGCTACACGGCAGAAGCCGAAATAAAAAAGAACAACAGATTGTCGGAGACAGCTCTTATAACAGCAGAAAAGATATCAGCCATCGGATCGCTTATCTGGAAATCCGCTTATCCGAAGGAAGAATTTACCGCTGCCTGGAAAAGAGTGCTGTTTCTTCAATTCCACGACAGCCTGGCCGGAACTTCGGTTCCCGAACACTCGGCATCAGCCCGCGAAGGTTACGGACACGCTCTTGATGTTGCCCATCAGACAATCTATAAAACAATCCAGAAACTTGAATGGCAAATCCCGACAAGCGATCCTGACTCCCAGTATATGATCGCCTTCAACCCCCATGCCTGGGATATTGAGAGTAATATTGAATATGATTTCAGCTGGGACCAGAAAATAGATTCCGCCGTCGAGGATGAAAAGGGCAAGCTTCTCATGCATCAGTGGACTACCGGCTCTACCGAAACAGGAAACAGAAAGGGAATTCTTGTAAAAACCTCAATACCGGCATTAGGCTACAGGCAGATCAGGATAAAACCGGAAAAAGCAAAGGATCCCATACAGGGAGTGAGCGTATCAAAAAACTCGCTTGAGAATGAATTCCTGAGGCTTACAGTATCCGGATCAGGGACAATAGATCTTTTCGACAAGGAAAACGGTATTGAAGTCTTCAGGGGAAACGCCGCCGGATGCCGGGCCGTCGTCATTGACGATCCGAGCGATACCTGGAGCCACGACATTAAATCGTTCTCAAAGGAAATAGGAGCATTCGATAATGCCGACATAAAAATACTCGAATCGGGGCCGCTCCGCGGCATCATCAGGGCAGTCTCAAAATACGGCGACTCTACTCTTGCCATCGACTGGATCCTCCATGCAGGGGCCAGAACAGTCGAAGCCAGGGTTTCCATTAACTGGAACGAGAAACTTAAAATGCTTAAATTCTCATTCCCTGTTAACGTGGAATCACCTGCTGCAAACTATGAATCACCATACGGATTCATAACGCGCGAGGCAAACGGGGATGAGGATCCCGGACAACGGTGGATAGATGTCAGCGGAAGCGGCAAGGGAGCAGTTTACGGACTGGCAGTAATCAATGATGCAAAATACGGATACAGCGTGAACGGCAACGATATGCGCATATCAGTACTGCGCTCAGCCGTCTTCGCCCACCATAATCCCCGCGTGCTTAATATGGACAGGGAATATATATGGCAGGATCAGGGAATTCATACATTCAGGATGATGCTGGTCCCCCACAAGGGCACGTGGCAGGAAAATTCAATTACCCGCCGGGCAGAAGAGTTTCTTTCGCCTCCCGTGGCATTATACCAGGGAATTCACGGAGGTTCAATGCCGGGAGCAGGATCCTTTATCAGGATTGAGAGCAATGATATTATCATTTCATCAATTAAACAGGCAGAAGAAGGAAATGATCTGATAATAAGATGTGTCGAAATATCAGGCAAAAACGTCACCGCGACCGTCGATTTCTCATTTATCAACCGCAGGTGGACCGGTTCCTTTAAACCATGCGAAATAAAAAGCCTGAGGCTCGACTGCCTGAACGGAAGTGTGAAAGAGGTGAACCTTCTGGAGGAAGATATTCTTGATTCTTGATTCTTGATTCCTGATCTTAGAATCAGGGATCAGATTATTGCCCGGGTCTGAAAGGACATGACAATGATTAGATGCCTGCAAAGCTTTAAAACCTGCAATGGCTGAATGATAACATAGTTTGTTAACTTTGCATAAGTTCTCAAACTGCAATGAAATGACCCGAAAGATATTTATCGTTTCAACGTTTTTTCTGATACCTCTTATTATTATGGCCCAGGACAGAGTTACAGGGCGGGACTTCGCAACACGATCGGAGGTTATTGCCCAGAACGGGATGGCGGCAACCAGCCAGCCTCTGGCTACCCAGGCTGCCATTGACATCCTTCAAAAGGGAGGAAATGCCATTGATGCCGCCATAGCGGCAAATGCCGTTCTTGGAGTTGTTGAACCCACCGGGTGCGGCATTGGCGGAGACCTGTTTGCAATAATATGGAGTTCTGAAAAGCAGAAGCTATACGGACTGAATGCAAGCGGAAGATCGCCCCGTTCACTAAAGCTGGATTATTTCAAAAAGAACGGCTACCAGTTCATCCCAGCCACCGGCCCGCTGCCTGTCAGTGTACCCGGTTGCGTCGACGGGTGGTATGAAATGCACGAATTATTCGGAAGGATCCAGATGCGCGATATTCTCCAGCCTGCTATCAACTATGCCAGAAACGGATTCCCTGTTACGGAGGTGATTGCCTTCTATCTCGAAAGTAACGTCAGGGCATTAAGTGAATTCCCCAACATAAAGGAAACCTATATGCCGAATGGCAAGGTGCCTGCAAAGGGCGAGATATTTAAAAATCCGAACCTTGCCAATACGCTGGAAAAAATAGCAAAGGGAGGCAGAAACGAGTTCTACAGGGGAAGTATAGCCAAAACAATCGACGCCTTCATGAAGGCAAATGGAGGATTTCTTAGCTATGATGACCTTTCCCGGCACAGTTCCGAATGGATACAACCTGTGAAATCCTCCTACAGGGGCTATGATGTATGGGAACTGCCGCCTAACGGACAGGGTATTGCAACTATCCAGATACTCAATATCCTGGAAGGATTCGATATCGAACAAATGGGATTCGGGTCGGCACAGTATATCCATACATTCACCGAGGCCAAAAAACTGGCATTCGAAGACAGGGCAAAATACTACGCCGACCAAAGGTTCAGCAAGGTTCCCGTGACTCAGCTTATTTCAAAAAAATATGCCGCTGAAAGGAGAAAGCTGATCAATCCGTCAAGGGCCGCCAGAATATTCAACTCAGGAAAAATTGAAGCAGGAAATACCATATACCTTACTGTTGCCGACAGATTCGGCAACATGGTTTCGCTCATTCAAAGCAATTACCGGGGTATGGGATCAGGAATGTGTCCGACCGGACTTGGCTTCATACTTCAGGACAGAGGCGAGATGTTCAGCCTCGATCCCGGACATGCAAATGCCTATGCTCCGGGCAAAAGACCCTTTCATACCATAATACCGGGGTTCATTACAAAAAACGGCAAACCATGGATCAGCTTCGGAGTTATGGGAGGAGACATGCAGCCTCAGGGGCATGCCCAGATAATTGTGAACCTGATTGATTTCAAGATGAACCTCCAGGAAGCCGGTGATGCTCCCAGGATATACCATACCGGGTCGTCCGAACCGACAGGCCAGGTGATGACCGATGGCGGAATCCTCTACCTCGAAAGCGGGATCCGCTGGGAAGAGATACGGCAACTCCTCACGATGGGACATAATGTCCAGTGGAACCTTGGATCCTACGGCGGATATCAGGCCATAATGTGGGATGAAAAAAACAAGGTATGGTACGGAGCCTCGGAATCCAGAAAGGACGGACAGGCATCAGGCTATTGATAAAAGGTCGAGTATCCCGTTTATGAATGTAAGCGGATGTGCCGGATTTCCAGGAACATAAAGGTCAACATGATGTTCCTCGATGAATCTTCTGTCAATCGCGGGTGAAGCGGAATACATTCCTCCGCTGATGGCATCGGTACCTGCCAGTATAATCACTTTTGGATCAGGAACTGCTTCATAAGTCAGCCTTAAAGCTTCGGCCATGTTGGCGGAAACTGGTCCGGTGATCACAATCCCGTCGGCATGACGGGGCGAGGCAACAAACTCGACTCCATGACGTCCGAGGTCGAAATTCACATTTCCTGACGCATTCAACTCCATCTCGCATGAATTGTCGCCTCCGGCCGATACCTGCCGCAGCTTGAGCGAACGCCTGAAAATCTTCCTTATCTCCTTCCGTACGACATTCCCGTCAAGCCGCAACGGAGCATCAACACCCGGACTGATAACAAGATCCTCTCTCCTGGAGCAGGCAATCCTGTAATCATTCGTGAACCTGATTTTCTCCCTGAGACAAAACTCGCATTCCCTGCAGAAAACACATCTTCCCAGATCAATCGCCCCGCTTTTATCATCTATAGCACCTGAAGGACAAAGGGAACTGACAATTTCAATTTCCTTTCCGGTGATATCGGCAGAAATAACCGGTCTTCCCCTGAAAAGCTCCGACACGGGCTGACGCCTGAGATCCTTCACATACTGGATGCCGTGCTGCTTTAATATTTTGATTTCCTTGTACATCTTTCGGGTATGAAGCTGTTATAGGTCATTTCCGCAATAACTCAGATTGAAGCTCTTGTTGCAAACCGGAAAATCAGATATCTCCTGTTGCCTGACTGCAATGGCCAGCGCCATCCAGTTATGGAACGACGGATCCTTAATCTTGTAATGAATAATATTCCCGCCTGCATCAGTTATTGCAGAATGGCAGATTTCACCCCTCCATCCTTCAACAAGCGAAAGGGCAAAGCTGTCGGGACTAAGGCTGAGATTATAATCCGGGGCGGAATTACCGGCAGGCAGATTACTCCAGGCTGATATAAGTTCTAAAATAAGCTCTGTTGACTCCCTTACTTCCTCCGCCCTTAACAGCCCGCGCGCGAGAACATCTCCCGTGTCGAAGACAAGCGGTTCAAATGAGCTTTCGCCATAGTACTGGAAAGGATGCGACCATCTTATATCGCGCCTGATATCACAAGTCCGTGCTGCCATCCCTACCGCTCCGATATCCAGCGCCTGACGGCGGGTCACACAACCGATATCCTCGAACCTCGCGAGAACACTTGGAAGTGAATAGATTCTGCCGGATATTGCTGCAAAGCGCTTCCCGACGTCCTCAAGCACCTGAAGTATTTTATCAACAACCTTACGGTTCATCATGTAATTACTGCCCCCCGGACGGATCAGTCCCTTTCCGAACCTGTTACCGCACCAAAACTGGGTGGTGTTTATTATTTCAGTCCTAAGGGCCTCGCACACAACCTGACCAAGCTGGTATGCAACATCCGCGCAAAGGGCTGCCGTATCGCCGATATGCACCGCCATCCTTTCCAGCTCCAGGGCAATGCACCTCTCAATCTGAAGTGAGGTTACCGGCAACGTTCCGGACAGTGACTCAATCAACTGGGCATACGACAGCGCGTAGCCCACCGCTGTATCACCAACGATATTATCGCACATAACACAGCGGCTGATGCCATTCCGGCTTTCCGACAGCAGCTTCTCCGCGGCCCTGTGCTGATAACCAAGCTGTATTTCAAGATGCAGAACCTTTTCGCCGTTGCAGATAAACCTGAAATGACCCGGCTCTATCACTCCGGCATGAACGGGACCAACTCCGACTTCATGAAGCTCCTCTCCTTCTATACTGTAAAACGGATAGTTGTCCATAACCGAGGTACTGTCAGCCCGGTCGTGGGCATACCTTACGGGCTTCAGCCAGGGATGTCCTTCAAAAACAACACCGTAATTCTCATGAATTTCACGCTCAAACACATGAAGCTGAGGGATTTCCTTTGAAAGCGAGGGAACCGTGCTTCTTTCCCGCGGTAGTTCCGTTGAATACAGCCTGAAGCAATGATCATTGTCATTGGCCAGGCAGCAGAATAGCCGCGGAACTCCGTTCATTTCCACCGCGTACAGGGCAGCGCAATGCTCCGCCTCATCCTTCATCATCAACACAGTCTGATCAAAGAAGCTGGCATAATCCAGAACGGGTATGCTGTCGAGGCTTATCGTGAAGGGATTGGATGATATTTTCCTGTAAAGCTCGCTCATTGCATTGTCATTTTGGAAGGAGACTGATACCATGATTTATCAGATCTGACACAAAAGAGGGCTGGAAGAAACACATCAGAACCACTATCCCGAGAAGGATATACTGGCTGACCGTCTCAATCCCGTTTACCTTGCCGGGTTCAATGTTCTCATCAGCGTTGCGCGGACCGGAGAACAGTATATGCATGATGCGCGTGCTCATTGCATATACAATAAAACAGAGCAGTATCACGGCGGAAATCATGAGTGCCCATTGATTATTGGCAAGCATCCCCTTGAAGATCAGGAACTCGCTTATGAATAAACCGGATGGGGGAATGGCAAGTATGCAGATCATTCCAAGGAGCAAAACCATTGCTCCCGAAGGATACAGCTTCATATACCTGCCGCAGTTATCAAGCTTGAAAGTATGAAGTACCCTCGATAGCTGTCCCATCTGGAAGAACATGCTCTATTTTGCCAGCGAATGAAGGATCACGAGAAGTATCCCGGCATAATATCCTATACCTCCCACTCCGATGGCAATTGCCACCAGTCCCATATTCTCAAGACTTGAGTATGCCAGCATGCGTTTAAGATGCTTTGCCTTCAGCATGTAGCCGGAAGCCACAAGGAGGGAGAGCAGCCCCGAGATTATCAGCACACTGTTCATAAAGGGAAATATCGATGATGTTGAGAAAATGGTATAAACCCTGAAGATCGCCAGGAAACCCACATTCATAAGTGTAGTGGATATCAGAGCGCTTATGGGCGGAGGAGCCACCGAGTGTGCATCAATCGTAACCGTGTGCATCGGGAAAAGTCCCATTTTCGTACTGAAACCTGTCAGGACAAACAGGAATGATATCCTGAGATACATCGGGTTAGCCTGGTTTACCAGAGTGGCAAGTGATGTGAATGACAGGCTTGCAGCATCTTCCCTGCCGTATATGAATCCGAGGAAAAGAATGCCGAAATAGGCAAGGGCAATGCCCGCCGAACAGATGAAAACATATTTCCAGGTTGCTTCGAGGGCAACAGCCGTCCGGTCGTGATAGATGAGCAATGCAACAGCAAGCGTCGTGGCTTCAACAAAGACCCAGAGCACGGTCATTCCATTGGCAAGGTAGGCCCCGGTCATGAAGGTCATTAGGGCAACCAGGGAAGCATGATAGATATTGAATCTCCTGGTATCATCTCCAGCTGTGTAAATAAAACCATGGTACACGACCGGAATTGCAAGAACTGAAAGCACTGAAAGAAGAAGGATCCCGGTTCCGGTATAGGTAAAAAAACTGAGCTCCGTGAGGTCAAGCCTGGTCCAGGCATAAACACTCAGACCGATATGCATCAATGCATATCCCCACATCAGTATCCGGGTAAGGACTCTGTTCCTGAAGAGCAGCATCGCCAGGCAGATAAGTACGGATATGATAAAAAACGACAGCAGCATCTCAGTCTTTCAGCATTGTTAATTCGTTAACATATGGTTTGAGGCGCAATCCGAAGAAGCCCAGTATAAGCACCCCGACAAAAATATCCAGAAGTATCCCTATGTTGATCAGCATGGGCATTTCGTTTCCCACAGCGATCGAAAAAATGAAAACTGCATTTTCAATTATCAGAAAGCCTGTAAGATGTGAAATGATCAGCCTGTGGGTGACAATAAGCAGCAGCCCGGTGAAGAGGCTGAACAGGGCGATAGTCATGTAAATCACGTCCACATAAGGATTCCTGAGCGACCATGAGAGAATAAGGCTGGCAAACAGCGCAGCAACCGACAGGATGACCAGATAGAAACCCGGCATTGCCTGCCTGTGAACCTTCGTCACACCCGATACCTTCGTAATGCGCCTGAGCAGATAGGGTATCACTATTGCCTTGATTATAATCGTCTCCGCAATGATGAAGATCAGGTTTACCGTGTTTATCTCGATAAGCTCCAAAATAGCGATCCCGCAAAGAAGCAGGCCCTGAATGCCTATTAGCCGTATGTAGGTAACCAGTCTTTCGGCAGAGGCGAAATAGACCAGGCTTATTGCAAACATTACTATAAGGTATATTACCATCGCTCTAAAGATTAAGATTGAGAATAAGAATGACAGCGAAGGCAAGTATTGCAATTGCTGAAACCGTAAGTATGAACTTCGGATTCTTGTTCATCTTGTTTCGTGCCCTGAATGACTCGAGAAACCCGACAATAATGGCAAACAAAGCCTGAACAGCAAGAAAGAGAGCTATCTGGAGGTAAATATTCCAGCCCGCGGGAACAACGACATTGTACATGAGCGATCCGTAAACGGCGAATTTCAACCATGTAGTTATATGAATCAGCGCCTTGTCGAATCCGCTGTAGTCAAGTATCATAACCTCATGGATCATGGTAAGTTCAAGATGCGTTTTAGGATCATCGACAGGAAGACGGCTGTTTTCAACAAGCGCGATCTGGATAAATATATAGAAGCCTATAATGCTGAATATAAGCACATAATGATTGCTTGTGATGAAAAAATTACTAAATATATCTGTAAAAGAAACAAACCCGGTGAACATTGCAAAGGTAGCCATCAGTATAAAGAAGGCGGGCTCGATAAGCATCGCAAAAAACGCTTCACGGCTGGCTCCCATTCCTTCAAAACTGCTGCCGGTATCAAGGGCGGCAATTATCATGAAGAAACGTCCCAGCGACAGGATATATGCAAAAAACACGAAGTCGCCCTCAAAGTGAATCAGGGCTCCCTGTTTTCCGAAAGGAATCACCAGGATGGCACACAGAACGGTTGCAAGCGAAATAACCGGCGCAATCTGGAAGATAAACCCTGTGGTTGTGCTGAAAACGCTCCCTTTTCTCAACAGCACTCCTGCATCCCTCAAAGGCTGAAGGATACCCGGTCCCCTGCGCCCTGACGCGATGCTCTTTGTCCTCAGGATTATTCCGGGAAAGAACATAGACGATACAAGTATCATTATCAGTGCTGCCATATCAGATTATATTGAGCCAGGTTAGCAAAAGCACAAATAGTATAAAAACAAAAGCATACAGAATGTAGTGCTGCACCTTCCCGGTCTGCATCACGGCAATCTTCTTGAGAAGTTCCGACAACAGGCCGGCAGGCTTTTCCACTATCACCTTCTGAAATACATCATCGACGCGTGAGCTGAAACTTCTGCCTTCAGGGAACAACTCATCCTCCCCTATCTCCGGCATCATCTTTTTTGTGCCGATAACAGGTTTAGCTACATGGTTATAGTTATAAGCAAAGGATGTTGAGGTGTACTGCTGCTTCGGACCCGTGGCGGTATATCCGCAACCCCATGTCGGACCCGTACTCAGCTTTACCGACCTTAGATGAATCTTCCTGTACAGGGCAAGGGCAACAACAAGAAGAATGAACACGCCGGCAATCAGGCTTATAGATGCCAGTCCCGGAAGGCTGGTTTCAGCAATCCCTCTCATGCCTTCAATCCCGAACCCGGTTCCAACAATATCAAATACCGGCCTTACAAACAAGGGAGAAGCAAGTCCGATCAGGATGATAAGGGCCAGGGAAATAAACTGCGGTATGATCATTCCCCTTTCAACCTCAGAAGCTGAAACGGCATGCTGAGAACGCGGTTCACCCAGAAATGCAATCCCGAATGCCTTGGTGAAACAGAAGACGGCAAGACCGCCTATAAGCGCCAATACCACGATTGATCCTAACACAAGTATCGACTGGTGCAGCCCTGATGAGGGAAGGTCGCGGAACATGCCAAGGTAAATGAGGTATTCGGAAATAAAACCATTGAAGGGAGGAAGACCGCAGATAGCCAGTGATCCTGCCAGAAAAAGCAATGAGGTGTAGGGCATTTTCTTCATCAGCCCGCCCAGCTTTTCTATGTCGCGGGTGTGTGTGGCCGTGTATACTGATCCGGCACTGAAAAACAGAAGCGATTTAAAAAGGGAGTGGTTCAGCACATGAAGCAATCCACCGCTGAAACCCAGCAGGCTGAGAGTATTGTTGCCAGTGGCAAGTCCTATAACCCCCAATCCTGTCCCAATACCTATTATCCCGATGTTCTCGATGCTGTGATAGGCAAGCAGCTTCTTCATATCGTGCTGTACGATAGCCATCATCACACCAAGCAGACCTGATACAAGTGAAACGATGAGTATAAGTATGCCTATCTGAAGGAGATCGTGCCTGACATAGAGCAATATCCTGAGTATCCCGTATATTCCCATTTTTATCATCACTCCCGACATCACACCCGATACATGCGATGGCGCTGCCGGGTGAGCCTGGGGCAGCCATGAGTGAAGGGGAATAAAACCGGCTTTGATACCGAAACCGATAAAGAACAGAATGAAAAGCAGGATATTTGAATGGCCACTGAAGAAAACTCCAAGTGAATCAAAGCTCATGCTTCCGGTATCATTGGCAGAAATGAGAAATGCAAACATAAGGAAGAACATCCCGACATGCATCTGGATAAGATAACTGATGCCTGTCTTCATAATGCTCTTTTCTTCCGCATCAAAGATGACAAGCATGAAGGATGACAGAGCCATTATCTCCCAGACAATCAGGAACGACAGCCCGTCGCGCGCTATCAGCACGAGGATCATGGAGAAATAGAGCCACAGGTAGGAGAAATAGTGAATTGAAAAGCGCAATGAATTCTTGCTCCCGTAATACTGCTTCAGATAGCCCTTTGCATAGAGCAGGCCTATCAGAAGGGTTAAGTTAACCACGAGGATGAAAAAAGCCGACAGTCGGTCAACGGCAAAGATTACCGGCTTTCCGGTCAGAGGGATCATTCCTTCCAGCCTCAGTTCGGAGCTTGGTCCAAAAAGCGCTTCAATGCTCCATACCGAACTTATTGCAACACCGGCGGCAAGAACAACAAGAGCCGTGGTATGCTTCAGGATTTTAGGTACCGGAAAAATGGCAAATGACAGAATCAGAACTACAAAAAATAGCGCTATATTCATTGCAGGATTATTTCCACAACATGGCTTTTGCGGGCAAAAATATAAAAATATTACAATAGCAAGAGCTATCCCTGCCTTATTTTAATCAAGCTCTCCCGATTACAATAAAAAGCACATTTGAGAACCGGTAAAAGCAGTTTAATCAGGAATTTCAGGCATTCACGTCAAGCTGAACACTCTCCCTTTCTTCAGTTACTTCAATAACCTGTGTATTGCCGCCTTTCCCGAGGTTAATATCGTGAGGCTGGTTGGTACGCCAGTTTCCGTTGGTGAAATCCGGTACATCAATAGACTGCGACCTGTTTGCGACCGACCATTCGCTGAGAGGCGCTATTGAACTCCATAATGCCCCGTCGTACACATCCTGATCGAGCGGCAAACCATTCCTCAGGCAATCGATTAGCCGCCAGTCCATAATGAAATCCATACCTCCATGACCGCCGACTTTCTTTGCCATCTCCCCTACTCTTTTTACAATCTCGGGTGTGAACTTCTCGGTTACATCCCTGAGTTCCTCTTCATTAAGCCAGTTGTGCCCCATTGCAATTCGTTCGGGTTCCGGATACTTGCTGGCCGCGCCTGCTGTCCCGCTTATAACATGAAGCCTCGAATAGGGCCTGACGGAAGAAACATCATGCTGGATAAGTATTGTTCTTCCAAGATTCGTCCGGATGAGTGATGTATTCATATTTCCCCGGTAAGTCCTGCCGGCATAGGGAGCATAGAACTCATCTCCCGCGGCAAGTTCATTGGCGTGCTTGCCCATTGTAAAATCGTTGGACGACATTGATGTGAGATATTCCATTTTGTCGCCCCTGTTGATATTCATTATCTGGCAAACCGGACCCAGACCATGGGTTGGATAGAGGTTGCCGTTTCTTTCGGCATTTTCCTTCAGCCTCCACATACCCGTGTAGGCTCCGTCGGACTGACGTTCATCAATTGGCTTTTTGAAATTGTAGCCCATGAGATTGTGGATATATGCCCCCTCACCGTGAATAATGTCTCCGAACATGCCCTGTCTTGCCATATTCAGAGTGAGAAGCTCAAAAAAATCGTAACAGCAGTTTTCAAGCATCATGCAGTGTTTCTTTGTCTTCTCCGAGGTCTCTACAAGCTGCCAGGCTTCATCAATAGTCCGGCAAATCGGAACCTCACAGGCAACGTGCTTCCCGTTCTCCATAGCATATACCGACATAGGGGTATGCCATACCCAGGGTGTACATATATAAATAAGGTCGAGATCAGGCATTTCAACCAGCTTCTTCCAGATATTCTCATCGCCGCTGAATTCCTGGGCTGCAGGCCTGCCTATACGCGAAAGGTAACGCTGTGATTCCTCCACTGCTGCCGGACGAAGATCGCCAAGCGCCTTTATTTCGACACCTTCAATGTACGACAGCCTTTCAACCGCACCGCTTCCCCTGTCACCCACGCCTATAAAGCCAACTCTGACAACCGGAAGAGCCGGGGCTGCATATCCCGACATATTGAACTTTCCTGAATGTGACCGCCTGACAGCTTCAAGAATCGATGACAGATTTGATTCCGGCTCCCTGGGGGCGCATCCTGAGAGTAATCCTCCGGCAAAGGCTCCGGCGCCTGCCACGGTTGCATGTTTCAAAAAATCGCGACGACTGCTTTTCATGTTTAGTAAGGTTATTGGAGTTAGATATTTGATGATTCGCGCTAAAATACTACAATAATAGCAAAATGCAAGCTCGTTATCAGATAGGTTTACATGTGTTTTGCTATTTTTACAGGGACTATGCTGATATGATCTACGAAAATATATCATTGAAGAAATTCAATACTTTCGGCATTAATGTAAAGGCTGATCACCTTGCTGTTTTCAAGCACGAGGAACATGCTGCCCGTTTTTTCAGGAAGCACCGCGATTCCTGTCAAAAATATCTCGTGCTGGGATCAGGCAGCAACATACTTTTCACCGGTGACTTTCACGGTACCATTATCCATCCCCTGATGGACGGTATTGCCCATGAAAATAAGAAAGGCACTGACGTAATAGTGTCGGCCGGAGCCGGGATATTGTGGGATAAACTGGTGGAATCGACAGTGAACGATGGACTCGGAGGTCTTGAGAAACTGTCACTTATTCCCGGGCGTGTCGGCGCAACTGCTGTACAGAATATAGGAGCCTACGGCGCAGAGGTAAAGGATGTGATCGAAAAGGTAAGAGCCATCTCTCTATATGATGGTTCTTTGAGGGAATTCTCAAACAGTGAATGCGAATTCGGCTACAGGGACAGTGTGTTCAAACATGAATTGAAAGGTAAATACCTGATAACCAAAATATATTTCAGACTTTCAACAAATCCGAAACTATGTCTTGAATACGGGTCGCTGAAGGAAGACATCGCGAGGCTTAGCTCAATTTCACTGGCCAACATCAGGAAGACAATAATCAGCACAAGGCAGGCCAAACTTCCCGATCCTGAAAAGACAGGCAATGCAGGCAGCTTCTTCAAGAATCCATATGTTACTGAAAAGGTACTTCATGAGATTCAGGCAGGATTTCCCGAACTGCCGGTTTTCAGAGACCCTTCAGGGAGAGTTAAGATACCTGCAGGCTGGCTGATTGAACAATGCGGATGGAAAGGCAAACGAATCGGCGACGCGGGCGTACATGACAAACAGGCTCTTGTAATCGTGAATCACGGAAATGCAGGCGGAAGAGAGTTGTTTGATCTCTCTGAAAAAATAAGGAAATCGGTTTCAGATACTTTCGGAATAGACCTTGAACGGGAGGTTGAAGTGATCTGAAAGAATCTACCTGTATATCCTCCTGCGGTTCAGTTCGCCCTGGTAACGGCGCGCATTTTTGTTGTGTTCCGACAGGGTCCGGGCAAAATTATGGTAACCCGAAAAATCGGGACGCGCTGCAAAATACAGATAATCGTGCTTCTCGGCATTCAGAACAGCTTCCAGCCCGCTGATCGACGGACATGCTATCGGGCCGGGAGGCAAGCCGGCATATTTGTAGGTGTTGTAAGGTGAATCAGTTTCCAGATGCTTGTAAAGAATCCTGCTGACACTGAAATCGTTGATGGCGAATTTAATTGTAGGATCGGCCTGAAGTGGCATGCCTCGCCTGAGCCTGTTCAGGTATACTCCAGCTATTCTCGGCTTTTCATCATTCTTTAGAGCTTCCTCGTCAACAATGGATGCAAGTGTAGATACCTCCCGCGGGGTCAGCCCAAGCTCCCCGCTCTTTTTTATTCTTTCCCTGCTCCAGAATCTGTTGTATTCCCGCAACATCCTGTCGTAAAGCTTCTGAGCGCTTGTATTCCAGTAAAACTCATAGGTATCAGGAATAAATACGGATATAACGGTCTCCTGACTGAAGCCGTCGCTGCTGTAATTGGCCGGATTGGAAAAGAATCCCATTATCGCTGCCGAATCAGCTTCAATCTGTCCGCCGATCTTACCGGCAAGTTCATTAAGTGTCCTTATGTTGTTGAATGTGATCCTGACAGGCATCTGCCGGCCTCCCCTAAGCATGTTGATCAGATCATTGGCGCTCATGGGCTTTGAGATCACATACTTCCCGGGTTTAACCAGAACGGGATATTTCTTCTTTTCAGCCACCCAGTGCAGAGTCCTGCTGCTTTTTATCTCAAGATTCGCCTCAATGGTATCCATTGCCTGTTCATAGCTTGCCCCGTCGGGAATGTATAGCACCGACTCCTCTCCTTTCGGGAAAACAGAAGGTCTGAACAGGCTTGAATAAATCACGGCTGAAATTACAAACACTGCAGTAAGCAGCAGCGCAAGTATTATCAATATTATTCTCCTCCTGTTCATCCGTCAAAAATGTTTTGCAAATTTAAAGAAAGACGCTGATTGAATAACTCCGATACAAATGATTATTTTTGAGCACTAGTTTTTCAAACCATCCAAATCAAATGAAGATGACCACATCAGTTTTATTGACTCTTATCATTATCGGCATCATTACAGGTGTCGTAGCAGGATTGTTAGGGATTGGCGGAGCGATAATTATGGTCCCGGCGCTTGTTTTCATAATGGGTCTCAGCCAGCACCAGGCTCAGGGCACAAGCCTTGCCGTGATGCTTCCGCCTATAGGAATCATAGCAGCCTACAACTATTACAAGGCCGGCGAGGTCAATCTGAAATTTGCACTTATCCTGGCAGGAACTTTCATCATCGGATCGTATTTCGGATCGAAACTGGCTCTTAACATCCCACAGCGCCTGCTGCAAAAGATATTTGCCCTGCTCCTGCTGCTTATTTCCCTGAAAATGCTGTTTTCAAAATAAAAGACAGGGACACTGCAAACAATGTCCCTGTCTTTATTTTCTTATCTGTCAGAACATTATCCCGACACTGAGCAGAAATGCATTTGGCCTGTCATCCAGAGAGACTTTATCTCCTCCGGCATCAATTTTAGTCTGGTATTTCTGCAGACTGCCTTCATATCTAAGATCAACAACAAGCTTCTTGAAAATATCAAAACCTATTCCGGCCTGATATCCGAATGTAAGATTATTGTACATCGCCTTGAAATCAGCATCGTCAATCAGATCCTTGGGTGAGTTGATCAAAAGGCGTGCTGCCGGACCGGCATTGAGTCGAAACGGACCAATCATTGCCCCTAACATTACCGGAAGATCAAGACGATTGAACTGCTGTTTCACAACTTCTGCCTCAACACCTTGTGTAATCTTATACTCATCAGTTCTTGACGCGAACAGAAGTTCAGGCTGTATGTAAAATCCCGCCATGTTAATCCTTACAAAAGCACCCGCGTGAAATCCATAATTGGCTGATTTAATGGCATTGACCAGATACTCTGTATCTCCTGAAGTAAGCGTTTTTACATCCTCCATTTTAACATTTGTGGTGCTAGCGCCCGCCTTCAATCCGAAATTCACCTGTGAGAATGCGGGAAGAGCAAGTAACACAGATAGTACAATTAAAGCTAATTTTTTCATTTCTTTGGTTTTAAGTTCAACATGTCAATCAGATACTAACATACACAGACATCTGAAATAACTTTCATCAGACATATAACGGTGAAGTTGAACAAAAGTTTCAGACATTCGTCAAAAACTGTCCGGACAGTCTCACCACCTTGAAATAAAAACCCACTATTTAACGGCAAGCTCGCTGAAAACCGCCTTCTTCATCAGATCGAATTCCTCCCTGTCAAAAAGACGGGTCAGAAATATTATTTTTCCCTTGCGGTCAATTATAACATTCCTGGTAACACCGGCTTCCTTCAGGGCGTACAGCCCGAAAATATCGGCTCCGGGATCAAGTGCCAGAGGATAGCTTACACCAATGTCCTTTTTGAATTTCAACACTTTGTCGAGAGGCTCATCCCGGTCGATGCCTATAACCACGAGACCGGACTTCCTGCCCGGAATCCATATCTCCTTCTCAATAAAGGGCATTTCCTGCCTGCAAACCGAACACCAGCTGGCAGTGAATTGCAGCATCACCACCTTCCCCCTTAAATCAGAAAGACGGTACGATTTACCGCCGGCTTCGTTTATTGTAAAATCGGGAGCCTGGTCACCAACCTTTATTAAATATCCGTTATCATAAACTTTCTTTTCCTGTCCTGAAAGGACAAGGCTCAGCACGAAAGCTGATATTGAGAACAATATTATTTTTCTCATCTTCAATTTTTTTGCAAATATAGTAAACTGCATAATTCGTGCCATGTTGCCAGATGTGTAAGAACAACAGAATTTTTTACCCAAAACGATATCCGGCTTATTGTTTGTCGATAATTTTTTTACTTGAAACGATATGGAATTTAACACACGATAGCCCTGGTTGCTTTTTTATGCTGAGTTCCGTTTTTTGATTAATATTGGAATCAGATTGTAATACATAATAACGGGCAGCGATGAAAAAACTCATTTTGATTTTCTTTTTTGGGATATGGGCATTTCTAATTCCATCGGTGGCACAAACGGGCGGCGACAGTTTCCTGAAGGCTCTGAATAATATTAATGAGGATGTACTGAAGGCACAGCTTGGTTTCCTGGCTTCCGACTGGATGGAAGGCAGGGCTACTGCAACAAGAGGCGATTACATGGCTTCCGATTATATAGCCAGCCAGCTCCGGCTGTTCGGGGTTGAACCTGCCGGTGATCTTCCGGCAGACAGAAACACAGCCGGATTATTCGATAGTTCCGAAAACACTTATTTCCAGAATTTCACCCTGATAAAAACCATTCCGGGCGAACCTCCTGTAATGAAAATAATTGTTTCGAAAGGAAAAGATCACATCAGGACAACAAGCCCCCATCCTGACACTGATTTTTTCGTGTACGGCCAAAGGCAATCTGTTGAGATGGAAGCTCCCGTCGTATTTGTAGGATATGGCATCAGAAATGAAAAACTCAGGATAGATGATTTCAGCAATCTTGATCTCAGGGGTAAATTTGTTCTCAGGATTGCCGGTTCTCCCGGATTCCTGGAAGACAAACTTTCTGTAAAGGAGATGCTATACCTGCCAAGAGATGCCGAACGTATCGCCAGGGAGGCGGGCGCTGCCGGGATGATTACTTTTGATCCCTCGGCTGCCGTCCCGGTAACACCAAGACGTAATCCCTTTCCCGACATAGCCTATGCTGAGGCAAGTCAGTCACCCGGGCGTCGGTCAGCCTCCTATTCGCTGCCGTCAACAAAGAGTCCCGACAGCTTTATAAGCATACTTGTCTCAGCCAGAACCGCAGATGAGTTATTCAGCGGAACGGGTTTCAATGTTGAGGAATTTGTTTCCAATTCGGTGAAAAAACATGTAAAACCCATAACATTGCCGGCCGACAGAAAGATTTACATAAAAACCAATGTTAAAACGGAGAATGTCAGGGTCAGGAATGTGGTCGGAATCATTAAGGGGAAAGATACCTCGCAGATAATAGTGTTGGGGGCTCATTACGACCACATGGGTATGTCGGACGGATACGTGTGGAACGGCGCCGACGACAACGGATCGGGAACCGTGGGAATAATGACGATTGCAAAAGCGATAATGGAGACCGGCATCAAACCTGAAAAGACAATCATTATAGCATTGTGGGCAGCAGAGGAAAACGGACTACTTGGTTCCAGGTACTTTGTTTCAAAACTGCCCCGGCCGGTGAACAACATCCGCCTAAACCTGAATTTTGACATGATATCGAGATACGTCTCAGAAAATGAACCCAACAAGGCATTCATGATTTACAACGATACTTTTCCGGCATTTAAAACCATGACCGAAAGGAATCTGAAGGAATATGGAATTGATCTGGATATAGAGTACCAGCCCTCGGCCAATCCGCCGGGAGGAAGCGATCACAGATCATTCGTGGATGCTGGCATACCCATAATGCGGTTCAAGCCGGGTCACAGGGAAGAATATCATACACCTTATGATGAAGTTTCAAAGGTTGACTGGGATATCATGGAGAAGATTGTCAGGATCGGATTCGCAAATACATGGGAACTGGCTAACAGTGAGTGGTAGGCTTCCAATGTATTTTGCTGTCGAAAATATGGTCCGGGATTATGTTATAACATTGTTATAACGGAACGGTACGCGGCATGGGGCATTCGCCTAATGAACTTGCGTCACGCGAGTTACCCCTGGGAAGAATACTGGCGGCCACCCTTCCAGGGTGGAACTGGTGCTACTGTCCTTTACCCCGGGCGAAACCGGGGCTATTGGAAGACCAGCCCTCCAGGCTGGTTGACCTTA
>JAXDBC010000048.1:0-13146 GCA_034679225.1 Bacteroidales bacterium | reverse complement strand
CGGGTAAAGACGGGTGCCCCGTTTTCAATACTCAGACCGGAGACTGATGATACTGAAGGGATACCGAGGAACTCGGAAATCATTCCACCCACTGCCGAACCATTGAAGTCACTCGATTCAATTCCGCAAATAATAATGTCAAAGCCTTCTTTGGATATCGCGGCCGCGAGTTGGGATGCAGTAAAGAAAGCATCCGCGGGTTCACAGTTTACCCTGATGGCATCATCGGCGCCTATCGCCAGAGCCTTTCGGATCGTAGGCTCTGAAGATGCGGGGCCGGCATGGGCCACCGTCACTGTCTTCACTCCGCTGGCAGGATCATCCCTGAGTTCAAGAGCCCTTGTAAGAGATAACTCATCCCAGGGATTAATTACCCACTGAATTCCCGAAGTATCAATCGAAGCATTTCCTTCCAGGAATTTTATCCTGGTTGTAGTATCCGGAACATTGCTGATACAGACCACTATTTTCATCCGCATATAGTTTTATTTTAAAGGCCGAATAGCCTGGAAATTATATAAACACGTGTTTATGAGCTTGATACATGTGGATTTCATCAGAAGAAATCTTTATTGAATGTTTTTATATTAAAAGCGTCAAATATAATAATTATAGCTTCAACTACAAATCAAAAACATTTTAATTCCAGGGCTGTTCGAAATAACCCCAATCGCATCAGCCTGTACTGCTGCTCTTTACAAATCATCTGACAAACATTTCCCTGTTACGTTCGAAAGACTGCTGTAATTCCTGTATAAAGGTAAATTTACTTCAGAATTGATAAACTATGATTTTAAAGATTAAATTCGCAGGCCATAAATTAAAATATATCAAGGAGCCAATTGAAAAAAAGGATAAGGATATACGGAGCTATTTTCCTTGCGATGATCTTCTGGGCATTTTCCTTTGTATGGTTCAAAATGGCCAATGAAAAGTTTCTGCCAATCACCATAGTTTTTTTCAGGCTTGTCATCGCGGTGATCATACTTACAAGTTATCTTTTTATCAAAAAGAAGTTTGTAAAGATCAGGAGGGAAGACAGGAAGCTGTTCATTATGCTGGCTTTGTTTGAGCCCTTTCTCTATTTTCTTGGCGAGAGTTTCGGTCTCACCTATGTATCAGCAACCGTCGGATCGGTTCTTATATCAACAATCCCGGTTGTAGCTACTATCGGAGCGTGGATATTCCTGAAGGAGAGGCTGAAGTTGATCAATTATGCAGGAATAGTTCTGTCATTCATCGGGGTTCTCATCTTTATAATAGAACGTAACGGATCGCTGTCGTATAACACCAAAGGACTGGCCCTGCTTATGCTTGCAGTTTTTTCTGCTTCAGGCTACAACCTTACGCTCAGCAGGCTGGTCGGGAATTACGGACCTGTTTTCATTGTCAATGTTCAGAATATCCTGGGGGTTATTCTCTTTCTGCCTGTCTTTCTTATATTTGAAGCCGGTCATCTCGGCGATACGGCGCTAAGCCTGAAGGATTTCATTCCAGTCATTGAACTTGCAGTGTTTGCATCCTGCGGAGCCTTTATCCTGTACGCGTTTTCCGTAAGGAATCTAGGCATAACCAGGGCTAATGTTTTCACCAATTTCATCCCTGTTTTTACAGCCATATTTTCGTTTATGATCCTGGGCGACAAGCTGACTGCCCGGAACATGATGGGAATGACAGTGGTCATAGCCGGGCTTATCATGTCGCAGATGAACGGTCGTCCGAAAAAGACCGGCGACACTCATATCCTGACCGGAAAGACAGCCTGAGATTCCTGCAATATCCTATATTTACATCATAGGTTCTGAAATGGCAAAATGGATTCGCGTCATATCGTTGTTTCTGCTGCCGGCTGTTGGAGGGATAGCCCAGACGGGAGGAGACAATGTGTATGAATTTCTGAATCTCACTCAATCGGGCCTCGAATCATCGCTTGGAGGATCGAACGTTTCGCTTGCCGGCAGCAGCCTCAGCCTTGCCTGGACCAATCCTGCACTTCTTTCAAGGAGCATGTCGGGGAATGTAGCCCTTAACTTTACAAACTATCTGGCGGGAGTAAATTACGGGATGGCGTTGTACTCGCGTACTTCGGGAAAATCGGCAGCGATCGGAGGAGGAGTGTCATACCTGAATTACGGTTCATTCACCGAAGCGGATGAAACAGGAGCGATTACCGGCTCATTCAGCGCATCGGAAATAGCCCTGGCCCTGATGTATTCTTTTCACCCCGACTCGATGTTTTCAGCCGGCATCAACTTCAAACCCCTTGTCTCGCAGCTTGAGAAGTACAACTCTTTCGGCCTTGCCTTCGACCTGGGAGCTTCGTGGCACAATCGCGACAATTATCTTTCTGCAGGTCTTGCAATACGGAACCTCGGGATCCAGGTAAGCTCCTACGCCGGAGAACCGAAAAGCAGCCTTCCTCTTGAGATCATTGCAGGCTTCTCCGCGAGGCTCAGGCATGCTCCTTTCCGCTTCTCGCTGACCATGAGGCATCTCGAGAAATTCAAGCTCACCCACCACTACACTACCGATGAGTACAATAAGCAGAATATAGGCGAAAACATACTGCGCCATGTTGTAGCCGGTGTTGAAATAATCCCTCATAAAAACTTCTGGCTTAGTTTCGGGTACAACCACCAGCGGAGAAGTGAGCTTCAGTCAGATATCAAGTCTTCAGGCACAGGACTTGCGTGGGGTTTTGGAATTAATTCCACCGTGGCAAGGATTGAATTCGGAAGGGCTTCCTATCACCTTGCCTCTGCATCAAATAACATTTCGGTAATCCTTGTACCCGGAAAAATGTTCAACAGAAAGCAGCTTTAGCTCAGGCAGGATTATTGATAAGAAATTTGATAACTTTGAGCCCACGGATTATATAATCTGCTGGTCGAAAACGAATTCAGGAATGATCCATCTTAATGGATTAAGCCCTTGGGTATGAGTGAAGCAGCAAAAAGCGACAAGGAAGGAAAATGGAAAAAAGACTGATAATAGCCATCGACGGATACTCCTCATGTGGTAAAAGCACTTTTGCCAGGGCAATTGCAGAAGAGCTCGATTACATTTATATCGACAGCGGTGCCATGTACCGTGCCGTAACGCTTTATTGCATCAGAAAGGGATATATTGGCGTGGGAGATGTCAGAACAACAGATATTATCGGGGATCTCGGCGAAATAGACATCTCCTTTGTATATAATCCCGACATTGGCATACATGAAACTTTCCTGAACTCCGAAAACGTTGAAAGGGAAATAAGGAGCCTTGAAGTTTCCTCACATGTGAGCCGTATCAGCCGGATCCATCAGGTCAGGATCAGGATGGTCGAGCTGCAGCGCCAGATAGGTATTAACAAAGGTATTGTGATGGATGGCAGGGATATTGGTACCGTTGTATTTCCCGATGCCGACCTGAAGATATTCATGACGGCATCGGTTGATATCCGGGCCAAAAGACGCTATGATGAGCTCAGGGGAAAGAATATCGAAGCTGATCTGGAAGAGGTCAGAATGAACATTATTTCCCGTGACATAGCCGATGAGAACAGGGATATAAGTCCCCTGAGAAGGGCTGATGATGCAATTGTACTGGATAACAGCAGGATGACTGTTGATCAGCAGATGGACTGGATTATGGAAATTATCAGGAAAAAGATCGATGAAGATTGAAATTGACCGGGAATCGGGATTCTGCTTCGGGGTTCACAACGCGGTAGAGATCGCTGAGAATGCCCTTCGTGAAGGAGAAACCGTTTATTCTCTCGGCTCGATCATGCATAACGATATGGAGATGAAGCGATTATCATCTCTCGGGTTGATAACTATCGGCCACGACAGGTTCAGGACACTTAAAAACTGCAAGGTTCTTATCAGGGCGCATGGAGAACCTCCGGAAACATACCGGCTGGCCCTTGAAAACAACATAACGATAATTGAGGCAACCTGCCCTATTGTAAAACGACTTCAGGCGAAGATAGAGAAAGCCTGGATTGACATGAAAAAGACCAACGGACAGGTTGTGATTTACGGAAAACCCGGACATCCGGAGGTAATAGGCTTGCTTGGTCAGACCGGCAATGAAGGATTGCTGGTTTCAAAAGAAGAAGATATCGAGAAAATTGATTTTTCCCGTCCGCTTGCCTTGTTCTCGCAGACCACCATGGAGATAAACGAATACGAAAGAATCAGGCAGCTGATCTGCGACAGGATGAAAGAAAAGGGAGTAAAGGATCCCGAACATGACATGATTGTTTTCAACACTGTTTGCGGTCAGCTTTCAGGGAGGAAGCCCGCTCTCATGGAATTTGCAGCAGAACATGATACGGTGATATTCGTTGGCGGCAAAGACAGTTCAAACGGCAAAATACTTTACTCCGCGTGCAAAAGCATCAACCCCTGTACTTATTTCATTTCATCGGTTGAAGAAATAGACAAATCGTGGTTTAAAGACAAGGAATCGGTAGGGATATGCGGAGCAACATCAACACCCAGATGGCTTATCAGCCAGGTAAAGGATTATATCCGGATGATCGTGGAATAAACTCAGCTATATGAAGTCGAAAAAGAACAAAAAGATAATGGTTGCCAGGTTATCGGTGATTTCAAATTCGCTGCTGATAGCCATGAAGCTGATCGTGGGCATCATAAGCGGATCGGTAAGTATCCTGTCTGAAGCCATTCATTCTTCCATGGACCTGGTGGCGGCCATTATTGCTTTTTTTGCCGTCAGGATATCAGACACTCCCCCCGATTCGAAACATCCCTATGGCCATGGCAAAATTGAAAACATATCCGGGGTTATTGAAGGAGTTCTGATTCTCATTGCAGCCGGAGTTATTATTATTGAAGCAGTGAAAAAGATCACTGGAGGCCATTCTCTTCCTGAGGCAGTATGGATAGGAGCGCTTGTGATGCTTGTTTCGGGCATTGTAAACATAATAGTGTCGCGCCGGCTCTATAAAGTCGCTCGTGAGACCGGATCACTGGCTCTTGAAGCGGATGCTCTTCACCTTAAGACTGATGTCTACACCTCACTTGGAGTTGCAGCAGGACTCGGAGTCATTTATTTCACCGGTATAGTCTGGCTCGATCCGGTGATAGCCATACTGGTAGCTCTTTTCATCCTGAAGGAATCATATAACCTCATTGCGAGGGCTTTTGCCCCGCTGCTCGATACGTCGTGGTCAGAAGCTGAGATCAAAGATCTTAAAACACACCTCAGCGGTATGAAAGTTGACTTCCACGATCTCAGGACTCGAGTTGCAGGCAATTACAGGTTTGTGGACCTCCATATCGAGATACCCGCGGATGAATCGGTGGGAAATGCCCATTCATATTGTGATATGATCGAGGATAAACTGAAGGACATCTATGCCAACCTCACTGTCACCATTCATGTTGAACCATGCAGCCGGCGGCTTAAAACTTCCTGAATGTCATTTCATATATTTAAGTCTGAGACTGTTGCTTACAACGCTTACGCTGCTTAAAGCCATTGCGGCACCGGCAATCATGGGATTGAGAAGAAATCCGGTAAACGGGTAGAGCGACCCTGCTGCAATGGGGATGCCGATGACATTGTAAATAAAGGCCCAGAACAGGTTTTGTCTTATGGTTCTGACAGTGTTCCTGCTCAAACGGATAGCAGACGGAATCACTGAAAGATCGTTTCCTATAATAGTCATTCCTGCAGCATCGATGGCAATGTCAGATCCTCTTCCCATTGCTATGCTGACATCTGCACGGGCAAGGGCCTGACTGTCGTTAATACCGTCACCGGCCATTCCTACTATCCTGCCTGACGACTGCAATTCCCTTACAAAATTTTCCTTGTCCGAAGGAAGCATCCCCGCCCTGAAATGTTTTATTCCTGTTTTTTCTGCCACGGCCTCGGCAGTCCTTTTGTTATCGCCGGTTAACAGATAAACATCTATGTCCATTTCTCCGAGTTTCTTAACCGCTTCCGGCGAAGTAGCCCTGACAGCGTCTGAAACAGAGAGTACAGCCAACACCTTTCTGCTGTCGGAGAACCAGATAACCGTGGAAGCATCAGCCTCCTCCTCCATGGCAAATTTCTTCAGGCTTTCATCGGAAACAACTCCCCTGGAGTTTATAAGGTCGTAGCTTCCAGCAAAGTAGATTTCCCCTCCGATTATGCCGCTTATTCCTTTTCCCGTAATGCTTTCAGCTTTTTCGACATGAATGTTTGTTGCACTTTCCTCAAGAAAACGCACAACAGCGGCGGCAAGGGGATGCTCTGAAATTTTCTCGAGGCTGTAAAGCATATCGCGGCTTTTCTTCTCTTCATCTTCAGACACCCACCTTATCATCTTTACCGATGGTTTTCCCTCAGTTATTGTTCCTGTCTTGTCAAGCACTATTGAATTGATCCTGTGAGTCATTTCAAGAGCGGAGGCGTCCTTTATCAGAATGCCCTTTTCTGCTCCTTTTCCTATTCCAACCATCAATGCAGTCGGAGTTGCCAGGCCGAGGGCACAGGGACATGCAATGACAAGAACTGTTATCATTGCCATCAGTCCGGATGCAAAGCCCTCCTCCCCGCCGGCAACAAGCCATATCACAAATGAAATCAAAGCTATTGCCACAACAGAGGGAACGAAAATGGCAGCTATCCGGTCGACCAGTTTCTGAACGGGAGCCTTGCTTCCCTGGGCTTCCTGAACCAGCCTGATAATGCCGCTCAGCAGTGTATCCGATCCCACTTTCTCAGCAACAAACTGAAAGCTTCCCTTCTGATTTATCGTTCCGGCATAGACTTCCGAACCCTGTTCCTTCAACACTGCAACCGGCTCTCCGCTGATCATGCTTTCGTCAACATAGCTGATGCCGGATATTACTTTTCCGTCGACCGGGATATTTTCTCCCGGTCTTACCAGAATTTTATCTCCGGGTTTTACTTTTGAGATCAGGAATTCCCGGATCTCACCGTCAGGCATTACTTTAAACAGGGTAAGCGGCTGCAGTCCAATCAGTTTTTTCAGGGAGGAAGAGGTGTTTGCCTTCGCCCTGTCTTCAAGAAGACGTCCCAGAAGGACCAGGGCAATCACTACGCCCGAAGCTTCAAAGTAAACGTGTGCATGAAGTCCCCTGCTGTGCCAGAATTCAGGGAAAAGAATGTTGAACACACTGAAAAGATAAGCTATTCCAGTACTTAGAGCCACCAGTGTATCCATTGTCGCATGGCGGTGTTTCAGTTGCTTCCATGCATTTATGAAGAAAGAGGATCCCGACCAGCAGACTATTGGTGTAGCCAGGCCCCACATTATAAAATTTGCTCCCGGAATCTCCATAAAAACCATGCTTACCAGGAGTAGCGGTACAGCCAGGACTATGGCTGTAAAGGCTTTGCGTTGAAGCATCCTGTGAGTTTTAAGCTGAAGGTTTTCATGTTCTTCCTTTGCATGGGCAGGATCTCCTGTAATCAGGTCATATCCTGCCGACACCACTGCTTCCCTGATATCTTCCGGAGAAACATCTGAAGGAAGGTATTCAAGCGTAGCAATCTGGGATGCAAGGTTTACAGAAGCTGAAATAACTCCAGGCTGCTTCTTTATCACCGATTCGATGTTTGCGGCACAGGAAGCGCACGACATGCCGGCAACAGGAAACTGTTTCCTCACGGTTTTCATGATTGCCGAATCCTTTGAAATATTTTCTTCCCCGGTCATTTTACACTGCTTATATCATGATGGTATTAACAATAACAATTAATGCAGTGTAAAGTTAAACCAATGATGTCACAAACAGGATTCTATCTTGAACGAACTTCCCTTTTCATAAAAGAAACATAGGAAAGTACGAAGCAGATAACGGTGGCGGCTACCAGTCCTGTAATCTGTGGCCAGACTATCAGAAGGCTTTGTCCGAGGGGAAGTGATCCAGGAATTGTTCCGTAGATCTTTTCGACTGTGAGCGGGCCAAGGCTGCGCACAGTCGGAACAAGTACCGTTGTTGTTGCATCGCTGAACAACTGGCCGGGAAGCACCCTGAAGAGGTTCATCACAAGTTCCTGGTATGCCGCGACCTGGCCGGCCGAAGCATTGGCAGAAGGTTGAGCCGCTTTGGCTATGAGGCTTACCAGAATGCTGTAGAACACTGTCAGGAAAAGCCATGTCGCAATTCCGGCAAGTGCGGATGTGGCAGGCTGCCGGAATTTTACCGAAAAGAAGATCGACAGGTTGAGCCAGAATGAAATATAAAGTATTCCGATAATGATGAAGAACACAATTCTAAGAAACTCGTCGGCAGTGGGCGGAATCCCTGTAGCAATAAGTCCTGCTCCCATGACCAGAAAGCCGAGGCTGAACATCATCACGGTCAATACAATAATTGCAGCGGTAAATTTGGCATTGATAACGTAATCCCTGTGGACCGGTTGAGAGAGGATTCGGCTAAGCGTACCCCTGTTCTCTTCAGCATTAATGGCATCAAAGCCCATAATCAGTCCGAGAAGCGGTCCCAGAAAACTGATGAATACGAAAAATGAAGGCAGTGTACCGTCTGAAGCAGTGAAAAGTCTGAGAAAAACAAAGGAGTCTCCTGTTGCATTTGCTTTTACAGCTTCATCAATATTGGCAATTGACACCGATACCGATCCCAGACATGTAAGAAAGACCAGAACCAGCAATATCAGGAAGCGCCAGCTTCTTACATAATCGGATATTTCTTTGTTTACCATGGCCCTGAAAGGATGGATAGCCCTTTCGCCAGCCATTCCTTCCTGGTTGCTATACATTTTTTTCATATCCCTCGAAATAACGGTTATAAATATCATCAAGACCGTATTCCTTCCTCGAAAGGGAAGTAAGCCCAGAGCCGGAACGCATGATTGTTCCTGCAATATCTCCGGTGACATCTTCAGAGCATCCGATTCTCAGGACATTGCCGGTTGACGCGACCGATACTATTCCCTTCATTTCACTCAGTTTTTCCTTTAGCCGGTCAAGAGTACCGGCTGCCGGTCCGGTGTCTTCGGGCAGACTGACGCCCGCCTCGACAACAAGAGGCTCATTTGAAAAGAGTTTACGGGATAAAGTGTTCAGATCGCCTTCGGCAATCAGCCGGCCTCCGACGAAAATTCCCACCCGGTCGCATACGGCCTGGATCTGATGCAGATGATGGGATGAAAGCAGTACAGTATTTTTTTCCTCTCTGGCCAGCTTTTCAATCAGTTCAAGGAACTCCATGACTCCCCGGGGGTCTATTCCCAGAGTGGGTTCATCGAGGATTATTACTTCCGGATCCTTGACAAGAACATCAGCAAGGCCGAGACGCTGTCGCATTCCACGTGAGTATTTTCCCGTTCTTTTTGATTTCTGGTCCGACAATCCGACTCTCTCAAGCATAGTCGTCACTCTTTCCCTGGCTTCACTTTCAGGAATGGAATTTAGTCTGGCGGTGTACATCAGGTTCTCAAACCCGGTATAGTCGTCGTAAAATCCAACATCTTCCGGCAGGTATCCGACTTTTCTTTTCACATCGACAGGGTTTGTCACGGGGTTTATTCCGCAAACCCTTATCACTCCTGAAGTCGGTTCCGTAAGTCCGAGCATCATAAGTATCGTTGTTGATTTGCCGGCGCCATTCGGGCCGAGCAGGCCGAATATCTCTCCTTTGCCGACACTCAGGGTCAGATTATCGACAGCGGTAAACGACCCGTATTTCTTCGTCAGGTCAGTTAGTTCAATAACCGGATGGTCCATTTATTACCTCCTTCCGTACTTGCGGAAAAGATAAAAAACCCCTCCGAGAGCTCCGAGAATTATTAATACTCCTATCCAGCCCCAGAGCATTGGAGTTTTTACGGTAACCCTGAAAGTTATTTTGCTCGTCGATTCTGCCGTCGAGGCATCCATTGTGGTTACATAATCGCCTGCAATGGCTTTCTTATATGCTTTGAGGGTTGCCTTGACCTGCACCGACTCACCGGGGGCAATCCTGTCGATCCTTGAAGGTTCAAAGGCCAGTTCCCAGTTAAGCGGGGCTCCCGATTCGAGTTTCACATTTACCAGGTCGATTGAACCTGTATTCAGAACAACCAGGTCGAGACGTTTTGTTTCGCCTGCGGTTATGCTGGTACTCAGAAGTCCGGTTGGAGTGGTAAGGTTCAGACCATAAGTTCCCGTTATCACCACCTCCAGATCGAGAGAAGCTGTTGAAGCACTTGTTGAAACCATAACTTTTATGTTATAGGTTCCAGCTTTTGCATTGTCGGGAGGGTTTACATCAATACCCATATCTACCTTGCTGTTGGCCAGCACATCAACAGAAGTAGCCTGCTGATAGTTAGGCTTGAAAGTGACAATCCATCCCGGCGGATAGTCGGCAGCCAGAGCATAATGCTGATTATCAACTGTCAGGTTGTTGATTGTTGTCTGAAAGCTGAATGTAGAAGTGGATGTCCCCTGCATATTAGCCTGCCTGGTGGTAAACTCTGTTTTATAAGTTCCCTGGGAAGCTACTATCAGAGTGAGCGGAAGGGCATCGAGGTCCCCTGCCTTCACCTGAAAACGGTAGCTGCCCTTATTCACTTTAAGAGGGACTTCAATCCTGAGGGTAAAACTCTTCTTATCGCCGGGAAGAACGGAAATTTCCCGTACGTTGAACCCTCCCGATTTAACCGTATAGTTCCAGCTTGCAGGAACTCCCGAGACTGTAATCTCAGCATCCCGGATCACGTCAGAGTTGTTGATCAGATCGACCGAATAATCGACTGCCTCTCCGGGTGCGACCGAGATTTTGAGATAGGGTGTGTAAAGCTTCACGCTGTCTGAGGGAGCGGAAGCCCCGGCATTCAGAGATAAAATGCCTGCGATGGCAAAAAACATCATTTTCAACGAAACAGTACTGATTGACATATAAAATCCTCCAATAATTATTAATGACAACGAATACTGCGGCAAATGTAAAATCTGAACTTTTCTTTTAAAAACCATTTTTTTTAAAATATTCTGTGGATTTTCTTAAATTTTTGTTAAAAGACATCCCGTGCAACGAGGGTTGTTAGTGCATCTCCGCTTTTTACAGGGCAATCCGGTCTTTACAGTAGGAATTTCAGATCAATGCCGGCAGAGCAGTTGATAATCCCCTGACCAATTTGCCAAAAAACGGCTGGGTTGCCATATCGGCTGAAAGCCTCAGACCACAAACCGGATAACAGGATTCGATATTTTAATATATTAGCGGTATAATTCTAATCTGTTAAAAAATGTCACTTACAGAAAAAATCGCAGCCGATCTTATCACTGCCATGAAGTCGAAAGATACAGTATCGCTTGAAGCTTTAAGGGCGGCAAAGACAGCTTTCCTTCTTGCTCATTCTGAAAAGGGCTCCGACAGTGTACTGACACCGGAAGAGGAGATCCGTATCATTCAGAAGCTTGTAAAGCAAAGGCGTGAATCAGCTCAGATCTATAAGGAAAATAACAGGGCTGATCTGAGCGAAAAGGAAAGCTCAGAAGCCGGAGTGCTCGAGAAATATCTCCCGGCAAGGATGGGCGCGGAAGAACTGGAATCAGTAGTAAGGGACATTATAGAGCGTGTGGGAGCAAAATCTGCTTCCGATTTAGGAAAGGTGATGGGTCCGGCAATGAAGGAACTTGCCGGCAAGGCTGACGGGAAAGAAATATCGGCTGCTGTCAGGAAGCTGCTGGGATAAAGACAAGTATTGTCGTGCAGGTCGTGCAGGTCATTTTCATTGAACGGAACTGTCAGCTTAAAGCTTTATCTCAATACTTGTCGTATACGGACAGTGAAGAGACCGGCCCTCTGCCCGTCATTCCTTCGGAGGTCTGGATGATATGAAGTTTTTTTCCTCTCTTCTGAAGTGTCCACACCTCGCTTGATTTCATCTCAACAGGAGGCTTCTCACCGAATTTCATTGTGACTTTCGAAAGGATCGTCAGAGTATCTCTTTCCGCTGACCAGTTTGCATTCTGAACCCTGGGGGAATTCATGAAGCCGGTCGACTTATTGTCGGAGCCGTCGAGTTTCAGCGTAATATCGGCCACTTCGTCATCGTCCCATTCCACGGCCGAAAATGATTTCACTGAAATCTGGTCACCTTCCTGCTTCACCATTATTTTGTAAGGGGGCACCGTTCTTCCCTGTCCGCCCATGGAGCTGCTTTCGGCTTCATTCAGCCGCCATTCACCGGTGAAATTGGCTGCCCGGTCGATCTTTACGGGATCTAATCCGCATGCTCTTCTGTAATCGGCAGTTCCATCGAGATAGCTCCTGTCTTCCATAAAGACCACCCGCGGGTCGGCTGTAAGCTTCCCGTAATCGGCAAAAGAGGTTCCTCTTACCATACCGGCCCACACTACCCAGTAAATCCAGTCTGGTTGTTGTGCAATGATCTCGGGAGACGGAGGGTTACCCACTTCTCCGAGGGTCACAGGCTTGCCGTTAGACAGTGCCAGGAGTCCGTCATAATATGACTGGTTGAAATCATTTCCGTAGATGTCGATTGAAAGGATATCAAGGTATTCGTTCCCCGGATAATAGTTTACGAATTCCCTTCCGGGCTGACCTGGCCGGTCGACACTCCACACCCAGATCAGGTTATCGAGTTTATGATAATTTACCAGCCTGTCGAACAATTGCCTGTAAAGCGCTGCTGTGGTGTATTTGCCCTGGTATCTTCCGCCCCACCAGAACCAGTCGCCGTTCATTTCATGATAAGGCCTCCACAGGACAGGGACTTTGGCATCGCTAAGCTGTTTCAGGAATCCGGCAATCTCGTCGACCTGCTTTACCCACCGGTTGTAAAGGTCTGTCCGTCGTGTAAGTATATCCCTGAACTGTTTGTCGGTAAGTCTTCCCTGGACACTTGCAAGGGGTGCTGAAGGATCAGCACCCCTGACAGGCTGGAATGTCACAGGTTCTTCAGCTGTCGGAGGCACGGCATGCCATCACAGAGTGACAAGATATCCGTTTCTGTGCTGTCGGATGGCTTCCCTTATTATTTCAGGACGGGCAAGATATGAATCTTTATCTCCTTCTGCGGCAAAACCGAAATCCTGGCTCCATACCGGAGGAGTTTTCCCGATGAAATCACCTGCAAAAACAGTATTCCTCGATCCGGACTTTGGAAAATTATGTTGTCCGGCACGAATCTGTTTACCGC
>JAXDBC010000047.1:0-55644 GCA_034679225.1 Bacteroidales bacterium | reverse complement strand
GGATTACTGATCTTATTATTAACTCAACCAGAGTGTGTAATGGCTACAGACTCCACAAAGCTTAGTGTGTCTCTGAATTATTCTGTTGACATGTCTGATACATATGGAGGGGGCAATCTGTTTTCAGGTGAAACTGCAGTTTCATTTTCATGGTTTGGAACAAAAGCTTCCTATGGTCACCTGAATTCTCAATATTATTCAACGTTAAAAGTTCCGTACGATGAATTAGGTTATACCCTGGAGATATTTATTCCAGAGATATCTTTCATGAGCTTGGGATCTTTATCTCTTTTTATCAGGCCCGTTAATAAAAAATGGATAACAGCAGATGTAGTCTTTGGTGCGTCAATGGGAAGGGCTAAAAGCTTTTTTATGAAACATATAGATTACGAGTATAACATTGAGGACGAGCAGTTTAAATATATTTTTACTGATTACCACTATGTTCGAAGAAGTCATTTCGGATATCATGCCGGGATCGATATAACTGTTTATTTCTACAAAAACATAGGCATCCAGCTTAATTCAAGGATACATGATATGAATAATGGTGGCAGTTTCTTTTTTCTTGGTTCAGGACTTTGCTTTAAATTATGATTTTACCTTGCATAATTCTGCAATTGATTTTCTTCGTTAACTCCCGGGAGGAGCGAAGAAAATCAATTTACTCCCCCCGGGGAAGGGGTAAAGAAATTGATTTTCGAGCGTCTTATAATTGATTGTTAGCCAATATGTAAAGTTGTTTAAGGTTAAAATTTTTGAATGATCGCTTAAAGTATGAGAAAGTTTTTAATTAGTATTATATTACTCTCCTTTACTCTCATAGGCAATTCACAGGAGAAAAGAATTTCAGTCAAATCCGGAGTTGGGTATTATCTTGATGCTATTTCTGTAGATAGTGGGCCGATCTTTTGGTTGGAGGGCAGTTATAGATTTAATACAGGCATATCAATTAATGGAAGATTATCCATGGCAACCATGGAATGGGAGATGGACGGCGGAGTATTTAAAGGTTATAAGACATTTGAAATAAGACAAATGGTCGATGTTGTATTCTCACGGCAAATAAAACTGGGAGGAGCAAGTTTCCTCGAACCGGGTTTAGGATTCAAACTCAAAAGAGATTGTTTTTTAAGGCCCGACATTACAGAAATATACAGTAATGGTAATTATTATCTAGATCTTGATTACAGTTATATTTTCTACGAAATCGGTTTCACCCTCTGTCTGGATTACTATTACCAGTTCGAAAGCAATTTTTACCTCGGGTTGAGAGCTGATTCAAACATTATCTGGGCTCTCGGCTTTGAAGGTCTTTCATTAACACCTTTTTTCGGATTCAGATTTTAATGCGGCCATAGTTGGCATAATCATAACTCCTAATACTAAGTGAGATGAGATACAGATACTTCAGCCTGCCAGTTTTGCTGCTTTTTACTACAGCATCCCTTCTTTCACAGGAAAATGTTGAGAGAATAAGTGCCATTCGTATCGAAGCCGGCTATGCTTTCACCGGATCAGGCGATCTGAGCGGCTTCTGCTATTACAATGAACTGCTTCAGCCTCTTGGAAGCTGGTTCAGCCTGGCTCCTGCCATAGGATTTTACAGTTTTTTCGGGGATGATGAGGATATAAAGCTTCTGAAGGATGTGAAATCCGCAGGTCTCGACCTTACAGGATATTTCTATCCGGTCAGGACGGATATTATCGATCTGGAAGCCGGACTGGGATTTTATGTCAGGAGGTGGCACTGGGTTGTAGCTACCGGTCCCGAAGTCCAGTATGTTTCAACCGATATTCAACTGCCGGAAGGATCACATGGCGATTATTTTGTAGCCGCTCCCGGATACACGGTTTCATTGGGTGCCGTCATGAAGGCGAACTCCCGGACGAGTATAAGCATCAAGGGGGTTTACCAGAACGATACCAGGGGAATAGTTGTTGCCACCGCGAGAGCCGGGCTCAACATCTGGTTCTGAACCATGACTTAAGTTTTAAGACCTGTACTTATTCATTATTAGTCTCTGCTGCACAGTCTCTGCATACACTCCTCCCGCCCATCACTGGTTGCCTGTCTCTGGCTGCCAAACCCTGGCTGATCATGCCAGGGTTTTTGGCATTAAGTGTGCCCTGAGCAAAAAATGTCCCCGGAGGGAAATCAGCGAACTCCGGGGACGGGTCAGGGCGACCCTACCGTTCAGCACGGATAATCCAGGTACGAGAATTGGCAGCGAGACGCACCTGAAAGACTATATCGCACACACTTACTTCTGATTCAATAACTTATCTGTCACATACGACCGTTTTACAGGACTGTACCTGATGTTCAGGCCTTCCCCGCGGATCTCGCTGACTATCCGCTTAACAGTGCGTTGACTGACATTAAATCTGAACGCAAGATCTTCAGGGGTGCCGGTACATTCCATATCGGCTAACTTAAGAATCCTGACCTTCAGATTTTCCCTGTAAATCCTTGTCATGATCAAATTAATTTAAATTCACTGACTTTCTATCACTAAATGTATTAAATAGTCAGGAATTATTCAAGAGATTTTGAAACTTTTTTCAATGTAAATAACAAAAAAATTTGGACAGGTTGATTTGCCTATGTCATTGTTAGAAAGGAAGTTATCAATATTGTTCAATCCTTATCCAAACAAACTACTCAAACTGCTGCCTTTTTTCCTGTTTTTTGACCGCGTAAAACGGCCCTCGGCACGCGACTCGTGGTTCAAAATTCAAAGCAGTGCATGTAAAAAAGTTCAAAGTTCGGGCTAGTCAAAGCAAAAGTTCAAAGTTTGGAGTTCAAGCTGCATGCCGCGTACAGCTCGCCGTTCTTTCGCCCCCGCTTTTGCGGGGGGCTTTACATCATAGGGGACAGTTTACCTCCGGTTGCACCGGAGGTTATTAAAATTGAACCGCTTCACGGTTCTTTCCCATAACCGCTATCGCGGTTCACCATACCAGTAACATATCTGCTATAAATCTATATCGTGGATTCCCGTTAAAACACTTTCCTGGTTCTTTCCCGACATCGACAATCAGTATTAATTCCCTTTCAGAGTAATACATAATCTATCGCCTATAATACATATCTCATGGTCTTGCGGTCTTGCAGTCTTGCAGTCTCTTCCAATGCGGCATATCGCCTATAATACATCGCCTGTAATACATTATACATTGTCTTGCAGTCTTGCAGTCTTGCGGTCTCTTCCTCTCTTAGTCTCTGCGCCCTGAGCCCTGTGCCCTGTACGATGTGTCTTGCGGTCTTTTCCTATATAGCTGACTGTCTGAAATAAAGCCCGAAACATGTTATAACATTGTTATAACGGAACGGTACGCGGAGCGTGGCACGCGGTTCGGGGTTCAAGGTGCAGTTCAAGCGTTTTAAAGGACCTGCACGACCTGCACGACCTGCAAGACTTGCACGACCTGCAAGACCTGTCCCTGTCCCCTGAGCCCTGCGCTCTTTGTCTGAACCCACCCCTAACCCCTCCGGAGGAGGGGATCCTTTTCTTAGAGCCCTGTGCCCTGAGCCCCGTGCTCTGTGCCTTCACGCCAGCCTCTTCACCCTGCTTTCAGGCAGCAGCTTCATATTCTGCAGATCAACATCCTGCAACAGCAGGAGCCCCGGTTTCTTCCCGCGGCGGATACTACCGTAGCTGTTCTCCTGCCTGAGGGCCATGGCGCCGTTGAAGGTGGCCCACTTTACCAGATCCTTCAGTGGGATCTCCGGATAGTATGTCTGAAGAACCTTGAGCTCTTCAAGTATGTTCAGACTTTCATTGGAGGCCAGGCTGTCGGTGCCTATCACTATACGGCAATCCTCGGCGGTTAGGAGATCAAGGGGCGGAACCTGGTTTTCAATGTGAAGATTGGCCCGGGGACAGAGGCACCAGTAAAGGTTTTCCCTGCTTCTGAGCTTTCTGACGGTGCTCCGGTCGACAAAAGTGTTGTGAACCAGGATAAGATTCCCCGAAGGAGTTATTTCATCAAGAACAGCCGATACATGGTCGCTCACCAGTTCCGGGTGAGCAGGAAGCAGATCCGACTCACGAAACGTTTCCTTCAGGGGACCGTCGTGATACTTCAGGAAGCTCCTTTCTGCCCCAGTCTCCATGAAATGAAATGAAGTGATAATGTTGTTTGCCGTATGTTTCCTGAGAAGACGGAAGAGAGGAAGGGATATGGAGTAGGCAGCATGAGGTACTATTGAAAACGGGATATTGTAGTCCCGCGCGATGGATGCCAGCCGAAGTATTTCATCCATCCCGCGGTCTGCTTTTTCCGGCTGAAGTCCGAAGACCTCCAGAAGGCTGATATATCTGATCCTGCTCTTTTTCTTTATATCGAAGGTCGTACGGTTGTTGCAGATATCGGCACATAGCACAACACCCGCGGTATACATCTCCCTGTCGGCTTCGGAGGCTGAACAAAGCATGCTTTCATTTCTGTTATCCCTTTTGGTCCGGAAATTCCTGAGGAAGTCCGCCAGCCCTTTGCCCTGCGGCAGATTCCCTCTCATATGAGAAAGTTCAAGGTGGCAATGGCAGTTGACGAAGCCCGGTATGATGATCCCATTGTGAAATTCTGCCGAAGGCCTTTCTGTATGATTGTCTCCCGAATCCTTCACGGCGACAATGGTTCCGTCATTGTCAACCGAGACTATTCCACGCTTCAGCGGCGGAGTATCGCCGGTGAAAATATAATGGGCTGAAAAATGCTTCATTTTGTGATTTTCGAACGGGAGAGGACAACATTGCTTATCCACTGATGGTAAATCAGGTCAGGAGCAAGGGCCTCTCCGCTGAACCATCCCCTGAGCCGGCTCTCTCCCCGAAAGGGATTTTTTATGGTGAGGCTGTATGTGTGTGGACGTCCATCTTTCAAAAGCCTCACGGGAGTGAAGGCTGTTCTTTGTTCAATGGCTCCCGAGTCAGTCTGTGAGAACCAGAATCCAACATGAGGATCAGCCGTCTGGTCGTCGGGGTAGATTATTATTGTGAAACTAAGATAAAGGGTCCCGAAGAAACTGCCCTGCATATCGACCCAGGGAATGTTTGCGCTGTCGGGACAGGGTAGGTGGTAAAAACGCTCGCCCGGCCAGATATTGAGGCTTCTGGAGTCAAAAGTCAGAAGGTCCTTGTCGGCTATCGACTCCATCTCACTGAGCTTTCCAAGTACCTTATCGTAGATCTTCACAAGCCGTTTGGGTTTTCTGATGAAATAGTACCTCATCGTTCTGTCCATTTCATCCTTTGTATAGCCATGGTTTTCAATTATATCGATGTAGCACTGGAGCGTGTCGCTTTCATTGAATTTATATCTTACTTCAGGTATGCCAAGCAGTCCGTCGGCAAGGTAGGAGTCGGTGAGAATAGAGGTGAGATCAGCGGGCGGTATCAGATCCTTGTGCTCTGCCTTGCTTCTGCGGCCGGCGCATGAGGCGGCAGCAATCAGAATGACAAGCAGAAAGGGGATGATATGTCGTCTGACAGAACTCATGGCCCGAATTTAATTATTCTTTAGGTATTTAAGAGTCAGAAAGCGAACCGGGTACCAGGCTGCCCAGAATCCTATCAGCAGCACGGTGAGCGGTACGACGATGAAATCCCTGATTTTCATTTCAACCGGATAGGCTTTGACAATAAGTGAGTCGCTCTGAAGGCTTACAATCCCGTACCTCTGTTGTATCCAGCAGATCAGAAAACCCAGAACAATACCTGCAATTGCTCCTATTATCGAAATAAGCCAACCCTCGAAGATGAATATCTTCCTGATAAGCGTGTTATCGGCGCCAAGGCTCCGGAGTATGCCGATGTCCCTTTCCTTCTCGATGATCAGCATGGTGAGCGATCCTATGATACTAAACGATGCAACTATAAGTATAAGGGTGAGGATCAGGAAGATGGCAAGCCTTTCGGATCGCATTACCTTGTAGAATATCTCCTGTTGCTCATATTTGTTCTGCACAATGTAGCCGTCGCTGAAAATTTTCGTTACCTCCCTCTGTACATCCGCCTCTTTGGCTCCGGCTTCAAACTTGATCTCCAGTGAAGTCACTTCCGACTCGTATTCAAGAAGCTCACGGGCAAAACCGATGGGCACAAACACGTACTTTGAATCAAATTCCTGTTCCACCTGGAATATTCCCGAGGGAAAGATATAGTTCCTTATAAATGCATTTTCAGGATCGAGGTCAACCTTTCCGGTCCTTTTCGGGACATATATATTCAAGGGTGTGATAAAGTTTATCCTCATCCCGAGGTAGTTTGCAATCCCTATGCCGGGTATGGCAAAAGGCCTTCCCTGGTCAGACATAAGAATGAATTCCCCGTCCCACATTGAGCTGTCGACTCCGGTAACCCTGGAGTAGTTTTCATCAACTCCCTTTATGGTGGCAACAAACTGCCTTTCGCCGTACCTGAGCAGTGCATTTTCCTCGACGCACAGGGAATAACAGGCCACGCCGTTCACGCTTGAAAGCATGTTCAGTGATGCCTGAGAGGGGATGAAGGTTTTTCCTTCCGCTGCGGTGATCTTCAGGTCGGGATCGAAGGTGTTGAATATCGACCTTACCAGGGTTTCGAGGCCGTTGAACACCGACAGGACTATGATGAGGGCCATGGTGCCGACAGTGACTCCGGCAACTGATATCGAGGATATGACGTTGATGGCATTCCTTGATTTTTTTGCAAAGAGATACCTTTTGGCTATGTATAGCGGAAGTTTCAATTTTTTACCTGATTGCCGAAACCAGCAGGCCGGTTCCTGTTTTATGCTTCAATAAGATATCAAAAAAGTTGAGAATAACAGCCACGGGGAAGGTGAACATATAGTAAAAAGGAAGAATGATCATAAAAAGCTTCGACCGGTTCAGCATCCTGATGGGATATTTCATCGATAGGAGCCATGAAACCGATCCGGGTTTACCGTAAGTGTATGCTGTACGGATACTCCTGAAACCCGCCGATTCAAGTTTCCTTGTTATATCACCTATGCCGTAACCGTTCCTGACGTGTTCCTCGATGAATGATGTCTCACCTTCGCCGTAAACATCCGATCCTCCCATGTCGGAGGGTGTGGATATCAGCAGCGTTCCTCCCGGTTTGAGAGCCCTGAAGAAATTCCTGAATACGAGCTCATCTCTTTCTATATGTTCCATCACATCAACCGAAAGTATGAAATCGTAGGTGTCCTCCTCCTTCAGTTCTGTAAGGTCAAGCTTATCGCAGATCACCCTTTCCGAGAGTCCTGTCATTCTGAAAAATTCCCTTGTGCTTTCTATGTGTTCCGGATCGATGTCGACAGCCTTTATCCTCCACTTCCGGTTCATCCTGCTCATCCTCCACGTGTACTGCCCGAAACCTGAACCTGCATCAAGTATCATGGCTTCGCCCGGATACTTTTTGGACAGGACCCTGAGTGCCTTTCTGACATGCCAGGCCCTCAGGAGAAGCAGGTCGAGGGAAAGGTAGAACAGCTTTCTCATCACAACAGGACCGGAAAAGATCCCTCCAACCATCTTCTTGACAGGATAGTACTGCATAGTTTCAGGATTTCAGGATACGGTCAATATTATCAATGTAATCAAGGCTGTCGTCAATGAAAAAGGATATTTCGGGTACTATGCGAAGTTGCTTTCCCACTTTCCTGCCTATCTCGTACCTTATCTTCGGGGAGTGATCCTGAATCCCCTTCATAATGCCCTCCTGACCATCCGAAGGAAATATGCTGAGATATATCCGGGCTACCGAAAGATCGGGACTTATCCTGACCTTCGTTACCGAGATCATTTTACCGCGAGCAAATTCATTCCCCTTCCTGAGGAAGAGGTCGGCTGCCTCCTTCTGCAAGAGCCTGGATACTTTTTTCTGTCTCGTTGATTCCATGACCTCATTGTATTGTAGAAAGGCAAAGTTACGATTTTCGGAAAAAGAATTAATTTCGCGGGGAATTTTATTGAAACGGCGATGGAAACAGTTGTGAGCGGAATCAGGTCGACTGGAAAACTACACCTTGGAAATTACTTCGGTGCGATCAGGAACTTTATAAAGATGCAGAATGAGAACAGGTGTTACTTTTTCATAGCCGACTATCATGCACTCACCACTCATCCAAAACCCGATGACCTCCACGGGAACATAAAGCAGGTGCTTGCTGAATACCTTGCCTGCGGAATTGACCCCGAAAAAGCTGTCTTGTTTATCCAGAGTGATGTCCCGGAGGTCACGGAACTATATCTCCTCCTTAACATGAATGCCTATGTCGGGGAACTGGAGCGCACGGCTTCATTCAAGGAAAAAATAAGAAAGCATCCCGATAACATAAACGCCGGGCTGCTTACCTATCCGGTGCTTATGGCAGCCGATATAATCATTCACAAGGCAACCAAGGTTCCGGTGGGGAAGGATCAGGAACAACATCTGGAAATGACAAGGCGTTTTGCCCGCAGGTTCAACACGATTTACGGAGTTGAGTATTTTCCGGAGCCCGATGCATACAATTTCGGCAATGAGCTCATCAAGATACCGGGCCTCGACGGAAGCGGAAAAATGGGGAAAAGCGAAGGGAACGGGATCTTTCTTTCGGATAGCCCGCAGGCGATCAGAAAGAAAGTGATGAGCGCGGTGACCGATACCGGACCTACCGAGAAAGGGCAGGAAATGTCGGAGCCGGTGAAGAACCTTTTCACAATTATGGATGTTGTTTCTGAGAAGGATGTTGTTGATCATTTCCGCCGGAAGCACACTTCATGCGAGATACGCTACGGGGATCTCAAGAAACAGCTTGCCGAAGATCTTATAAAGACATTGACTCCGATAAGGGAAAAACTGAACGAAATTCTTGCCGATAATAATTATCTTGCGAGAGTAGTCAGAGAAGGAGGGGAAAAAGCCAGGGAAAGCGCAGCACGCACAGTCAGAGAGGTAAGGGAGATTATCGGATACAGGCCTTTCTGATAGAAAATAAAAGCCAGGCTTTTGACCTGGCTGATCTTGAAGGATCAAGATTTATATGTGTGAGATTGCCTGTGTACTGAGCTAAGATCAAAATGCGTGCCAAATTGATTCAGATGTCCAGACGCGTTGCCATAACTCTTATAGCGGTACTGCTTGCTGCAGTGGCTGCAGCCGCATATTTCCTGCAACAGAGCAGACTTACAATGGTCGCCGATCCTTACAGCTTAATAGGGGAGGATGCCGGTATTGTAATCGAGACAATCGATCTGAGGAACCTTGTCAACTCTGTAACCACGGGGAAAGGCCTTTTCTCTGAAATCGAAAATGTAAAGGAATTTGACGGATTCAGTTCCCGCCTGAAATATTTTGCCGACCAGATAAACAAAGCGGCTTTCAGGAAGCTAAGTCAGGAAGGAACAGCAGTCATTTCCTTTCACTCAGAGAATGATGGCAGGCTCACTCCATTCCTGTCGAAGGTGATACCGGCTGAAACCGGTTACAGACACATCCGGGAAGCCCTTGCCGAAAGCGGGATCAGCCGTATAAGCGAGGAAAAGAAAGCGGGAAAGAGACTCCTGCTGATTCCTTACAGTGTCGACAGCCGGACCGACACTCTGTTCGTTACCATTAACTCCGGACTTCTTGTCTGCACCACATCACGAAAGCTTGCCCTGAATGCCCTGGCTCCGAATGCCGCGGATACAGATATAAGGAACGCCCCGGGGTTTTCAAAGATACTTGTGTCGTCGGGGAAAAACCACGACAAACTCTTTGTTGTGTTCGGAAACCTCGGAAAGACTGCCGAAAGAATACTGCCTGAAGAAAAATCATCCCTTGCCGGCAGGATATTGAAGCTCGGAGGCAGCGCGGGTGGAGATATCTTTATCAGGGAAGACGGACTTAGCATAAGCGGGTACATAGAGAGCAGCGGTGATTCGGAAAGGCTTTCGCGCTTAAGGTCGGTTGAACCGATTGCTTTTCAAACTTACAGGATACTCCCGTCCGCCACATCAATGTTTGAGACAATGGTGCCGGCTCCACGCACTGAAAAGCCGGCTGTTCCGGGAGAAAGTCAGGCTTCAAGCCTTGCCCGCAGGCTGGGACCCTACCTGGGCGATGAGATTACAAAGGCATATATTGATATAAAGAACAACCAGGTAAGCCGGAACACCCTGGTCATATATAAACTCAGGAACCGGGTGCAGTGCGAGAACATCTTTCTTGAAGTTATGGGTGACAGGGCTGAAAAAGCATTCTTCAAACCCGACGAACAAACCAGTGTGCCTGTCTATCTTACCGGGAAACCCGGACTTCTGCTTGAACTGGAACCGGGTTTCGCCCCGGGATTCGACGATTCCTCATTCGCCTTTTACGACAACTATATGATCACCGGTAATTCATATGCTGCAATATCGCGCCTGCTGTACGATAATATGCTTAACAAGACACTGGCCAATGATTTGCTTTACAGGGAATTTGAGAAGAAGATACCCTCACGGGCAGGTTACCTGTTCTATTGTGTCCCCTCACGGAGCCTTGACTACTTCTCCGTCTTCCTGGGCAATGAACTGGCACGTGACCTGGCAGCCAACAGGAATACCCTGGATAAGATCCAGTCGGTCGGATACCAGCTGGCATCGGTAAACGGCATGGTATACAATAACCTGACGGTAAGCTATAAAGAGTTCGTAATGGAAGAGTCGACAACGGAATGGGAAACCCTTCTTGATACAACAGCCGCCATAAAGCCCTTCTTTTTCACCAACCATAATACCGGCGCGAAGGAGATATTCATCCAGGATTCGGGAAACAATGCCTACCTTATAAATACTGCAGGCCGTGTACTGTGGAAACTTCCGCTAAGGGAACGGATTATCGGGTCTGTATTTATGATCGACTATTACAGGAACGGCAAGTATCAGCTGCTCTTTGCCGGAAAAAATAACCTTCATCTTATCGACCGTAACGGAAATTATGTCGACAGGTATCCGGTAAGGCTCAGATCGCCTGCAACAAGCCCTCCCGCCCTGTTTGACTATGAAAACAACGGGACTTACAGGATCATAATTGCAGGGGAAGATAAGCTTGTGTACTGCTACGATAAGTCGGGAAGCGTGGTGAAGGGCTGGGAACCGTTCAGAACAGCAGGGCTCGTGACTTCCGAGGCCGGATTCTACAAGGTATCGGGCAAGGACTTTATCGTGATAGCCGATGAATCGTCAGTTTACTTCCTCGACAGGCAGGGCAAGGTAAGGCTTATTCCAGATGATGCGGTGATAAAGGCTAAGGGATCGGCCATGAGGCTGTTGCCCGGATCAAGACCTTCGCTTGTCTGCTCCGCTCCCGATGGAACGGTTCAGACAGTGTCATTCACCGGAGAAGTTAAAAAAACCAGCTTCAGAAAGTTTAGCTTTGAACATTCATTCGATTTTTTTGATGCAGACGGCGATGGTTTTGGGGAATATGTTTTCATTGACAGCAGTAAGCTTTATCTTTATGACCACAACCAGAAAGAGATGTTTTCGAAGGATTTTGATTCTGAAAGTTTAATGGGCCCTATCAATTTCACATTCTCTTCTTCCGACAGGAAGATCGGGCTGTTTGATGCCGGCCGGAACCTTATCTGGCTTGTCGACAGCAAAGGAACGGTGATGAGCGGATTCCCACTGAGGGGAGCATCAATGTTCTCCATTGGAAAACTATCCTCTGCTCCGGGTTGGAACCTGATAGTGGGAGGAGCCGACAGATTCCTCTACAACTATAGAATCGACAGTTCGGTCAAATAAACCAGGGGGATGAAGACAAAGATCATTAGTTTTTATTCTTTTCGCAACCGGTGCCGCTTAGCAGAAAAGCCGGAGGGCGCTGTACTTTATGAAATTCCACCGGAAGCAGCCGGTGTTCGGGAACAGGATGAGAGAAAGATTATAATAGCTTAAAACGTGTAATTATATAAAAAAATGATAGTCCGCTTTATACTGATCAGCATAGTTGTTTATCTGCTTGTCAGGTCCTTTGCAAGGTTCTTTCATGAACAGAACATGCAAAATCAACGGGACAGATCCGACTGCAACAACAGGCAGAAACAGTCGGGTGTGTCGAAGGAAATAGGGGAGTATGTTGATTACGAAGAGATTGATTGAAGCTTTATTTCGGCGACTTTTTGAGCTGTTTTGCCAGAGCATTTGCAAACACGAAATCGTTCAGGGTGCTGCACTCTGAATCAAGAATTTCCTTGTTGCTCCCTTCCCAGCAAAGGACACCGTCGCTCAGAAATATGATCTTCTCACCGATCTTCATTACAGAATTCATGTCGTGAGTATTCACTATGGTTGTCATCGAGTACTCCTCGGTGATCTCCTTTATAAGTTCGTCGATGAGAATTGCAGTAAGCGGATCGAGACCTGAATTTGGCTCATCGCAAAACAGGTATTTGGGATTGAGGGCTATGGCCCTTGCAATTGCAACCCTTTTCTTCATTCCTCCGGATAATTCGGAGGGAAACAGCTTGTTTGAATTCCTGATGTTAACCCGGTCGAGGCAGAAGTTAACCCTTTCGGTCTTCTCCTCCAGGCCCTGGTCAGTGAACATGTCGAGGGGAAACCTTACATTCTCTTCCACAGTTCTGGAATCAAACAGAGCACTTCCCTGGAAAAGCATACCGATCTTTTTGCGGATCTCTTTCTTCTCACGGAACTCCAGCATGTTGAACTGCTTGTCGTCGTACCAGATATTTCCACTGTCTATTTCGTGAAGACCGACGATCGACTTGAGCAGAACAGTCTTGCCGGAACCGCTCCTTCCAATAATCAGATTGGTAATGCCTGCTTCAAAAGTGACTGAAATATCAGTGAGGACAGGCTTGCCGTTGAAGGCTTTGTTAAGATTTTCAACCCTTATCATGACAGTAGAAGCTGGGTAAGGATTACATTAAAGAGCAGGATCAGGATGCTGCTGTGAACCACTGCTTTCGTGCTTGCCTGGCCGACCTCGAGCGATCCGCCTTCGATCCTGTAGCCGTGGTACGCGGAAACCGTCGCGATGATGAACGCGAAAAAGAGCGTCTTTATTATGGCGTAGGTTACATAATAGGGAATAAAGGCGTACTGTATGCCGTATATAAAATCCTCCGATGTGATCACTCCTGCAGAGGTGCCTGCTATCCAGCCGCCAAAGATACCAACCGAGATGCTGATGAGCGTGAGTACCGGGTTGAAAAGGAGAGTGGCTATTATCTTGGGAAGAATAAGGTAAGACGCCGAATTGACTCCCATTATCTCAAGTGCATCTATCTGCTCGGTCACTCTCATGGTACCTATTTCCGAAGCAATGCTCGAACCTACTTTTCCTGCCAGAATGAGCCCGGTTATAGTGGATGAGAACTCGAGCAGGATGGAATCGCGGCAACCAAGGCCTATAAGGTAGGTAGGATAGATCGGATTCTCGGTGTTGTAGGCTGTCTGAAGCGTTATCACAGCTCCCATGAAAAAAGAAATGACGGTAATGATCCCAACCGAATTCAAACCCAGAAAAACCATTTCATGCATGGTCTGCTTGTAATAGACGTACGGTTTTTCAGGCTTGGATAATACTTTCCTGAGAAGAATGAAGTAAGCCCCGACCTGTTCAAAAAACCTGATGATCATGATCTCATTTTTATGAGCGATAAAATTACAAATATTTATGGGATTAAGTCAAATCCATTTCCCGGAGGGGATAGACAATAAATAGTAAATTTGAGTGTTTTCATTTTAGCTGACCCTCTTTTCCTGCCTGATAACTATCGGGACGGAAGGGGTTTAATAGTTAAATTTTATAATTTTGTATAATTACAGATAGTCATTTTATTCCAAAAGCTTTTCCCAATGGACAACAGATATGTGATCATCATGGCTGGTGGTGTGGGAAGCCGTTTCTGGCCCCTTAGCCGGCAGGCACGTCCAAAACAGTTCCTTGATATTCTTGGAACGGGCGAGACACTATTACAGCAGACCTTCAGGAGGTTCCTCACAGTGTGCAGGAAAGAGAATATTTATGTGGTAACCAGTCAGGAACACAAGGATCTCGTGGCCCGGCAGGTCGACATAAAGAAGTCGAACATACTGGCCGAACCCTTAAGACGCAATACGGCCCCATGCCTGGCTTACGGAACCTTCCGCATCCTGAAGGAGAATCCCGATGCAGTGATTACGGTAACCCCGGCAGATCACCTTATAATAAAGGAAGACAAATTCACTGAAGTAATAAACAGATGCTTTGATTTTGCCGCCGAAAACGATGCACTGCTGACCCTCGGTATCGAACCGCACCGTCCTGAAACCGGTTACGGTTATATCCAGGCCGACAGGAAAAAGGCGTCAACAGGTGTTGCAAACCTCCATAAGGTAAAGACATTCACGGAGAAACCTAATATTGATCTGGCAAGGGTATTCCTGCAAAGCGGCGATTTCTTCTGGAATTCGGGTATCTTTATCTGGAATATCAAATCAATACTGAATGCCTTTGAAAAGTACCTTCCTGAAATGTATTCCACTTTCGATGAAGGAAGAGATCTTTACGGTACTGAAGAGGAAGAAAAATTCATTAGTACGACCTATACCGTCTGCCGCAACATATCCATCGACTACGGTATTATGGAGAAAGCCGAAAATGTGTATGTGATGTGCACCGATATCGGCTGGTCGGACCTCGGAACATGGAGCTCCCTTTATGAACATTCTGTTCCCGACAGCAAAGGAAACGCCAAAGTAAGCGGTGAAGTGTTTTCATACGATAGCCGGGGAAACATTTTCAGTATTTCTTCCGGAAGGATAGCGGTTGTCCAGGGTCTGAAGGATTATATCGTTGTTGATTCGGGTGATGTCCTTCTTATAGTAAAGAAGGAAGAGGAACAGAATATTAAGAATTATCTTGAGGATGTAAAGAATGCAAGCGGTGAAAAGTATCAGTGATCATCACCGGTGTTGCTGAAAAAGAAAAAGGGCTGCCCGCGCAGCCCTTTTTCTTTGGGTTATGGAATTAAAATTCCCACAAGTCATGTTCAATATTGAACAGATTATTCTTGATCCTTTCAGCTTCATAGAGCGTTGCCTTTCCAACGGTATACTCGTTTATCTGCCTGTCGTCGAAAACGTTTGATTCTCCGAAGATCACGCTTCCGAACCTTCTCTGCATAAAGAGGTCGTCGAAAGAGATTCTCTGGGCGTCATTGTTCGCCATGAAAACCTCATTTCTTGCCAGGGCATCCCTGATATCTTCATACCTTATCCAGAACAGGGGTTTCCTGAGGGCCCGGCCTGCATCGACGTCATAACCCATCCAGTAGGGCATCAGTCCGATAATCCTGACGTCGAGCTTCGACAACTTCTTGTCGAAATACCATTCTTCATATACCAGGATCTGCTTCACCTCCTCTGGTTTCGACTGTTCCGTGATGGTGGTGTCCCTTGTCTGGCCTTCGGCATTTATCTGGATCGACTGAACCTTGGTGGTTGCACCCATGTTGATCTCTATGTCGTCGTAGGTTGTCGGAAGGTTTGAATCCATTGCTGAGTAAGCCTCTATACGTCCGGAACGTATCTCTTCAAGGATAATGTTGATAAGGCTCTTCCTGCCGTCCTGAGTGGTTTTGATCGGATAGTAAAGAGGATGATTCATTTTCTCCCTGAGGTCGATGAGACGCCATATCTTCTGTGACCATATTACATCAGCCTCCCTAAGGTAGGGATAGTTGATCTTCTTGTTATCCGGCATTGATTTTTGGTAAATATCGCCAAATGACTGCGCGCTGGCTATTGTGCCGATCGCGATCGCGATAATTCCAAAAAAGACTTTCTTGTTCATTGTATCTGGATTTATTACTTAATCAATTTTCAATATTATCGGGTTCAGATCCATTGATCTTCCGTCGGGCGCCAGGCATTTGATGTCCTTTATGAAAAGGTTTTTGCCGCGTGCAAGTCGGTTGATAAGGTTCTTCTGTTCCGCCGTAAGTGATCCGGAAGTGCTTTTCTCCTCAAAATCGCCACGTGAGTCAGTGTAGAGAACCGTAAAGGAAGTGATCTTGTAAACAAGGTCAAATTCAAAGTCGGGCAGTGATGCGTAAACACCTGTCTGTGCTCCGGCAGTGTTTTTTGCAATTGAACCCGTGCTTTTCCCTCCGAATACGGCAACCGGAGCAGGTACAGCCTTCACCCTGAATTCTATCGGAGAAAAGGTGTTTGTCTTGCCTGCATCATCAGTAACAGAGACAACAACCTGAACGTTCTGGCCTACCGTGGTAGGGTTAACTGCCCAGTTGCCCCTGAAGTTTTCACCCTTTGAATTTTTTACCTTCTGAGTGGTGACAGTTCCGTTTACCACTTTGATCTTTATCTTGCTCGGGTCGACACCCGGAACCGATACGTCGATCGGGTTGAGGATACCCTTGTACATTACGTTCATCGCAGTAGGGGAGACCACAACGTTGGGTACTCCTACATTGTATGATGAACTGAAGGGATAATCGATGGTAGTTCCAGAGGGGTTCTTTATAGAAATAACACCACCCCACGACTTTGGTCCTACCGTGCTGGCACGAACCTTGTAGATACCCCTTCCGGCATCGTCGACGGGAAGAGTGGTTCCGTTGACTGTAACAACCGGCGTCTGTGTGGAGTCTATGGCTGATATGAAGACTCTTGCCTCATAGTCGCCGCCCTGGGTTACGTAGTTGGTAACAGGAACTACTGTCGGAACGATCTTGTTGACCCTGAATTCACCTGCATCGATCTGTGAATACAGATGGTTCAGAACCTCGGTCTCGGCATTCCTGACGTCAACCTGCATCTTGGAAAGAACGGTCTGAACAGCCACCAGAGGCAAAGTCTGGAAAGTCAGGTTCTCCCATTTGTTGGGCTGCCCGTCGGGGTCGCGTCCGTCGTCGGTATTTAGGCTGGTACGGAGGGTTTCTTCTGCCTGCGGATTCTTGCCGTCAAGCTGTGAAATAAGGAATTCCCTGTAATCGTTTATCAAGGCTTTCAGGTACGAGGCCTTTCCGTTTTCATCATAGCCTATAAGTATCTGTGATGGAACATTGTTTTCATCAATCTTCTTGACAAGATCAATGAAAATATCCCTTCCGACTACAGCCTCCGTTTCCGGGCCTTCTGCCGTTAGTATTATTTCGATCTTGAGATCCTGAATAAAGTTGAATATCTCGTCGGCACGACTTTTAACCTCCATGGCTGCATCACGGTATTTCCCTGCTTTCGTGGGATTTTCGTTTGCCGCCCGGGAGAACTCGTCATAAATACGGTTGTTTTTCTTGTCGTAATTAACGAGTGTCGTGGTCAGACTCTTGTCAACTTTCTTGAATGCTTCCACGGCTTCCTTCGACACGTTAAGTGCAAGCATGGCGGTAAGAATCAGATACATCATACCGATCATCTTTTGCCGTGGTGATAGCCTCTCGTGAGCCATTTTCTAAGATTGTTTAGTTTTGGATTAAAATGCCACGTTTATTTTACATTCATGGCAGCAAGCATATTGCCATATACATTGTTGAGCGCCGCGAGGTTTTCATTTAGTCTGGTCATCTGGTCACGATATTTTTTGGTATCGTCGGCCGATTCTGATAGGTCTTTCATGAGCGACTGAATACCTTTCTGGAGGTTTTCCGATTCCCTGAGATGTTCATCCACTCCCTTGCGCTGCAATTCATAAACTGCATTGAGGGCCGACAGGTTCTTGTTAAGAGATTCAAGCTGCTGCTGGTACGATTTGCCGCCCGATTCAATAACTGAATATGACTCGGCAAGCTTGCCGTAATTCATGTTCGAGTCGCCAATTATTTTGGCGGTCGTCTGGTATGACTCGGCCAGTTTGCCAAGAGCTGAATCGGCTTCGTGAATCGTGTTCATGTACTTAGATGAAGCAGCTGATATGTCGCCCATTACGTTTATGTTGGATGTGGCTTCGCTGAATTTCTTCATGCCGACTCCCAGCTTCTGGAACAATTCGGGTGTGATGTCAGCGCTTTCCAGCAACTGATCGAATTTTGAAAGTGCATAGGAACCGCTTCCGGCACCGCCGCCACTGCCAAAACTTCCGCCGACTACTCCGGCACCGCCGCCACCGCTAACACTTCCGCCGATTGCTCCGACATATCCGCCTGATACTGCCCTGGGGGCAGCGGGAGGTACATCCTCTTTGATACCGGCAAGTTCAGGATAAACCAGTGTCCAGTCGACCTCTTCATGAAGCGGCTCGAACGCTGAAAAGAAGAAAATGATAGCTTCTGTGAACAAACCGACAGTCAGCATTAATCCTGCACCATTCCAGTGCTGTATTTTAAACAATGCACCAACGATAACAACCGATGCGCCAATACCATACAGTTTGGCCATGAAGTTCTTGTATCCGCTCGACTGAACTATTTCTGATAGGCTCATTTAACTGGTTATTTAAAGGTTATAATAATTCTGATTAACTTTTTTCCAACGTGTATGATCTCTTATCAATTTACTCCTATGTAAGATCTTACATTACGGAATCCGATATAGGATTTGGTGGAATCCTGATATTCGTAATCCCTTGAACTGGTCTGAAGGAAATAGGAGATGTCCTTCCAGGAACCGCCCCTTATGACTTTACGCTTGAGTACCGGCGGATCCTGAGGACGCGCATTGTACTCGTAGTTGGGATTCAGGTCGTGCTCGAAAATGTATGCAGAGGGATGGTATGCACCGAGTGTCCATTCCGCAACGTTTCCCGACATGTCGAACAGTCCGAACTCATTGGGTTCATAGGATCCGACTTTTGCTGTATATACGGTACCGTCATCAATATAGTTCCCGCGAAGGGGCTTGAAGTTGGCAAGGAAACAGCCCTCATAATTCCTGGTGTAGGGCCCGCCCCAGGGGTACATCGAGAGATCGAGGCCTCCCCTTGCAGCATATTCCCATTCTGTTTCAAGCGGCAGCCTGTAGGCCTGCACGTCGGGAATACCGTTTTTCCTAAGAGCCGTGTTCATGTAATCGGTTCTCCACCTGCTGAATGCCTTGGCCTGCGACCATGATACGCCTACAACCGGATAATCGTCAAACGACGGGTGCCAGAAGTAAAGATCTGCCTGAGGATCGTTGAAGGAATAGGTGAAGTCCCTGATCCAGCAAAGCGTATCGGGATATATATTAATGGTATCATGCCTGATAAAGGATGAACGGTTTTTTACTTCAGTTATATTTCCATTACGGTCAATCACCTGTCCGACATACTTCCACGTGTTGTTTGCATAGTCGTTGACATATTTGGCTTTTGCCGCCTGCTGGTAATCAACCCAGAAATAGGTGTAGTTCAGCTTTCTGACATCAATCTGCTTCTTGCCGTTGAACCTTTCCTCGGGAGGATAGTACATCTCTTCGAGAACGGCTGCCGTGGTCTCTTCCCTGGGGTCAATCTTCTCAGCCCAGTTGATTACTGGCGGGTCAACCGGATTGCCGTCCCTGTCAACGACAAAATAATCGCGGTCGGGAACCTGTGCCTCTCCAAGCTTGGTCCTGAGAATGGAATCCCTTACATAATAAACAAACTGACGATACTTATTGTTGGTTATTTCAGTCTGGTCCATCCAGAAGGCCTCAACGGTAACGGTTTTTGAGATGCTGTTCATCGCGAAGATCGCATCCTGTTCGCTCGGACCCATAGTAAAACTACCTGCTGGGATGAAAGCCATCTCGAGAGGTTCCGGTTCAAAGAAATTCTTTCTTCCCGGAACTCCCGTCAGCTCACCATTATCCGACGACTTACATCCGCCCAACAATACCATAATTATCAGAGCCGGAAGGATTACCTTTTTCATCATATTATAATTTTGAATTTAATGGTATGATGGAACCCACATGGTAGAAATTTATAACCATGCGTTTTTGCGTATTTGATACATGTGGGTTTCATTATTCTAAAAAACTTTGTGTTGTAAGTAACTGTTTTAAAATTTATAAGAACCTTATGCTCTTGTATCTCATCGGGCTCCTGCCCGTACTGAGACTGAAACAATAATTCACCATAAACTCGTGCGATCCGTGTGTGTTTTTTCTGATATCCGAGATCGGGAAGTCGTAGGCGTATCCGACTCTGATACCATTAAACAATTCAATCCCAGCAATTCCCACCAGCGCATCGCCCGGTCTGTAAGAAACGCCTCCCCATGCCTTTTTATTGTATCTTATAAGAGAAGTTGCAGAAAATTGTATTGTTTTTCCATCACTGATCGCGAAGACTGATGGCAGCAGTTCCAGAGAGGGATTCGGGAGCTGCAATATGTAACCCGCTGTTGCATAATAATGACGGCTGATATATGAAACTCCCTTTGTGAATTTCACGTTTGGCTGGTTTATGTGAGTCACCGAAATTCCCGCGTAATATTTATCAGTGGTATAATAAACACCCAGACCGGCATCGAAGTTCACCGAACTCTCTTTTCCTTCTGGAATATTCGGATCGCCCGAGGGAGGAGTGAAGATATCCCCCGATGGAATCGACCATTCCGGATCGAGAGTCATATTCATCATTCCTGCATTGATACCTATGCCGAGCTTACCCATTCCAACATCGGCAATATAGGCATAGGAGAGGGCTATGCTTACGTCCTTGTCGAAACCAAGGGCATCGTTCTGGACCATCAGTCCGATACCGCTCCTTATACCGAAAGGCGACACCGGAGCACTTATGTTGAAGACCGTTGTCGAGGGAGCGCCTTCGAAGCCTAACCATTGCTGGCGGTTCAGAGCCGTTGCACATATCATACCAGAGCTACCTGCATAACCAGGATTGAAGCTCAGGGTGTGGAACATATAGTTGCTGGTTATGGGATCCTGCTGCGCATTACCGGGGGTGAAGGCAAGCAGAATGAACAGGAATAGTAGGGTTGACTTTTTCACCTTATTAATTATAGTAAGTGGATTAAGTTCATTAGTTGAACTTATAAAGTAACACAAAAAAAATAAAAGTATGCAAACCCGTTTGGGCGCGGTCAAAACTTTTAACATTCCTGATCAAGTGTATCCACAAAGAATATTCCAAATCTTCCTGAAAACGTGAAAGAAATGAAATTATTTGAACGATCAGGATTTTAATCTGCCCGAAGCAAGAACCCATTTGTCAGGGATCTCATTCCTGTTGGCTTTCAGATAATCGTCGTGTGAGCAGGAGATGTAGGTATTCCTGTTGTTTTCGTCCTTTAGTTCGAGCCACCATCTTTCAGTCAGATTGCTCTTTACAAAGATCAGATCCTCCTCGAGATCAGTCAGCTTCAGGTGATACCTGGTGAACCTTCCGGTATTGCTGTTGCTCAGCGCCGGTGTCTCATACTGCTTCTGAGAAAAGCCCTCAAGGAAAAACCATAGTATCTGGCCGGCCAGCCCGCTTGTCTGGTTCCTGTTGTCAAGACCGGGATTCACGTCAAAGAGCCCGAAAACCTTAAGGTTGTCGGATATACCTGCATATCTTGCCAGAAGACAGATCTCTTCTCCGTAGAATCCGTTGGGCGATGGCATCGCTGTTCCGGGTGCATCCGACTGCCTTACAGCTGAAATATCAAATATGGCAGCATCAGAATCCCTGAAAAGAGGCTCCATGAGATATACCGCCTGCCTAACATCCCCTATCCTTACCATCTCGGAATGACGCCTCGAAAACCTGTTCAGCACCTGCTGATCGTTGAGATAGGTCTGGTAACCTATGTTTATATAGTGCCTGAAGCTGCTTTTGCTGCTACTCATGATCTTGTTCAGATAACTCACAGAATCGAATACCTCCGGATTGTTACTGTAATCGATGCGCGGATCAACTGCAAGAAGGGTATAAGCAATCCCAAGTTGAGTGAACGACCTGTCGATTGCAGTAACCAGGGCGCTGCTTCCTCCTATTATCACAGGGAAGACATTTTCGCTCAGCAGTGTCGTGAGAATATCAGTCAGACCTGCAATAGTATCATTAAACGACATTCCCGGTTTCATGTTTCCCAGGTCGGCAATCTTCGTCTTGCCCGGTATCCTTGCAAGACCGTAGAGCTGCTGCCTTATTGCATCGGGAGCTTCGGCTGAACCGGGGTCTGCAGAATTGCGACCGTCGGGCACACCGATCAGTACCAGCTTGAACTTGCTGAAATCACTTATTGTCATGTTCTCGGTGTGAATCACCGTGTTGTGCGGAAAACCGGCATTTCCGGCAAGCGTTTCCAGGCCGTGCCTTTCGATGCTTACAGGATCAAAATAGTCTTTCAGGTTGATCATGGTCTGTTCGCGGCTAAGCCTTGTTTTTATCTGTCTTTTCAATGATAGCCATACATTCCTCTTTGGTCAGCTTTTCAGCATCGTTACCCCTGGGAATCCTGTAATTCTTCTTATCCCTGGTGATGTAAGGCCCGTATCTTCCATTAAGGATCTGAATGTCGCCGAAATCCTTTATGATCTTCTTCCTGTCGCTCTCGTCTTTTTCGCGGATAAGCTCAACAGCCCTTTGGGTAGTTATGGTATAGGGATCATCAAGGCCCTTTTTCAGTGAAAAGAACTTGCCGTTGTACCTCACATAGGGCCCGAACTTTCCGATCCCGACTACCATTTCCCCTCCTTCATGCATTCCCAGCGAGCGCGGAAGCCTGAACAGATTCAGGGCTTCTTCAAGAGTTATCGTCTCAAGAAGCTGGTTCCTGGCAAGACTTGCAAAACGCGGCTTTCCTTCGTTTTCAGTATCACCTATCTGTGCCACCGGGCCAAACCTTCCCATCTTCACTGATACCGGCTCTCCCGTCTCAGGATGGTTTCCCAGAAGCCTGGCTCCGGTCTTCTTTACCTTTTTCTCAAGGGCGTTCTCAATGGTTTTATGGAAGTTATTGTAGAATTTCTCCAGCATCCCGGTCAGTTTAAGCTTGCCTTCAGCTATCCTGTCAAACTGCTCCTCCACTTCGGCAGTGAAATTGTAATCGACGATCTCGGGAAAACTCTCGACAAGATAATCGTTCACCATCATACCGATATCCTGCGGAAAGAGCTTTGACTTCTCCTTTCCTGCAATTTCGGTTTTGGCTGACACCGAGGTCTTTCCCTTTGAAAGGGTGATAATCCTGATCTGCCGTTTCACCCCGGGCCTGTCCTCGCGCATCACATAACCCCTCTTCTGAATGGTCGAGATGGTGGGTGCATAGGTTGAGGGCCTTCCTATTCCCAGTTCCTCCAGCTTCTTTACCAGGCTTGCCTCTGTGTAGCGGGGAGGAGGCGCTGTGTATCTCTGTGTAGCGGTAATGGTTTCGTAGAAGAGAGGCATTCCGGCCTTTACCGGCGGGATAATTGCCTTTTCTTCTTCGCCGTGCTCACTGTCGGTCGATTCGGAATAGACCTTAAGGAAACCGTCGAACTTAACAACTTCGCCGTTGGCGGAAAACAAGACAGGAGAGTTGTTCATTTCAATTGAAATGGTTGTCCTTTCAACTTCGGCATCGGCCATTTGCGAGGCAATGGTTCTTTTCCAGATAAGCTCATAGAGCCTCTTTTCATTCTGGTTGCCGGATATTGTGGCTACATCGGGATATGCAGGCCTGATAGCTTCATGAGCCTCCTGTGCTCCCTTCGATTTCGTCCTGAACTGCCTGGTTTTTGAATATTTCTCGCCGAATTCGGCAACAATTACTTCACGCGATTTTGCAAGAGCAAGCTTTGACAGGTTTGTAGAGTCGGTCCTCATGTATGTTATCTTCCCGGCTTCATATAGCTTCTGGGCTACTGTCATGGTTTGGGATACAGAGAAGCCCAGCTTCCTGTAGGCTTCCTGCTGCAGTGTCGAAGTGGTGAAGGGAGGAGCGGGGGAACGTGTCCCGGGTTTAACGGTTACAGATGATACCTTGTACTCAGAGGCCGCGCATAATTCGAGAAATTTCGCTGCTTCCTTCTCATCAGGGAATTTCCTTGCTGCCTCAGCTCTGATAAGATTGCTGTCATTCTTGTCTTTTTCGGTCATGAAAATGCCGTTCACCCGGAATGAAGATTCGCTTTTAAAAGCAATTATATCCCTTTCCCTTTCGACAATAAGCCTTACCGCTACCGATTGGACCCTTCCGGCCGAGAGGGAGGGCTGAACCTTTTTCCAGAGAACCGGCGAGATCTCAAATCCCACGATCCTGTCGAGGATACGCCTCGCCTGCTGGGAATGGACAAGGTTCATGTCAACCTTGCGGGGATTCAGAATGGCATTGGTGATTGCATCCTTTGTAATCTCGTGGAACACTATCCTCCTGGTGGTTTCCAGGTCGAGATCCAGAACACTGGCAAGATGCCATGCTATGGCTTCTCCCTCCCGGTCCTCGTCGGAGGCAATCCAGATATTTTTAGATTGAGCTGCAGCCTTGCGGAGTTCAGCTACAACTTTTGATTTTTCTTTAGGTATCTCATACTCGGGACTAAAGTCATTTTCAATGTCGATGCCGAGATTCTTCTTCTTAAGATCCCTGATATGGCCGAAACTTGAAACGACCCGGAAATCCTTCCCAAGGTATTTTTCAATGGTTTTTGCCTTAGCCGGCGACTCAACAATTACTAGGTTTTCGATCATGCAGGATTGTTTTAGCTCTTCCAAAAATCTGGACAAAGTAAATCATTTAGGGTTCAAACTTCAAAATAAACGGTTAAGATTCTTTATTAATTACTATTTTTGGCCAAACTATTGATGCTAATGAAAGGTGAATCAACAAACAGGAAATACCTGATATGGTTTTGGTCAATCTTCACAGTACCGTTCATTATAGTTGTTATCCTGTTCGTTCTGATATCCCGGGGAAAACTTGGTCCGATGCCTTCGTTCACCGAGCTTGAAAATCCCGAGTACAACCTGGCTGCCGAGGTCTACTCCGAAGACGGGGTGCTTCTGGGAAAAATAAGCATAGAAAACCGGACCTGGACTGATTACAAGGATCTTTCCCCCTACGTCGTCAATGCACTTATTGCCACTGAAGACATAAGGTATTACAGGCATTCGGGGATAGATGTGAGGGGACTCGGGAGGGCCATTATCCGTACCATCCTGTTAGGACAGAATACGGGAGGAGGCAGCACAATAACACAACAGCTTGCCAAAAACCTGTATCCCCGCGATACTGCCAGGGTTTCAAACTTCACACGGAAGATAAGGCTCGGCTTATCCAAATTCAAGGAATGGCAGACTGCAGTGAAACTCGAACGCAGCTACACAAAGGAAGAGATCATTGCCATGTACCTTAATAAGTATGACTTCCTGTACCAGGCAATCGGAATAAGATCGGCGGCAAGAGTGTATTTCAACACCACTCCCGACTCACTGAAAATAGAAGAAGCTGCCGTACTCGTGGGAATGCTCAAAAACTCAAGCGCTTATAACCCAAGAAGATTCCCTGAAAGGATGCTCGCGAGAAGGAATATAGTCATTTCCCAGATGGCCAAGTACGGATACCTTCACCCCCAGATAGCTGATTCCATTAAACAGCTTCCGATAGAGCTTGACTTTAATCTGGAAGATCACAATACAGGCCTTGCCACATACTTCAGGGAGTATCTCAGGAATATTATGAGAAGGCCAGAACCGGACCGGAACAGGTATGAGAGGGAATCCTCATACGAGGAGGCGCTGTGGGAATGGAACAACAACCCTCTTTACGGCTGGTGCAACAAGAACAAAAAACCCGACGGCACATTCTACGACATCTACAAGGACGGGCTGAAGATTTATACCACTATCAACTCGCGGATGCAGCAGTATGCCGAAGAATCCGTTGCAGAACACCTTTCGAAGGATGTTCAGCCGGGCTTCCTTAAACGGGCAAAGAGTTTCAGGAACCCTCCGTATTCCAACGATATCACCAAGAAACAGGTTGAAGACCTGTTAATGAGATCCGTAAAGGACAGTGACAGGTATATTATGATGAGGGCAAGGGGAGTCCCCGAAGATTCCATAATGCTTGCCTTCAACACGAAAGTTCCCATGAAGGTTTTTTCATGGAGGGGGGAGATCGATACTATTATGACGCCCTACGATTCCGTGCGCTATTACAAGTATTTCATACGTTCCGCTTTCCTTGTCGAGGATCCGCATACCGGATATATAAGGGCCTATGTCGGGGGACCTGATTTCAGGTATTTCAAATGGGATGCGGTTACCCAGCAGAGGAAGCAGGTGGGAAGCACTATCAAGCCATTCCTTTACACGGTCGCGATGCAGAACGGTTACACTCCATGCGATGAGGTGGAGAATATTCCACGGTCCTTTGATCTGCCTGGCGACTCGGTACCCTGGATTCCCAGAAGCTCAGGACCCAAGGACTACCACGGCAAAATGGTAACCCTCAAATGGGGACTGGCCCAATCGGAAAACTATATTTCAGCCTGGCTCATGCAGATGTTCAGACCATCGGCTGTTGTCGACCTTATGAGGCGAATGGGTATCAGAAGTTTCATCGATCCTGTACCGTCAATATTCCTGGGGACCTCGGATATCAAACTCGAGGAAATGGTGGGCGCCTATTCAACTTACGCCAACAGGGGTGTTTATACTCGGCCGATGTACGTTACCCGGATCGAGGATAAGAACGGCAATGTTATTTCAAGGTTCTCGCAGCAGATAGAGGAGGTACTGAGTGAGGAACAGGCTTACCTGATGCTCGACCTGCTTCAGGGAGTGGTGCAGATAGGATCGGGAAACCGGCTCAGGAGAGAACCATATCTTCTGCTGAACCAGATCGGAGGTAAAACCGGGACCACCCAGAACAATGCTAACGGATGGTTCATGGGTGTCACTCCCAACCTGGTGGCCGGAGTCTGGAGCGGCTGGGAAGACCAGGCAATCCATTTTGAGACTCTCAGCGAAGGACAGGGCGCTGCCATGGCTCTGCCCGTGTTTGCTCTTTTCCTGAAGAAACTGTACGCAGACCCTCTTTTTGCCGATATGCAGTCGGATGAGTTCGAATACCCTGCAAATTTCAGTATCGAACTCGACTGTGACAAGGCAAAGAGAGAAAGCTCACGAAGGGGTGGTTATATAAGAGAAAGATATTAACAATCTGACATCATCTGGTACAAATCCGGCGCGTGATCCAGACAGGCCGGTCGGAGCAGCAGTGATCCGGTTCAGCTGAAGAGCGACCTTACCAGCTCTTCCACCTTGCCGACGCGCTTCACTTCTATATCAATATCTTTCAGCGACAGATTCCTGTGGAACCTCGAGATATAGATACTTCTGAATCCCATTTTTGAAGCTTCCCTGATCCTTTGTTCAATCCGTGATACAGGTCTTATTTCACCTGAAAGCCCTACCTCACCCGAACAGCAGATTTTCTTGTCAACAGCGATATCGAGGTTCGATGAAAGGACTGAGCTTATTATCGCCAGATCGATAGCCGGGTCATCCACTTTTATGCCTCCTGTGATATTCAGAAAAACATCCTTGACTCCCAGCCTGAAACCGGCTCTTTTTTCAAGAACAGCCAGCAGCATGTTGAGCCTGCGCAGGTCGAAGCCGGTCGAGCTTCTCTGCGGTGTTCCGTAAACTGCAGTGCTTACCAGGGCCTGGGTCTCGATGAGGAAGGGCCTGATGCCGTCGATTGTGACGGCAATTGAAATGCCGCTCAGCTGATCATCATGCTGGTTGATGAACATTTCCGAAGGATTTGCCACTTCCCTCAGACCATCGCCGGCCATCTCGAATATGGCGAGTTCCGAGGTTGAACCGAACCTGTTTTTTACCGACCTGAGCAGCCTGTAAATGTAATTGTTGTCACCCTCGAAGTAGAGAACGACATCCACGATGTGTTCAAGTACCTTGGGACCTGCAAGAGTTCCATCCTTGGTGATGTGTCCTATAAGGAAGACCGGAGTGCCGCTTATCTTGGAATACTTGAGAAGACTTGCCGAACACTCCCTTATCTGCGAAACCGTACCGGCTGATGAGTCGAGTATCCCGGTATGAATGGTCTGGATCGAGTCGACAATTATCAGCTCCGGCTTCAGATTGTCGGCCTGTATAAGAATATTCTCCAGATCGGTTTCGCTGTAGATATAGCAGGCGGGATTGATCTTTTTTATCCTTCTGGCCCTGAGGCTTATCTGTTCCTCGCTCTCTTCGCCCGAAACGTATAGGACCTTGCTGTCACTCATGGTCAATGCAATCTGCAGGGCAAGAGTTGATTTGCCAACACCGGGTTCACCTCCAAGCAGAATAAGCGATCCCGGAACCATTCCGCCTCCCAGCAGCCTGTCAAGTTCGCTGATGCCCGTAAAATGCCTGTTCTGCTCATCCGACCTGACATTGCTCAGCAGTTCGGGCTTCTTTTTATCCTTTCCGGCAAGAAAGGTTTTGCCGGGCGATGACGCAGGAGCAATGATCTCTTCATGGTAGCTGTTCCATTCCTTGCATGCAGGACATTTCCCAATCCATTTGGTAGATTCCGCCCCGCAATTCCGGCAAACGAATATTGTCTTCTGTTTAGCCATTGTTTGTTTCTTCTCGTTTTTTTCGTGAAAGCATCCAGAAAGCCAGCCCTCCCAGCAGCAAACCCAGCAGAAGCTGCGATTCGTGGGTTAGTATTGCATAGGCCGAGGCATCTTCAATACTGACTCCTTCGACAAAGGCTATCCCCCTTGAGACAAAATAATGGAAGGCTCCCATGCCCCCCTGCACCGGTGCCGACATTGCAATACTTCCAATGACAAGTATGAAGAGTGAGTCGCCGAAGGAAAGATAGGAGGTGCTTTCGAGACTGAAAACGACAACCCAGGTCATCATTGCATAACTGAACCAGATAAGTATGGTGTGAAAAACGAATTCCCAGCCTCTTTTGAGCTTCAGAATGGTCCGGAATCCGTTGACAACCCCTCTGGCAATATTGAAGATCTTCGAAAAGAACCTGGTGTTGCGGAGTTTCTTTTTATACCTAAAAAGAAGGAAAAGAGAAAGAGCTGATAAAATGAAGAGAACTCCCCAGAGTACCGAGGCTGAACCAAACGCGGAAATAACCTTTTCCCTGAAGGGATCCATGACTGCCTCGTTCAGATACTCCCTTATCTTGCTTCCGCTTGTGAAGAACACGCCGAACATGATAACGATTATCGATAATAAGTCGATGGTCCGCTCAAGTACAACCGTGCCGACAAGCTGATCGACGGGTATGTTTTCCTTTTTGCCAAGGGTAACGCACCTTGTTATTTCTCCTATCCTTGGAAGAACAAGGTTTGCCAGGTAGCCCGTCATCATTGAGTTGAAGGTGTTCCAGAATCCCGGGTTGTAACCCAGTGGATTGATGAGTATAACCCACCTGCGGGCTCTGATCAGGTAAGCAATGAGCCCGAAAAGAACCGACACTATCAGCCATTTGTAACTGGCACCTGTCAGGCTTTTACCGAGCGACTCGAAGTCGACTGTCCTGAAAGCAATCCAAAGAAGAAGGATACCTGCGGCCAGAAATGCAATGACCTTGGCGGCTTGTATTAATGTTTTTCTCAAATTCAGATCAGTTTATTTGTGTTTGTATCTTTTTTTGATTTAACAGGTATTTTTATGCAAACCTATAAGAAATTAAAGAACATGTTACACAGGCATTAAAGAAAAATTTCAGGTCAATATTGCGGGAAAGCATATGCAAAGCATTGATTATATTGTCATTTTTTATTATTATCTTCGCAATTTGTTAAGAAATGGCATATCCAGGAGGGTAAATGGAAAGTAAGAAAGTATTATTTATTTCGCAGGAGATAACACCATATTTAACCGAAACCACATTATCTAAGATCGGAAGGTATCTTCCACAGGGGGTTCAGGAAAAGGGAAAGGAGATCAGGACTTTCATGCCGAGATACGGTTGCATTAACGAGAGAAGAAACCAACTGCATGAAGTGATCAGACTCTCAGGAATGAATCTCATCATCGACGATACCGATCGCCCTCTCATTATAAAAGTTGCGTCAATACAGTCGGCAAGGATGCAGGTCTACTTTATTGACAATGATGATTATTTCCAGAGAAAGTTTACGGTGTGCGATGCCTCAGGCAAGGAATTCGAAGATAATGACGAACGTGCCCTTTTCTTTGCCCGCGGGGTTATTGAAACAGTTAAAAAATTAAGATGGGCTCCCGACCTGGTTCATTGCCACGGCTGGATGAGCTCACTGGTACCTGTTTACCTCAGGAACATCTACCACGACGACCCGCTGTTCAATAATTACAAGATCATATACTCGGTCTACAATAACGATTTTAAAACTCCATTCAGAGCCAGTTTTGCCGATAAGCTCAGGTTCGACGGGATCGATGGGGAAAGCCTTAAGCTGATCAAGACACCCGACTTTTTGAATGTGTCAAAACTGGCAATAAAATACTCGGATGCCGTTATCATCGGCAGCGAGAAGATAAACCCGGAACTGGAAAAGCATATAAATAATACCGGCAAACCGGTTCTTCCTGTCCAGGATGAAGAAGGATATATCGATGCATACAATGATTTCTACGACATGCTACTCTCCTGATCATCTTTGAGATCTTTCCTTTTTTCCGCAATATTTTTCTGATTTTCTTCGTTTTTTCAGCTAAGGGGAACGAATAACGCTTCTTGTTTTAATAATCGGTTCAAGGATCTAGTTGCCTTGATCAAACAGAAAATATCCTTCTTATGAAGTCCGCAATAAAACACAGGAAACTGACTAAGGAAGAAATCATCAGCCTCGAACACAACGGATGCAGCTGTGATGACTGGTCGGGAGTGCAGGTCGCAGAGAGCTTCGATCCTTCGAGATATGTCAATGTAACCTTTTCAGGTACGGTAAAGCTTGGCAGACTTAACGGGACGCATACCGACGAATCGGGGGTGAGGATCAGATCGGGAATATCAAATGCCCATATCCATAACTGCAACATCGGATCGAACGTGGTGATTTGCAACGTGGGCGAATACATTGCCAACTACAATATAGGCGACAATGTTGTTATCAGGAACTGCAGCAAGATACACACGGAAGGCATGTCGACCTTCGGCAACGGTACCAGGGTGGCAGTGCTGAATGAAACGGGTGGGAGAGCCGTCAGGATCTGGGATAAGCTCTCAGCACACGAAGCTTATATTATAGCGTTATACCGGCACAGGTACAAGGCGATCCTGAATATGGAAAAGATGGTAAGCGACTATTCCGAATCAATCAGATCAAACATGGGTAGTATCGGCGATGGTTCAAAAATAGTAAGCTGCCGTAATATCAAAAATGTCAGAATCGGTCCCCATACCAGGATCGACGGGGCAATAAACCTCCATGAGGGTTCAATAAACAGCTGCGCTGAAGATCCTGTCTTTATCGGCCCTGGAGTAATCATGGAATATTTCATAGTCTGTTCCGGTTCCATCGTTACCGAATCGACCCTTATCGACAAGTGCTTTATTGGTCAGGGCTGCGTTCTCGGGAAGCACTATTCAGCTGAGAACTCACTGTTCTTTGCCAACTGCGGAGGATATCACGGAGAAGCCTGTTCGATATTTGCAGGACCATACACGGTTACTCACCATAAATCAACTCTTCTTATTGCCGGTATATTTTCATTCATGAATGCCGGAAGCGGCTCGAACCAGAGCAACCATATGTACAAGCTCGGGCCGATACATCAGGGAATCATGGAAAGAGGTTCCAAGACAACAAGCGATTCGTACGTGCTGTGGCCTGCACGGATTGGTCCGTACACCCTTATAATGGGACGTCACGTCAAGAATATGGATACCTCATCCCTGCCCTTTTCTTACCTTATTGAGAACAATGACGAAAGCATCCTCGTTCCGGGCATTAACCTGCGTAGCGTGGGAACCATCAGGGATGCACAGAAGTGGCCCTTGCGCGACAGGCGAAAGGACCCCGAGAAACTCGATCAGGTGAACTTCAACCTTCTTAGCCCATATACCATAAGAAAAATGTTCGAGGGGAGAGAACTTCTGAAGAAACTCAAATCGGTATCAGGCCCCGTTTCAGGCTCCTATTCATACAATAACATGAAAATCAATGGAGCCTGCCTGGAAAAGGGAATTCAGATGTACCAGACCGGTATAGATAAATTCCTGGGGAACTCACTCATAAAACGCCTCGAGCATACTGAATTCAAATCGAATAGTGAACTTCAGCAAAGGTTAAAGCCCGATCAGTCAATGGGTAAAGGCGAGTGGGTCGATCTCGCGGGACTGATAGCTCCCGTCAGGGCTGTAAGCAAGCTCCTTGACGATATCGAAAAGGGTGTGGTAAGCACTATTGAGGGAGTGGCCGATGCATTCAGGAAGATGCACCATTCATATTACAAGTGGGAGTGGACCTGGGCCTGCGAAAGGATTGAGCAGGAGGAAGGTAAAATGGTAAAGGATTTCACGGCCGCCGACGTCATTAAGATAACCGAACGCTGGAAAAAGAGCGTTATTGATCTCGATAAGCTGCTTTATGAGGATGCCAGGAAGGAGTTCACTCTCTCGTCGATGACCGGATTCGGGATCGACGGCGGCGAGGAGGTCAAGAAACTTGACTTTGAACAGGTAAGGGGTGCATTCGAGTCGAACGGTGTTGTCTCTGCAATCCAGGATCATATAGAGCAGAAAAACGCTCTGGGAAATGAACTGATAGAAAGAATGTCAAGAATCAGCAGCTGACAGCTATCTGCCTGAATACAGCTTCTCGTAATACTTCTCATAGTCTCCCGATATTACTCCCGCGAGCCACTTGTCGTTGGAGAGATACCAGTCAACAGTCTTTTCAAGTCCTTCCGCAAATTCCGGAATAGGCTTCCATCCGAGCTCCGAACGCAGTCTGGAGGAATCAATGGCATATCTCAGATCATGTCCGGGACGATCCTTCACAAAGGTGATAAGCTTTTCGGAAGTGCCTGAGGGCCTTCCAAGCTTTCTGTCGAGAATGCTGCAAAGAAGTATGATCAGGTCAATATTTTTCCATTCATTGTTGCCCCCGATGTTGTAGGTCGTACCTTCTTTTCCCCCGTGAAATATAAGGTCAATGGCGGCGGCATGGTCCTCAACATAAAGCCAGTCGCGGACATTCTCGCCCCTGCCGTAAACAGGAATGGGCCTGTTGTTTCTTATATTGTTGATTACAAGCGGAATCAGTTTCTCGGGGAACTGGTTCGGCCCGTAGTTGTTAGAACAGTTTGAGATTATAACCGGCAGACCGAAAGTGTGGCCATAGGCTCTTACCAAGTGGTCGGAAGCGGCCTTAGATGCGGAATACGGACTTTTGGGATCATAGGGCGAATCTTCGGTAAAGAGTCCTTCATCACCAAGCGAGCCGTAAACCTCATCGGTCGATATATGGTAGAATAGTTTTCCCGCAGGCCTGTCCTTCCATGCAGCAAGAGCTGCATTGAGAAGGTTGACCGTACCGACAATGTTTGTAAAAACAAAATCGTCAGGTGAGCTTATTGACCTGTCGACATGCGATTCAGCAGCAAGGTGGATAACAGCATCAAAGTCATATTTCCTGAAGAGCTCCATAACCTGCGGCTTGTTTACTATGTCGGTCCTTTCGAAGGCATAATTAGGGCAATTCTCGATGTCAGTCAGGTTTTCGAGGTTTCCTGCATAGGTCAGTTTGTCGCCATTGACAATCCTGTAGCCGGGATATCCCTTTACAAAACGTCTTACGACGTGCGAACCGATAAAACCGGCTCCTCCGGTGATAAGAAGTGTTTTTGATTTTCCCATTTCATTGCTGTTTCCTGATGTATTTTTCCCATTCCCAGGCAGTAAGCATCGCTTCATCGAGGGTGCTTACGGTTCTCCATCCCAGTTCTTTGTTGGCATATGAAGGATCAGCCCAGATCTGCTCAATATCGCCCTCCCTCCGGTCTGTGATCCGGTAGTTGAGGCTTACACCCGAAACCCGTTCAAAGGAGCTGATGGCTTCGAGTACCGAAACACCTTTTCCGGTGCCAAGGTTGAATACCTCATAGGATGTCTTGTTTTTTCCTTCAAGAAGCCTTTTTACTGCTGTCACATGCGCCTTTGCAAGATCAACCACGTGGAGGTAATCCCTGATGCAGGAACCATCGGGGGTGTTGTAGTCATCACCGAATACTTTGAGTTCCTTTCTGAGTCCGTAGGCTGTCTGGGTTATAAACGGCACAAGATTTTCAGGGACACCCCTGGGCAGTTCGCCAATCAGTGCCGAAGGATGCGCTCCGATGGGGTTGAAATACCTCAGCGATATGGCATTTAATCCCTCGCCTGCCATCACGGTGTCGCGGATAATCTCTTCGCCTATCTGCTTTGTGTTCCCGTATGGCGACATTGCAGGCTTTACCGGAGCATCCTCTGAAACAGGAAGCTTGTCGGGCTGACCGTAAACAGTGCAGGACGATGAGAAAACGAAATGGGGAATGCCCCGCTTTTTCATGGCATCAAGAAGATTCATTAGCGATACCAGGTTGTTGCGGTAATATTCGAGAGGCTTGTGAACCGATTCCCCTACAGCCTTGTACGCGGCAAAGTGAATAATGCCTGATATATCCCCCTGCTCATTAAGGAAGGCATCAAGCTTTTCGCGGTCGCAGAGATCAAAAACCGAAAGCGCCGGTTTGTTTCCGGTAATGGAAGCAATACGGTCGATAACCACTGCCTCTGAATTGTACAGATTGTCGGCGATGACAACTTCAAATCCTTCTTCTATCAGTTCCACCGCCGTGTGGGAGCCTATATATCCCGTTCCTCCTGTTACAAGTATTTTATTCTTCTTCATGATCTATTTTGAATGTTTCTTCTTGTCCGTAAATCTTAGCATCGGGTGGTAGTCGCCGACGAGTCCAACGGGATTTGAATTTCTTATGGTGAAGGCTGTTATCACCGATTGCCTTGCATCATTGAGTCCAAAGCCCCTTCCTGCCAGTATTTCCTGATACGATGTCGTGTGAAGCTCCCCGAAACCGTCACTGAACTCCACCTCCTCTCCTTCGACAGAGATTGACCTGTAGGTCCTCTTGCCGGCTTCCCTTGCTGCCTGTGGCAGGTCGTTGGCATCAATACTGAGGAACCACCTGACCCTCGCGTTCTCCAGCTCCAGGTAACCGGCGGCTTTGTTGGGCTGCGACATATGAACTATGTTCTTGGTGGTATCTCCGAAGATCCATCCGAGCATGTCGAAGAAATGAATGCCTATATTGGTTGCAACCCCCCCCGATTTCTGAACATCACCTTTCCAGGAAATGTAATACCAGTTCCCCCTGCTTGTAATATAGGTGAGGTCGATATCATACATCTTGTTCTGGGGGCCTTTACTTATCTTTTCCCTGAGAGCCCTTATGGCGGGATGAAGACGGAGCTGAAGTATGGTGTATGTCTTCCTGCCGGTTTCATTCTCAATTTCCTGAAGTGCATCCACATTCCAGGGATTCAGCACTATGGGTTTTTCGCAGATGGCATCAGCCTGGTGCCTCAGCGCGAACCTGATGTGTGAATCGTGAAGATAGTTTGGGGAACAGATGCTGACATAATCAATCTTGGTACCGAGCCTTTTAAGTTTGTCGAAATGCCTGTCAAACCTCTCAAACTCAACAAAAAAGTCGCTGTGTGGGAAATATCCGTCAAGCAAACCGACACAGTCAAACTTGTCAAGGCTCGCCAGAAGATTGTTACCTGTATCCTTGATTGCTTTCAGATGACGGACGGCAATATACCCTGCTACGCCTATCAGACCGAAATTATTCGGGTTGGGTTCCATAATGTCTTTATTTACAAAAAATTATAATGGCTGTCTGCAACGATGTATAAAATTATCAATTATATCATTCTGTTATTTTATTAACAATACCATCCTTCAACGAATATTTTTCACCGCTTTCAGGACAAACTGCAAAACCTCCGGTATCGAAATTCAGCTTGTGGCCGTATTCGCTCATCCATCCTGTATGACGTGCTGGATTCCCCACGACCAGGGAATAGGGTTTTACATCTTTGGTTACCACTGCTCCGGCCCCGATGAAAGCAAATCTGCCTATTTTGTGACCGCAGACAATGGTCGCGTTTGCCCCTATGGTGGCTCCCTTCTCCACCAGGGTCTCTTCGTATTTATCTCTCCTGTTTACTGCACTCCTGGGATTCACAACGTTGGTAAAGACCATCGAAGGTCCGAGAAAAACGTCATCTTCACAAATAACGCCCGTGTAGACCGATACATTATTTTGAACCTTAACGTTGTTTCCCAGCTTCACCCCGGGAGATATTACCACGTTCTGCCCGATATTGCAGTTCTTACCGATTACCGAACCTGTCATGACATGGCTGAAGTGCCATATTTTCGTTCCCTTTCCGATACTGACGCCTTCATCAATGACAGCTGTTTCGTGGGCGAAATATTCCTTTTCCATTATTTCTGCTTTTCAAAGAATTCCAGTACAGTATTTGTAATGTGCTTCAGCTGATCATGTTCCATCTCGGTGTGAACCGGTAGCGAAAGGACTTCCCTGCACAGTCCTGTTGTAACCGGAAAATCGTTCTCCCCGTAACCGAGATAGCTGTAGGCTTTCTGCATGTGAAGAGGCCCCGGATAATAAACCATTGAAGGGATATCGTGTTCCTGAAGGTATTTCTTCAGCTCATCCCTCAGCCCGTTCCTGACTTTAATGGTATACTGATTAAAGATATGAGTCGAGTTATCCTCTCTTTCAGGGATTTCTATCTGACTGCATCCCGAAAATGCGCTGTCGTAGCAGGCGGCAACATCCTGGCGTGCCCTGTTGAAGCTGTCGAGATGCTTCAGCTTGACTCTCAGTATTTCAGCCTGTAATGTGTCGAGCCTTGAATTGACTCCGATGTCGTTGTAATGATATTTCACTTTCATGCCATGGTTGGCAATGCTCCTTATTTTGGAAGCGAGTTCGTCGTCGTCGGTAAATACGGCTCCTCCGTCGCCATAGCATCCCAGGTTCTTCGAGGGAAAAAATGATGTTGTCCCCGCGGTTCCTATTGTCCCGGCTTTCTTTCTTGTTCCGTCGGGAAAGATATAATCGGCTCCGGCAGCCTGAGCGCCATCCTCTATAACAAACAGTTTGTTATCAGCTGCAAGTTTCATGATCTCATCCATGCGGGCACACTGGCCGAACAGATGAACCGGGATTATTGCCCTGGTTTTCCTGGTAATAGCCCTGGCTATCCCTTCAACAGAGATATTGAAAGTTCCGGGATCGGGCTCGACAATCACGGGTCTCATACCCAGAAGAGCCACGGTCTCAAGCGTTGCTATAAAGGTGAAGTTGGTGGTTATTACCTCATCCCCCGGCTTCAGACCCAGCGACATCATTGTTATCTGGAGAGCATCAGTGCCGTTGCCGCATGAAATGACATTTCTCACGCCAAGGTATTCCCGGAGCTCTTCCTCGAATAGCTTTACCCCCGGTCCTCTTATAAACGATGATGCGTTGATTACCGAAAAGATTGCATTGTCAATATCCGGCTTAAGACGTTCATACTGGGTCTTCAGGTCAACCATCTGGATCTCTCTCATGCGAACAGAATATATTAGCTTACGAAGATAATGTTTTTCGACTGAAATATCCCCTGATGAGGCTTGTCTGTTCATGAAATGACTTACTGACAGATTGATAAAAACGTGTTCTTAAAATGTTGATAAGATGCAGGTGTTTTTTTAGGGAAAGCCTCCCTGAAGGTTTTATTTTGTGCGCAGTTTAAGAGACCTTGTTTTGGATGTTAAAGCTTTCATAAGAGAATTGCTGTTCAGCCACGATTGTGTCATTGTTCCGGGTTTTGGAGGATTCATTGGAAATTTTACACCTGCCCGGCTCGACAATAAGACAGGTCTCTACTATCCCCCTCTCAAGCAGATTTCCTTCAACAGGAACCTGAACCATAACGACGGATTGCTTATAGGCAGGATTTCAATGGCCACAGGGCTCAATTATGCTGACTCGCGCCGCCTGGTCGAAGAGTTTTCCAATGACATCATGGAAAAACTAGCGTCAGGCCGTCAGGTAGTGTTTGACCATATAGGCACTTTCGTGAACAACCATGAGAACAATGTGGAGTTCGAACCTGAAGCCGGAATCAATTATCATACGGGCTCTTTCGGGCTCGAGCCATTCCACTGGAATCCGCCCAGGGAATACGATGTAAGGAAGAGGGTGACCGGACGCTTTTCCAGGGAAGCAATAAAGCAGAACTCCACACGCAGGAACCTCTGGAGGGCGGCGGTGCTTATTCCTGTTCTGGCCCTCCTGATCGCGGTTCCCTTCAGGTCAGAGCTCCTGCGTCAGGGCGTTGAGGCTACATCCCTCAACCCGCTGGTTACGGCTGAGTTTGAAAATAACAGGATGGCCATAGAAGAGGAGATCAAGGCAGAACCGGCAACAGAAATTTATCAGGCTGACGCTGCTTCATTGGAACCTGCAGCAGAAACGTCCCCTTTAGATGAAGTTGAAACGGTGCCGGTAAGCGGGATCAGATATTCAGTAATAACCGGCAGCTTTAAATCGGAAGAAAATGCCCTTACACATATAAACGAACTGAAAGCCGACGGTTATGAACCGGAAATGCAACTGGCGCCAAACGGTTTCTTCAGGGTGAAGGCCATGGTCTGCTCAAACAAGGAACAGGCGGTTCGGACCCGCGACAGTATAGCTGCGAAATTCCCCGGGGCCTGGGTATCCGCGGTGAGATAAATTATTTTATGGTGCTCCCGTTGCTTACAGGAGATTCAGGATTAACCATAACAAGTTTTCCATCCTTATCTTCTGCCATCAGTATCATCCCTTTCGACTCTATTCCCTTGATCTTCCTCGGCTCAAGGTTTGCAACTATCGATATCTGTTTGCCAACAATGGCAGCCGGATCATAATACCCGGCTATACCCGACACTATTGTCCTGATATCTAGACCGGTGTCAATCTTCAACTTCAGAAGCCTGGTCGTCTTCGGAACCTTCTCGGCTTCCAGGATGGTTGCCGTCCTTATGTCGATCCTGCTGAAATCGTCGAAAGATACAGTATCCTTCGCGGGAACCGCCTGAGCTGCCGCGGCTTCATTAGCCTTCCTGGATGACATAAGCTTGTTTATCTGCTTTTCAATATCGGCGTCTTCAATCTTTTCGAACAGAAGTCCGGGTTCCCCTATACAGTGACCTGCTGGTAACAGATCGTCCCTTCCTGCATCGCTCCAGGGTCTCAGTTCCATCCTGATCCATTTCCTCAGGATCTCCATCGAGAAAGGAAGGAAAGGCTGAAGCACTATTGTCAGGTTGGCAGTAATCTGCATCGAAATGTTCATTATTGTCCTGACACGATCAGGATCGGTCTTCACCAGCTTCCAGGGCTCCGAATCGGCAAGATACTTGTTGCCCAGCCGTGCCAGATTCATTGCTTCCCTGAGAGCTTCCCTGAAACGGTACGATTCAATACTCTCTTCCACGTTCGTCTTTAATCTCGATATTTCATCCAGTACCGACCTGTCAAATTCCGTGGTTTCATCCCTTTCCGGAATAAATCCGTCGTAATACTTACCGGTAAGGACAAGAGCGCGGTTCACAAAATTTCCCAGTATTGCAACCAGTTCATTATTGTTGCGTGCCTGGAAATCCTTCCAGGTGAAATCGTTATCCTTGGTTTCCGGTGCATTGGAGCAAAGTGAGTACCGGAGCACATCCTGCTTGCCAGGGAAATCCTCGAGGTACTCGTGAAGCCATACCGCCCAGTTCCTTGATGTTGAGATCTTGTCGTTCTCAAGATTGAGGAACTCGTTTGCCGGAACGTTGTCGGGAAGAATATAGGATCCCTCGGCCCTGAGCATGGAGGGGAAAATTATGCAGTGAAAAACTATGTTGTCCTTTCCGATGAAGTGAACCATCTTCGTTTCAGGATCCTTCCAGTATTTCTCCCAGTCGGGTGTCAGCTCCCTGGTCGCGGAAATATAGCCGATTGGAGCATCAAACCAGACATAGAGTACCTTGCCCTCTGCACCTTCAACGGGAACGGGAACTCCCCAGTCAAGGTCGCGGCTTACGGCTCTCGGCTGAAGCCCCTGGTCGATCCACGACTTGCACTGACCGTAGACGTTAGTCTTCCACTCCTTGTGATCCTCAAGGATCCATTCGCGGAGCCATCCTTCATACTTGTCGAGAGGGAGGTACCAGTGGAGGGTTTCCCTCATAACAGGCTTACTCCCGCTGATTGTGGAACGGGGATTGATAAGATCATTCGGACTGAGTGAGATACCGCATTTCTCGCACTGGTCGCCATAGGCATTCTCATTTCCGCAGTGAGGGCAGGTGCCGACTATATACCTGTCGGCAAGAAAACAGCCGGCCTCTTCATCGTAATATTGTTCGCTTGTTTTTTCAATGAATTCTCCCTTTTTGTACAAAGTCAGAAAGAAGTCGGATGCCGTCTCATAATGTATCTTATTGGAGGTCCGGGAGTAAATATCGAAGGCGATCCCGAAATCCTCAAATGCCTTTTTGTTGATGGCATGATAACGGTCGACCACTTCCTGCGGTGTGATACCTTCATTTCTTGCCTTGAGGGTTATGGGAACACCGTGTTCGTCCGATCCGCAGATCGATATCACGTCAGCACCCTTAAGCCTCAGGTATCTTGTATAAATGTCGGATGGGACATAGACTCCGGCAAGGTGGCCGATATGCAGCGGCCCGTTGGCGTATGGCAAGGCCGAGGTAATAAGGTATCTCTTGTAATTCTTCATTGTCAGGAAATGGTATTTTTTCAAAAATCACAAAGATAATGTTTATTCAGCCGGTTGTAATGATTGACGATATGGATTATTTTTACGGGATATAAGCTTCCGGATGTCAGAGAAAAAAATACAGCCGCCGTTTCTTAAGAAAGGCGATGAAGTGGCAATAGTTTCCCCGTCCTGGTTAATCAGCGAAGACAGGATCAACCAGGCAGTTGTTTTCCTTGAAGAATGGGGATTCAAAGTCAGAACCGGGAAAAATCTTCTGAAGAAATGCGGTCCCTTCGCCGGGACCGACGATGAGCGGCTCTCCGATCTCAATGAGATGACAGGGGATAGCAGGATAAAGGCTGTTTTCTGTTCCAGGGGCGGATACGGGCTTTCAAGAATAATCGACCGGATCGATTTCACACCCCTGAAAAGCCATCCGAAATGGTATGCGGGTTTCAGCGATATTACCCTGCTTCACATGTGGCTTAACCAGGTTTGCGGCATAATGTCGGTACACGGTGAAATGCCTCTTCATTTCATGGATCCGGATAAGACAAAAGCTTCATTTGAAACACTTCGGGATGCCCTTAGCGGCAACTTAAAAGCACTTTCGTGGGAAGGGAAATTTATCCGGCCGGCCAGGGCTAGGGGTGAAGTGACAGGAGGAAACCTGACGCTTCTGTTCAGCCTTGCTGGTACCCAGGCAATGCCCGATACAAGAGGTAAAATACTGTTTATCGAGGATGTGGGAGAGTATTTTTACCATATCGACAGGATGATGATGTCGCTCAGGCTGGCAGGAAAGCTCGAAGGACTGGCAGCTCTTCTTGTTGGCGGTTTGTCGAAGATGCGCCATACTTCCGTCAGGTGGGGCAAAAGCGCGGAGACGACCATAGCCGAGGCTGTCAGGGATTATGACTATCCTGTATTCTTTGGTTTTCCCGCCGGCCATATAAAGGACAACAGGGCTTTTTACCTGGGACGGCGTGCCTCCATTATTCCCGGCGGAGGCAGCGCGACGCTTTATTACGAGTGATTGTCAGAAAGCTGATATTAGAAGATCAAGATCCTTCGATATTGCCCCGAACTTCTGCCCAAGTGTCTCGTTGGTCAGAATCCCGTTGAAGAGATAAACTCCGTTTCGCATCCCCCTGTCGTTTTTCAGCAACTGGGTGATGCCTCCTGCTTCGGCTATTTCCTTTAAAAGCGGGTTGAAGATGTTGCTGAGGGCAATTGAAGCTGTGCGGGCAACTCTCGACGGCAGGTTCCAGGCAGAGAAATGCACAACTCCGTGTTTTTCATACACCGGGTCCCGGAGCGCCCTGCATTCAGTGGTTTCAATGCATCCGCCCCTGTCGATGCTGAGGTCGATTATCACCGAACCTTTCTTCATGGTCTTGACCATATCTTCAGTGATGTAATACCAGGGACGCAGATCTTCGAGCTCAATGGCACCTATTAGAACATCGGCCGACTTAATGGCCTTTTTCAGTACCTGAGGATGGAACACGGATGTCTGCAAGCGCTGGTTTATCAGATTCTGAAAACGCCTCAGGTTGTGAAGCGACTGGTCGAATATCTTTACCTGTGACCCCAGGCCCAGGGCTGCCCTCGCGGCATACTCCCCGGCAGTGTTGGCTCCAATTATAACCACATCGGTCGGAGTGACACCCGTGATCCCGCCGAGCAGCACACCTTTGCCGCCATGGTGATTGCTCAGGTAATCGGAAGCTATCAGCACCGAAGTCACTCCGCTTATCTCGCTCATCGATTCCATAACCGGCATAACTCCGTTGCTGTCCTTTATCTTTTCAAGAGCGATTGCTGTGACCTTTTTCCTTATGAGCTTGGCGAGAGTCTCCTCGTTCATCTGAAGCACATTCAGGAACGACATAACTATCTGGTTGCCCCTGAGGTAGTCAGCTTCCTGGTTGGTGAAGGGAGCTACCTTTATCACTGCATCGGCACTGAAAACCCTTGCTGGCGATTCTGTTATCACCGCTCCGTTTTCGCTGTAATCCTTATCTGAATAATTTGAACCGGCACCGGCTCCCTTCTGAAGGATCACTTCATTCCCGCATTCAACCAGCTGGTTGACCGCTTCGGGTGTCAGAGACACCCTTTTCTCATCGTTTTTCTTGTCGTTGGGGATCCCTATTGAGATCTTCCTGTGCCTGATAGCCGTATCTAACTGTTCTTCCCGTGGAAGCAGTGAGGCATTGCTGAAACCATGACTGCCGTTTTTTGCCTTCTCGTTCATTTAGCGGTAGAGTTATTTCTTCAAATATAAAAAAATGCCTGATCCGGACAAGGATCATGAAATATCGACGATCCTTTGTTCCTTGTCGCCCACCGTGATCCTGACATTCAAAACCAGGGGCGGAAGCAAGTCCTCAATAAGCTCAGGCCATTCCATCAGGCAATACGATCCGCTTGCGAAATACTCTTCGATCCCGAAATCAAGTGCCTCTTCGGGTTTCCTGATCCTGTAAAAATCAATATGATAAATAGTTTCCCCGCCGGTGGTCCTGTACTCGTTTACCATGTTGAAGGTCGGACTGCTGACAATGTCTTCCGCCCCGAGTTCCATGCAGATGGCCTTAATGATTGTGGTTTTGCCTGAACCCATAGCTCCGTAAAAGGCAAAGTGTCTTTTCCCTGAAGCATGTGAAATGATTGTTCCGGCGGCGGCGGGCAGATGCTTTTTATCGTTGATCAGAATTCTCATCCCGCTCGCATTTACAGGTTAGGAAACCGGCTCAAGAAGGGCAACGGGAAGAAGTATTTCCTGCATCGATATTCCGCCGTGCTGGAAGGTGTCCTTGTAATACCCTGCATAATAATTGAAGTTGTTCTGGTAAACCAGGTAATCCTTGTTCAGGGCGAAGATATACTTTGAGGTAATGTTTGTCTTCGGGAGCCCTGCCTTCTCGGGGTGTTTCAGCTCGAATACCTGCCTGGGGTTGTAATCGAGATTCCTCCCCATCTTGTACCTTAAGTTCGATGAGGTCCTCCTGTCGCCGACAACCTTGACAGGGTTCTGAACCCTTATGGTACCGTGATCGGTGCTGAAAATAATCTTAACCTGGTGCGATGTAAGGATGGTAAGCAGCTCATAAAGGGGAGAATGCACGAACCACGAACGGGTAAGACTCCTGTATGCCTTCTCGTCGTTTGCAAGATCCCTGATCAGACCGATCTCAGTCCTGGCATGCGATAGCATGTCAACGAAATTGTATATAAGGATATTGAGGTCATTGTCGAGCAGCTGCCTGATCCTGTCGTTTACCTTACGTCCATCCTGGTTGCTTATTATCTTATTATAAGACCATTTGGGCCTTAATCCCTTCCTGGCAAGCTGGTATCTGAACAACTCCTCTTCAAAATTGTTCTTACCCTCCTCTTCATCGTCCTCAACCCATAGTTCCGGAAGGATGGCGGCTATGGCCGAAGGCATCAGCCCGGAGAAAATTGAATTCCTGCTGTACTGAGTGGCTGTGGGCAGTATGCTGAAATAGATATCTTCCTTAATAACCCTGTAGATGCCGGCAAGTTCAGAGGCTATCATCTTCCACTGGTCGAACCTGAGGTTGTCTATCAGAATGAAAAAAACCGGTCTTCCCTGGTTGAGGTGCGGAAATATCATTTTGGAAAAGAGCGACGGCGACAATACCGGCTTGTCGAGTGCCTCGGGGTCGAGCCACGACAGGTAATTGGCGGTAATGTATTTCACGAATGCATTGTTCGCATCATTTTCCTGCATCTTAAGTATTCCTGCCATCCCGGGGTCAGTCGATTTATCGAGTTCCGATTCCCAGAAAGTAATCTTCCTGTAGAGCTCAGCCCAGTCGCCGGGAGTCCGTGCGGATGATATGAGGTTCCCTATTGTACCGAACTCCTCCCTGTAATTTGTAGTGGTCTTTTCGGTTATCAGCCTGCGCTGTTCGGTGATCCTTTTCACAACCAGCAGAAGCTGGTTTGGCTTCACCGGCTTGATTAGATAATCGGCCATTTCCGATCCTATAGCCGCTTCCATGATCCCCTCCTCCTCATTCTTGGTCACCATAACAACCGGCAGGTCATTCTTTATCTGCTTGATAAGCTTCAGTGTCTCAAGGCCGCTAAGGCCGGGCATGCTTTCATCAAGAAATATCAGATCGTAGGGATTATTGCGGACAAGGTCAACAGTATCAATTCCATTGGTGCAGGTATCAATCTCATAGCCTTTATCCCTCAAAAACAATACATGCGCCTTCAGAACCTCAATTTCGTCATCGGTCCATAAAATTCTGATCTTTCTCATCTCTGATATTAATTCAGGATGTAAAATTACCTAAATCTTTTGTCCTTTCCGGTAATTTTCGTTAAAGAAAAGAAAATATCGTTCCGGATTTTTATCCTCCTCAAGTGCCCTGCGGTTTGCTTCGTTGATAAGGAAGGTCATAATACGGGCGCCTGAGCTGTTTCTGATTATGTTTCCGGGATCGAAGGAATTAAAATATTCCCATGCTGCCCGGTTGTCGGAAAAGCCCGAAACGGTAATACGGATATAACTGTTATTGACAAGAAGGCCTTCGGTCTTGTAATTCCTGTTGGTATAATTGTCGATGTTGTAGCTTATAACGTCGAATGAAGCCTGGTTTATGTTGAAGGAGCGGTCCATAATTATTACCATGAATGAGTACGGAGCCGTTGTGTCGGCAACAAAGATCTCGGAAGCAATCGCCTTATCCTCTTCTATCTTCAGCTCGGGCATCTTTTGGTTGAGGTAGGCCGAAAGCTCCGTCGCCCTCTTTGCCTCCTCCGTTTCCGGCCAGGCTTTTATCAGACGGTTTAGTTCGTCTTTGAAGTTTCTTTCATCGCTTATCCTGGCTATGGAATAGGCTCGAAGCAACATGAATTTCGGAGAAAGGCTGCCCGGGGGGCTCTCTGCCAGAACGCTGTCGCAAAGTGATATGGAGGAAGTAAAATCTTCGGCTTTATAAAGAGCAAAGGCCTTCTGGTAAAGTTCTTCCGACTTCCTTATCTGAGCCATTTTCTTGTTGTAGTAATCGGGATCCGACAATATCCTGGCAAACTCGCTTTCAGGGTATTTTTCGAGAAGCCGTTGACGCGCAACTTCCGCCCTGGCAGCATTGTTGTCCCTGTAAAGATTGTAAAGGCTGTAAAGCGCTTCCGGTACAAGGGCGTTGGAGGGATACCGAGTAAGCAGCGATTCATACGATTCAGCCGCCTTTTGCCTGTCGGCGATTCTTTCTTCAAAAACTCTTCCTGCATTGAAAAGTGCTGAAGCAATCTTTTCATCCGATATTCTTAACAGGGAATCATTCAGGGGGAGATTCCTCAGGTAGAATTCAGGTTTCTTGTAATCCACTACTGCCACGGCTGTGTCAGACTGTGCCTTCCCGTCCTCTTCGGCAAGTCCTGCAACCTGATGGCTTGTAACTCTGGCCTTGTTCGACCTTCTCCAGTTATCCTCCAGCTTTCTGTCACCCCATCTTCTGCGGAACTCGGAGCGGCCAAAGCTAAGAGCCGTCTGGTTGTAGAAATACCATTTGCCCTCCTGCTCAATATTGTCCTGAAACCTTCTGGCATTCTCGTAATACTGACCGATTGCAGCCCTGTCGGAGTATTCCGATGTCCTGCCTTCGTTTTCGGCTTTAGTGATTTCCGCGATGATTCCTGCAACGAGTGCTGTCCTTTCACTCTCGCTCATCGATGCTACTTTTTGCAGACTGTCCTCTGTCCGGATAACCTTAAGATGCGTGACAAGCGCATTCAGATTCTGCGACTTGGTCTGCAGGCTTTTGTAATCGGGATAGCTTTCTTCAAGGAAATAAACAGTGCTGTCGTAGTACATTCCCGCCCTGATGTAGTCGGGGATGGCATACCAGTGTTCGGCAAGGGCGAGGTATGACCTGCTCTTCTGGTTCCGGTTTCCCGAGACTGCCGCCGCCGACTTCCTGTAATACTCAAGGGCTTCCGCTTCCCTGCCTTCCTTTTTCATCAGGTTCCCTATGGCAAAATAGATCTGGTCGCGGAAATCATAGTTCTTTGAATCCCTGAGCATTTTTTCAAGCTCCTTCAGTATCTCTGCAGGATCGCCGGAGTTCACATCAAAGACACCGGCAATGTTTATACGGGCATTGAATTCAACTTCATAGGGGGGATTCATTTTTACCACCTTCCTGTAATTTGAAATGGCTCTCTGCGAATCATCCGTCCTTTCGCAAAGCTGTGCTAGCAGGTAGGTCAGACGGTATTTTGACCTTTTGCCCGATGTTAATCCGAGTGCATCGTTAATAGGTTCTATTGCCTCCCCAAATCTCTTCTGCCTGATGAACATGTCGGCCAGGGTCATCTGATAAAAAGCCCTCATCTCTTTGGGCGATCCGGGTTCCGGAACGGTCTCCCCCAACAGCCGGGCTGCTTCGCTGTAGTTGCCTTTTTCACAGTTGATCCTGGCAAGCCAGGTGGCTGATTCGGTCCTGATAAGGGGATCGTTCGCCTCAGTGATGCAATGATTGAAAACCGATTCAGCTTCACTGAATTCATGCTTGTAAAACCTTGCCTTGCCTATGAGAAAGTAGCTGTCGTCGACCCATTCGTTAAATTCCTTCATCTCGAGCAGAGCCTTCTCATTTTCGGTCAGATCCTTGCGGGAATCAATCTCCGGCCGGGCAGTGATCGACTTAAGCGAAATCAGCTTGGAGGCTTTCTGGATCGCGATCTCCATATCGGACGAAACGAGTGCTACGGTCGACTGATCACTGTTCTCAAAAACCCTGAGGAGTTCCGAGAAATCATCCGTGTAGGTGTTGCTTATCTTCTGAACCCCTTTCCTGAAACTTTCGTAAGCGTTGAAGTATATGTTGTACTTAGCGGTAAGAGCATGATAAAACCTTGTCGTTGCCGTATTTTTTTCAACGGAACAACCGGAATAGAACAAAAGGAGTCCCAGAACTATCAGATATTTATATGATATTCTCCCGGAATGCAATAATCGTTATTTAATACTATAACTTGACAAAGCGCCGTATAGTATCTCAAAGGTAAGCAAAATTGAGACAGCGCTTATCCTCAGGTTGAAATCACGCTTTTAATCTCGGGAACCTCCTGTATAACAGCCCGTTCAACGCCTGCCTTCAGCGTCTGCATTGCATAGGGGCATCCATGGCACGCTCCCGTCAGCTTAACCTTTACGATCATATCATCGGTGATGTCAATAAGATCGATATCACCGCCGTCATTCTGCAGATAGGGCCTTATCCTGTCAAGTGCAGTGATAACCTTTTCCCTGATGCTTGTTTTCTCTTCCATATCGTGTTGAATAGATTTGTTTACTGATTATTTGTTTCCACCCTTGTGGTGGGTTTTAATTCCCTGTTTCGCCTGTCAACCTTGTCAATCACTTCCGCGGCAAGCTCCATGAAGGCCAAGCCAGTCACTGTGTCTTCCAGTGCAACCGGCCTGCCATTGTCGCTTCCTTCACATATGCCCTGCACAAGCGGTATCTGGCCAAGAAGCGGTACATCAGTCTTCCTCGACAGATCCCGTCCGCCTCCCCTGCCGAAGATGTAATACTTGTTATCCGGAAGCTCGGCAGGAGTGAACCACGACATATTTTCAACCAGCCCCAGAACCGGGACATTTATCTTTTCGTTTCTGAACATGGCAATGCCTTTCATGGCATCAACCAGGGCAACTTCCTGCGGGGTGGTGACTACAATCGCCCCGGTAACCGGAACTTCCTGCACAAGAGTGAGATGAATATCGCTGGTTCCGGGAGGCAGGTCAAAAAGAAGGTAATCGAGCTCACCCCAGTCGCCCTGGGCTATGAGCTGCTTCAGAAAGCCCGAGGCCATCGGCCCCCTCCATATCACTGCATCCGAACGGTTCACGAAGAAACCGGTCGAAAGCACTTTCACTCCGTACCTGGTCAGCGGCACTATCATGTCGGTGTCATTCATCCTGTACACATCAGGCATGTAATCCTCCGCATCGAACATTCTGGGCACGGAAGGTCCGAAAACGTCAGCATCGAGAAGCCCGACTGAAAAACCTTTCCGGGCAAGAGCTATAGCAAGGTTGACGGCTATGGTGGTCTTGCCCACGCCGCCTTTTCCCGAAGAGACTGCTATGATATTCTTTACTCCCGGGAGAATCTCCCTCTCCTTCGGCTTCTGAACCGGCTCCTTTACCCTCGGTTCAATCTTTATTTCCCTGATAACAGCATCGGCTCCCAGTTCCTCCTTGATGGCCCTGACAGCAGTGCTCCGCAGAGATGAGGCAAAAGGATCATTCCGCTTTTCGGTTGTGATGGTGACCGAAATCCCATCTTCCCCGGTTTCAATGGCTGTTATGTAACCGAGATCAACAATGTCTTTACCCTTCTCAGGGTGAACTACATTGGAAAGAGCTTTTAAAATTTTTTGCTTTGAATACATATCTGATTCCTGTTTAAAATCACCCCCTTTCCCGTTTCCCCCGGGTTACAATAATAAAGGGGGATAAATAATATTAAATTCACTAAAGGTGTTCAATTTTTATTTAAATCAATTATAAATAAGCGCAATTTTAGCATTTTTTAAGGGTATGTGCAATTTTTCAGGTCAATTATCTTCCGGCTATGGCACATAGGAACTGACGCTACCCCAGGGTATTAACCTGCTAAGTTCATACACCTGGCAGAAGAAATCCGTATTATACCGGCTTTTCCCATCCATGCCTGATAAATTTGTCCCTTGCAAGTCTGAAAGCCAGGTAATTGATTTTCATCCCCTTTTCCATGAACATGGTTTCATAATGGGTCCTTAAATCACGGATGGAAGTCCTGACAGTTGTTAACGATTCAGAATCAATTGTGGAAATAATGTCTTCCGACATTGGAATTAGTCCCGGTTCCATCGTATGCATATCGCCGGTCGAAACAAGGATCTCAAGCCCGTTGTCGGCTGCCAGTTTTTTCGTGTAGGAGTAAAGTTCCAGATTGTCGGTCTTCAGGTGAATTATTCCCCCGTCGATAAGAAAATTACGGTAGGTGTTCAGGAACAAGGGACATGTGAGTCTCTTGTTGGAATTTCTTTTTCCGGTATGGGGATCGGGGAAGGTAATCCAGATCTCATTAACCTCATCGGCGGCAAAGTAGGAGTTTATGAATTCTATCCTTGTCCTCAGGAATGCCGTGTTCTTAAGCTGTTTCTCATGGGCAGTGCGCGCTCCCCTCCACATCCTTGCTCCCTTAATGTCGATACCCGTGAAATTGCAGCCGGGCATCAGCATTGCCATGCCGACAGTGTATTCGCCCTTGCCGCAGGCAAGCTCAAGAATAAGCGGATTGTCGTTTTTGAATATTTCCCTTCGCCAGTTTCCCTTGATACTGTGATCGTTCCTGCTATCGCTTCCCACCGCCGGCTGGATTACGTTTGCGAAAGTCGCAAGTTCAGCCCAGCGGGCAAGCTTGTTTTTTCCCACGGCAGATTATTATTTTTCGTTACGCTCCACCCTTAGCCCCACGTCACAAACTCCTTTAAGAGCAGCGTTGCGCATCGCGTGACTGATGCTCACCCGGTAGTTGCCGGTATGCGGGAAAAACACATTGAGACGGTATGGGAGCTTCAACTCATGAATATCCCCGAAACCCTTGCCGTACCAGTTTCCATTTTCATCGGCGAGGTCATATGACAGTGTGTCGGTTATGCTGCCGCCTCCCGGGGCGCTTGTTGTCACAAAAAGCCAGATGTTCCTGTAGGGATAGGCAGAGCCTGTCCTTAGGATAAAGAAAATATTGTTGCTATTGACTGTGTCTTCGACGGTGAAGCTGAATGAGGCTGAATTATCGAGTGTCCATACCCTGTCCGGCACCGGAAGCGAATCAGTGAACACTACATTTTTTCCGCACGATGCCGCCATCAAGGCTATCGTCAACATGATGACGATGCTATTTTTTCTTCCTGTCATCGAACTTCCTGTTTTTTCTTTTGTTAGGATGCCTGTGCTTCTGTCCTTTCGGGCCGGCAGTGTCGAAGCGGGTAAGACTGTCGTTGCTCAACAGATCGTGCGAACGGGGAATAAACTCGGAAGCTTCATTGTTTGGGATAAGCTTTTCGGGTTTTATACCCTTCCTGTTAAGTTCCTGTATCTCTTTCACCCTGCTTACCGGAACAGGTGTCAGGTTTGTAGGTGAAGCCGGGTCGGCACTGTACCAGTAAATGTTTTTGTAGACTTCCATCTTCTGGTAGTGGGCAGTCCGGTCCGACAGGTACAAGGGGATCTCCTTCGGAGGGAATGAGCGTTGTGCATCGATATAGCAGTCGAATTCGAAATTAAGGCAGCACTTCAGCTTGCTGCACTGTCCGGCCAGCTTCTGGGGATTCAGTGACAGCTCCTGGTATTTTGCATGGGTGGTGGTTACTGATGCAAAGTTGGTTATGTGGGTAGAACAGCACAGTTCGCGACCACATGATCCTATCCCTCCGATCCTGCCTGCCTCCTGCCTGGCACCTATCTGGCGCATCTCTATCCTTACATGGAATTCCTCTGCAAGCACCTTTATCAGCTGACGGAAATCCACCCTCTCGTCAGCTATGTAGTAAAAGATAGCCTTGGTCTTGTCACCCTGATACTCCACATCGCCTATTTTCATGTTGAGCCGCAAGTCTTCCGCGATCTGCCTCGACCTCAGCATGGTAGGTGTTTCCAGCTTTTTTGCTTCCTCCCATTTGACGATGTCCGCCGGCTTGGCTTTCCTGTAGACCTTCTTCATGTCCTCTGAGGAGGGTTGTATTTTAACCTTCTTCAGACGTTCATTAAGGATCGGGCCAACCATCGAAACCCTGCCGATATCATGTCCGGGAGAGGCTTCAACGGCAACAATATCCCCTATCTCCAGGCGAAGCGCGTTTACATTCCTGTAAAATCCTTTCCTGGTATTCTTGAAGCGTATCTCCACTATATCATTTTCCGACGGTATAAAGGCAATATCCTTCAGCCAGTTGAATGCATCAAGCTTGTTTAATCCCGGTTTATACGTTGCAACAGGCATCTTTGACTCATCGGCATGAGCTGTTGCCAGTTCTTCATTCTCCTGCATATCAGTCTCCTTCTCAGATTAATCCCGCGAAAGTAGTTAATAATCGCATCAATTTCAAAAAGACTCTTCCGTTTCAGCGCCTTAACAATCCTATCAGACTGAGGGCGAGATCGAGAAAAACGATTTTTGCATTCCCGTTGGCTTCTATATGGGAATGGGCCAGGCTGAATTCCTCCACGAAGGCATTGATGTTGTTTTCATTTACGAAAGGATGGAAATTAACCGAAAAAGCCTCTTCCTCGCCTGTAAGGTAAACCAGCCCGTTCTTTTCCTGTCCCAGGTTCATCATATAGTTTTCCCTGAACAAGTGAAGGGAGAATAAAAGAAATCTCTTCTGGGGTTCCCTTCCGATGGCTGCAAGCTCTTCCGACCAGTTAACAAGAGACAGAACATCCTTCTTCCATAAAAATCTCATAAGCGATTTGAAACGGTCGAGATCCTCGAATGACGATTCTTCATTCTCAGTCAGATCGACGGCTTTGATAAGATTTCCGTTCGACACCCTGGCTATATCGTCGGCCCGGCCCTTGTGGATCCTGAACTTCCCGATAAGATAGGATGATAGATCGCATGCGCTGAATGACGGGATCTTTACCAGCTGGCACCTCGATATGATGGTCGGTATAATCTTGTCCGGCTCATCCGACACCAACAGGAACAAGGTCTTTTCGGGAGGCTCCTCAATCAGTTTCAGAAGCTTGTTGGCCGTAACCTGATGCATCTTTTCGGGAAGCCATATTATCATCACCTTGAAATCCGACTCATAGGATTTAAGGGTAAGCTTCCGGAGTATTTCCGATGCCTCCGATGTGAAAATCAGTCCCTGGGCATTACCGGCCTCAATGAAATCGAGCCAGCGGGTAAGACTGAAATATGGCGAAGCTCCTGCAAATTCCCTCCACTTGTCAATAAATTTGTCGCTTACCGGATCTGTGTCCTTGCCTTTCCTGAATACAGGAAAAACAAAATGCAGATCAGGATGGATCATCCTTTCATACTTAATGCACGATTTGCATGTTCCGCACGAATCAACGTCCGACCTGTTCTCACAGCTTACATACTGGGCATAGGCGAGGGCAAGGGCAAGGCTTCCGCAGCCTTCCGGACCTGTAAACAACTGCGCGTGACTAACTCTTTCCGACGTTACCGTGCTTATCAGCCTTCCTATAGTCTCTCTCTGCCCCGGAATCTCTGAAAATTTCATTCCGATATGTTTTTGGGATGTCCCTTTAACCTGATCTTTGCCATATTTCCCCTCCAAAATTAGTTAAACTTTCCGGAACAGAAAACATTAATAACTCGCCTGTCCCTGAATGCTAATTCCCAAAAAAAATGTAGGTTTGCAGTGCAAAAAGTCAATTAATTAAAAACAGTATATCTATGAAAATGATTCAGGATTTCGATTTCAAGGGAATAAAGGCCATCGTAAGAGTCGATTTCAATGTGCCTCTCGACAAGGCAACTCTGGCAGTCACCGACGACACCCGTATCAGGGGAGCTCTTCCCACGATCAGGAAAATAACAGGCGACGGGGGTTCGGCAATACTGATGTCCCATCTTGGCCGCCCCCAGGGTGTTATGCCCAAGTATTCCCTTAAGCCCGTATTACCGGTTCTTGAAAAGCATCTCGGGAAGAAAGTCCTTTTCGCCGACGACTGTGCAGGCGAATCAGCCGCAAACATGGCTGCAGCTCTCAAGCCTGGTGAGGTACTGCTTCTTGAAAACGTCAGGTTCTATCCCGAGGAAGAAGGAAAACCTGTTCTGCCCGAAACAGCCACCGACGAGGAAAGGAAAGCTGCCAAGGCCGAACTGAAGGTCAAACAGAAGGAATTTGCAAAAAGACTCGCCGGCTATGCCGATGTGTATGTGAACGACGCTTTCGGAACAGCTCACAGGGCTCACGGAACTACCGCGGTGATAGCAGAATTTTTCCCAAAAGACAAGATCATGTTCGGCTTCCTTATCAACAGCGAGCTTGAGGCAATGGACAAGGTACTTAACAACTCACAGAGGCCGTTTACTGCTATAATGGGAGGTGCAAAGGTTTCCGACAAGATAATGCTTATTGAAAACCTGCTCAACAAGGTAGACAACCTGATAATCGGAGGCGGAATGACCTATACTTTCATTAAGGCCAGGGGCGGCAGGATTGGTAACTCCCTTTGCGAAGAGGACAAGCTTGGTCTTGCACTGGAGATACTCAAAAAGGCAGAGGAGAAAAACGTTAAACTGTATCTGCCCGTCGACAGCCTTAACGCGGACAAGTTCGACAATGACGCCGAAACCCGGGTCACAGCCGTCGATGAAGTCGACGACGGATGGCTTGGCCTCGACATCGCCGAAAAGACAATAAAGCAATTCTCGGAAGTGATAGAGAACTCAAAGACCATTCTCTGGAACGGCCCCATGGGTGTTTTTGAAATGGAAAAATTCTCCAAGGGAACCACGGCAATAGCAAAGGCAATTGCAGCTGCAACGCAAAAGGGTGCATTCAGCCTTATCGGAGGCGGCGACTCTGTTGCAGCGATCAACAAGAACGGACTTGCCGACAAGGTAAGCTACGTTTCAACAGGCGGCGGCGCGATGCTCGAGTACATGGAAGGTAAAAAACTTCCGGGCATCACTGCCATCCGCGGAGAATAACACGATATGAAGAAAATCCTGATAACGGTGCTGATCGCGGCGTTTCTTCCTGCAGGATCCTGCAAAAAGGATGAAACGCCCGCCACCCGCGGAACGGTGACCATAGATAATAAAACCACCTTCGGCAGTGGAACCTATTATGTTTATGGTTTCCTTTTTTCAGAAGCCAGGAAGGTGACGACAAGGGATATGCCCAGGCCCGATGTAACGGTCGACAGCGATGGAACAAACCTCTTGTTCATGACCGAGAACGAGAGAGATTCATTCCGGCTCTTCGGGAAATACAATGATGCTTCATCGGCCAGTGCAGCTTTCAACAACCTGACTGCCGCCACCATAGCAGAAAACGAGTGGCAGGGGCTGGCAAGCCCCCTTGAGGAAAACCAGGTGTGGATTTACAGGGCCGGCAGCAGGACATCAGGCAATGATCACTACGCGAAGATCAGGATCATTTCGACCAGAACCGGACCCGGCGATCCGAAGCCTTTTGCCGAATGCACATTCGAGTGGCAATACCAGTCTGACGGAACGCTAACCTTTCCGGGGAAATGACAGGGAAGCTTCCTGAAAGCATATTTGAAATTAACGGTCACGGGTCATTCTCTTCCGCGGCTCTTGAAATATTCAGGTACCATGCTTCAGCAAACCCGGTTTACTCAGCTTTCGTTTCAGCCCTTGGGATCAATCCCGCCGGTGTTACTGATATAAGGGAGATTCCCTTTCTTCCCGTTGAATTCTTCAGGAGCCACCGGGTTATCAGCGGCAATGCTGAAGCAGGGGTAATCTTCGAAAGCAGCCGTACAACCGGCTCAGAAGCGAGCCGTCATTATGTGCATGACCCGGAACTTTATCGGCTTAGTTACCTGAATTGCTTCAGACATTTTTACGGGGAACCGTCGGATTATGTCATTGCCGCCCTGCTGCCTTCATACAGGGAACACCCCAACTCGTCGCTGGTTAACATGATGGACGGACTTATCAGGGAAAGCGGTTGCGCTGAAAGTGGTTTTTACGAGGGGAGAATGAATGAACTTGCAGCAATGCTTGAAAAAAAGCGGACCGACGGACGGAAGCGTTTTCTGATAGGTGTCAGTTTTGCCCTGCTCGACCTGGCCGCAGAACTGTCGCCCGACCTTTCCGGTGCAATCGTGATGGAAACCGGAGGAATGAAGGGACGCAGGAAGGAGATCACCAGGGATGAACTGCACGGCATACTTACAGCCGGTCTGAATGTGCCT
>JAXDBC010000046.1:0-6180 GCA_034679225.1 Bacteroidales bacterium | reverse complement strand
GCTGATCCTGTCACCCTCTTTGTTTACACGGGCAGGAATGCCTCTTTCACATTATATGAGGATGAAGGAGTCAACTACGGTTATGAGAGGGGGGAATGTACTTTCATTCCCTTTAATTATGATGAGGCTTCGGGTGAACTGACCATAGGGGAGCGACAGGGTCAGTACCCCGGGATGCTCCGGGACAGAACCTTTAATATTGTCTGGGTGACAAGGACAAACAACATTGAATTTGATCCGGATATGAAGCCTCATGCCACCTTGAGCTATGACGGAAGCCCGGTGGTTGTGAAAAATACTGAACGATAAGCTTACTTAACATTAAATATGATGAAAAAAATACTATTTCTTATTGTTGTCATGTCGTTTTATTTCATGATCCCGCCGGCCGAAGCACAGCTTGCATCACTCCGGGATTCGCTTGGTGGCGCACCGGTTCCGCCTGAAATCGAAGACCCTGAAGTCTTTGCCATCAACAAGGAGCCGGCTCATGCCACTCTGATGCCCTATGCGGACCTTGGCGAAGCCCTGGCGGCAAACAGGCATGAATCGTCGTTTTGCAGGAGCCTGAATGGAATGTGGAAATTTCACTGGGTATCATGGCCTCAGGCACGGCCCGTCGATTTCTATAAACCAGCTTACGATGTCTCGGGATGGGACGAGATTCCTGTCCCGTCGAACTGGCAGCTGCTGGGTTACGGCACCCCATATTACAGGAACCTTGGCTATACTTTCAAAAGGGATTTTCCGAAAGTGATGAGCACTCCGCCGAAGAACTTTACCGCTTACGAGGAAAGAAATCCTGTTGGCAGTTACAGAAGGGATTTTGATGTTCCGGCCGACTGGAACGGGAGGCAGGTCTTCATTGCATTCGGCGGTGTGGATGCCGGTTTTTTCCTCTGGGTTAACGGTCATAAGGTCGGCTACAGTGAAAACAGCCGTAACGTTGCTGAGTTTGACATAACAAAATTCATAAACCCGGGCAGGAATATGGTTGCTGTTGAGGTTTACAGGTACACCACTGGCAGTTATGTCGAAGATCAGGATATGTGGAGGCTCAGCGGGATTTTCAGGAATGTTACCATCTGGAGCGCTCCGGTTACGCATATACGGGACTTCTTTATCAAGACAGACCTTGATGATAAGTACATAAATGCCACAATGGATGTTACCGCGAAAATCAAGAATTACGGCAGTAAGCCTGCCAAAGCCTCGAAGCTGCTTGTTACGGTTTATGACGGGGACAGGGTTGTGGCATCATATTCGCCTGTCGAAGGAGTACCTGCCCTGAAGCCCGGAGAGGAAGTCCCTGTGAGACTTTCATTTCCTGTAGAAAATCCTGAAAAATGGACTGCCGAGACCCCAAAGCTTTACACAACAGTACTAACACTCCAGAGAGGGAAAAACGTAATTGAAATCCTGTCGGCCAGAACCGGTTTCAGGGAAGTTGAGATAAAAGGCAGGGTTTTCCTCGCGAATGGCGTTCCTGTTAAGCTCAAGGGAGTAAACCGTCATGAGAACTGGCCTGATGTGGGCCATGCGGTTACCAGGGAGCAGATGATCCGCGATCTTGAACTCATTAAGCAGGGCAACTGCAATCATGTCAGGACCAGTCATTATTCCGACGATCCGCTATGGTATGAGCTCTGCGATGAATGGGGTGTCTGGCTTGTTGCCGAGGCCAACGTCGAATGTCATGGTAATTCGGGAAAGTTTGATGAGGAACCAAGGATGAAAGCTGCAATTATCGACAGGAATGTGGCCAATACTGAGAATTTCAAGAATCATCCGTCTGTCATAATCTGGTCGCTTGGCAATGAGAACGGGAGAGGAGGCTCGAATTTCAGGGCTGCCATGGCCGCGATTAAGGAGATTGACGGGACACGGCCGGTTCATTATGAAGGATTTGGCATAGGCAGGGTGAATCCTGCCGACATCGACAGCCGGATGTACACCAACATTCCGCAGGTGGAAACAATTGCTCTGACTGACACTGCATACACGAAGCCCTTTTATATGTGCGAATATGCCCATGCGATGTTCAATTCAATGGGAGCCATAGGCGAATACAATGATGTGTTCGACAAATACGAATCAATATTGGGCGGTGCCATCTGGGAATGGCAGGATCAGGGGATATGGAACAGGCGCGATCCCAGCAGGGTTATCCTTGCCTACGGAGGAGGATTCGGTGAATTCCCGAACGACAAATATTTTATTCACAAGGGGGTAGTTGCATCCGACAGGTCGCTCAAACCCCATTATCCCGAGATGAAGAAGGCCTACCAGTGGATAGGGATTACGGAAGAGGATCTGGCAGCAGGAACAATAAAAATCAAAAACAAGTATCAGTTCATCAGCCTGAAGGATTTTGATGCTTCGTGGACACTTTCCGAGAACGGCACGCTAATCGGTTCAGGTAAATTCACATCTCCTGACCTTAAACCGGGAAAAGAGACCTCCCTCAGGATACCATTTGAGATATCGGATCCGAAACCCGGGGCTGAGTATTTTCTTCGCATCTCATTCAAACTTTCAAAGGACGAAATCTGGGCAGCCAGGGGGTACGAAATAGCATCCCACCAGTTCTTGCTTCCTGTGAAATCACCTGTTGCTGCAGAAGCTAAACCGGCAGGTCCGGTCACAATGATCCAGGATGAAAAGGCAATCACTCTCAGCGGTAGAGGTTTTTCCCTTGTTTTTGACAAGGAATCGGGCACTTTCTCAACTATGGGAAAGAACGGGGTGAATATTCTTCTTCCGGACGGAGGTCCCAGGCTTCATCTCTGGAGGGCTCCTCACCGCAACGACGACATGTATGCCGACAGGGCATGGACAAATGAAGGTATCAAGGAACTTACCTGGACAGTTAAGGAAATATTGTCCACCCAAGTTTCGCCCTCTGATGTAAGTATTTCAGTTAAGCTTGCCGGGGAGGGCAAAAACGGGTTCACGGTAGATCATGATGTTGTTTACACAATTTCGGGCAATGGAGTCATTAAAGCTGAAAACAGTGTCAGTTCAAGCAATCCTACCCTTGTTGCAGGCAGGATAGGAGTAAGGATGTTCCTCGACAAGCAGTATGACCAGGTTGAGTATTTCGGTCGCGGACCGATGGAAAATTATTCCGACAGGAAGCGCGGATTTGATGTGGGAGTTTATAAAGCCACGGTAAGGGAACTGATGACATCTTACGAAAAGCCGATGGATGCAGGTAACCACGAGGATGTCAGGTGGGTAAAAGTGATGAATACAAGTGGAAGGGGAATAACAGCTGAGCACGTCTCATCCTTTCTCCAGTTCACGGCTCTTCCGTACAGCGACGAGCAGATGGATAAGGTTGAATACAGGGTTGACCTGCCCGAAAGTAATGCGACTGTTTTATGTATCAGTCACCTTACTCTTGGAGTTGGCTCCGGGAGCTGTGGTCCGAGACCACAGCCTCAGTACATGGTTAATCTCGCTCCCGTTACATTCTCATACAGTTTGAATCTGATGAAGTAAGCAATAACGCGGGCTGTCATTTCAATGCTATTGTGTTTCATAAAACAGTTTAAAAGGATAAAACCCACATGTATTGCATACACAAACACGTATCTATATAATTTTCAAACATGTGGGTTCCCCCGCTTGAGCGGGGCAGGCATCCGACCTTTAAAATAAAATTATATTATGATGAAAATCAGGATCAGCTTTTTTGTATTTCCTGTTTTCAGCCTGGAGCAGGAGGATCAGGATATTGTTCGCCAAATCCGCTCTTTCCGTGAATCAGTTCCGTTCAGGTGAAGGAAATTGAATTCAAATTGTGTATTTTTAGAAGCTAAAAGAAAATAAAATAAAACTTAATACTGTATGGAAAGGAATTTTTTACTGACAATGCTGGCGCTTGTATCGCTGGCGTTTTTTACCGGTTGCGGCAGCTCGTCGAAGAATGTAAGACAGGAAGTTTTCGGGAATCATGAAGGCAAGGAGGTATTTCTCCTTACCCTTACAAACCGGAACGGAAACGTGATCAAACTGACAAATTACGGTGCCAAGATTAACTGGATTGAAGTGCCCGACAGGAAAGGTAAAAGGGAAAACATCACATTCGGATACGATACCTTTGAGGGGACCCTGAATGGAGATATGTCGTTCGGTTCCACCGTGGGGAGATATGCCAACAGGATTGCCGGAGGTAAATTCACTCTCGACGGTGTCGAATATGTACTTCCTCAGAACAATGGCCCGAATACGCTTCACGGAGGCCCCAAAGGATGGCACAGCGTGGTCTGGAACACGGAAATACTGAAAGGGAACGAATATCCTGCAGTTAAATTCACCTACAGGAGTCCGGATATGGAGATGGGATTTCCCGGCAATGTGGATGCTGAGGTCACATATACCTGGACCGACAACAATGAAATAATTATGGATTACAAAGCCACCACCGATAAAAAAACCGTTATCAACCTTACCAATCATGCATATTTCAACCTTCACGGTGCAGGTTTGGATGATATCAACGATCATATCCTTACCATAAAGGCGTCGGCATTCACTCCCGTCGACTCGTTCATGATACCGACAGGAGAAATACGTCCGGTTGCAGGCACTCCCTTTGATTTCACGAAGCCTGCCATGATTGATTCGAGACTTGAGGAACCATACGATCAGCTTATTCTCGGGAATGGCTATGATCACAATTATGTTCTCGACAATGTCGAGGAAGTTGATGCCATGGTATATGAGTCACTTTCAGGCAGGGTACTTGAGGTAATAACCGATCAGCCCGGACTTCAGTTCTATGGTGGCAATTTTCTGGATGGTACTGATACCGGACACGGGGGAGTGGTTTATGAATTCAGGACGGGATTTTGTCTTGAATCAGGGCATTTCCCCGACAGCCCCAATCATCCTGACTTCCCCACCACTGTTCTGAATCCGGGGGAGACCTATAAAACCAGGACCATCTACAGGTTCTCTGTTCTGTAAGAAATGTAAATCATTAAATATGAATAATATGACAACACGACGTTCTTTTCTTAAAAATAGCGCTGTTACTGCCGCGGGCCTGGCAATCGCACCTGTCCTGACGGGATTCGGAAAGCCTGTGGCTCCGAGTGACAAGGTTAAAATCGGCCTTATAGGCTGCAACGGTCAGGGCTGGAGTAATCTCAGTGCATATCTTGAGAATCCCGTGACGGAATGCATAGCCCTTTGCGACATCGATGATTCAGTTCTCAGGAGAAGGGCCGGCAATGTTGAGAAGATAAGGGGAGCAAAACCTGCCGGTCTTTACAAGGACTGGAGGAGGGTCATTGACAATAAGGATGTCGATCTGGTTATAATCGGAACCCCCGATCACTGGCATTGTATCCAGATGGTTGCAGCATGCGAGGCAGGAAAGGATGTATATGTCGAAAAACCCATTGGAAGGACCATCGAGGAATGCAACCTGATGGTTAAGGCTGCTAAAAAATACAAGAGTATCGTTCAGGTGGGCCAGTGGCAGAGAAGCGATCCGCACTGGCAGGATGCAGTCGATTTTGTCAAGTCAGGCAAACTCGGCAAGATAAGGCTGGTAAGAGTATTTTCGTACCAGGGTTGGTGCCCGACTATTCCCGTGCTTGCCGATGAGCCTGTTCCGGAAGGAGTTGACTACGATATGTGGTTAGGCCCCGCCCCGTCAAGAGCTTTTAACCGTAACCGTTTTCACTTTACATTCAGATGGTTCTGGGATTATGCCGGCGGCCTGATGACCGATTGGGGCGTGCATCTTCTCGACTATGCCCTGTTTGCAATGAATGTAACAGCGCCGAAGTCGATAATGGCAATGGGAGGCAAATACGGTTACCCCGATGATGCCTGCGAAACTCCCGACAGCCTTCAGGCTATCTATGAATTTGACAGTTTCAATGTTCTGTGGGATCATGCCATTGGGATCGATGACGGTGCATATGGAAGAAACCACGGACTGGGATTTGTGGGTGAGAACGGAACACTTGTTGTCGACAGAGCTGGCTGGGAAGTGATTCCCGAAAAGGTGAACGGCAAGATCAGGATGGAAGCAGTGCCCCTGAAAAGAGGAAGCAACCAGGGTCTGAGCAATCACGTGAAGAATCATCTCGAGTGTATCGCGAACCGGGATCCGAAGACGAATGCCGACATAGAGATTGGCGCTCACATAGCCAAATTCTC
>JAXDBC010000045.1:0-7418 GCA_034679225.1 Bacteroidales bacterium | reverse complement strand
GTGATCTGCCGGATCATCCTCCAGGATAAGCTCTGTGATTTTATTTCCATTCGCCGAAATAATGGCTTCCGTAGAATGAGTTTTTTCATCGGTCTGCAGATAACTGTTCTGTCCGTATCCGGGAGTTATGCCCTTGTCGGTTACAATCGTCATACCGATTCCCTCGGCAACACCTTCCTCAAGGTATTTCTCCTGCGGATAGCGTGAAGCAAGTTCTGCTCGGAACTCAAGGGATTCAATGGCGTCTGTTGCAATATCCTTCGGCCAGGCAAACTCATATTCGAAAAAGCCGGAACCCATACCCCATACTTTCTTCCCCTTCTGGGTGGCAAGATGCCTTATGCTCCATTCCGCCGCCGAATATTCCGATGCCGGGACAGATACAATCCTATGCCCGGGAGGTTCTGTGCCGTCGACTACAAAAGGTACAAAATTCCTTGCCAGAATATTTCCCGATCCATCCTTAAGGATGCCGGAGAATATCATTACAGAACCGGTAGCCGGCAGTTTAAGCGATACAGGATTCAGTGCCACGTAGGTGAAGGGTTCGGCTGATGCCGGAAGTTCGCCCTTTAGAACTTCAAACTTATCTCCCAGCCTGTCCCATCCGTAAAGGGAATATTCGACTTTAAGACCTGATGGAATTTTATTTGTTACAGTGCTTATTCCCAATGGCATACGAATTGTCTCGCCTCCCCTGTATCTCTTGAAGAAATCGTCGCCTGCCACCAGGTATAAGTCGCCGTGAAGGTCATTCATGGTCATTCCCTGACACAGTTCATCGAGACCGAATTCCTTCCTGCCGCGATCAAAACGGTAGTAACCGTTCCATTCATTAATGACATCATGGAACTCGGTAAACAGGAAACCTGCAATCTTCGGGCGTTTCCTGAATTCATTCATCATTATGTGATATTCCCAGGTAATGTCGATATCGCCGGTGCTTCCGCTGTAGCCCCACACGGCTCCGCACTCCGAATTAAACATGGGCTCATCGCCCTGTACATTGCCTCCAATGTAGTTATAATCGGATCCCGGATAAGTTTTGCTCACTATCTCATCGAGCAGGTCGGCCCATTGCCTGGCAGGATTGTAGGAATGCCAGGTGTTAAGGTCGGTGATGACATGATCGAGATTACATGGTGAATTATCCTCAACAAGCCTGGTCGGATCGATCGATTTTGCCCTGTGATACCACGACCTTACCCATTCCTGTGTTTCGGGAGTGTATGACCTGCGTTTCGCGATGGAGTCGTTGGTGAACAGACCCCATGTTTCATTGAAAAGAACCCACGAGAAAATCGAGGGATGATTATAGTCTCTCAGAATTTCCTGCTCAGCTATGTATTCCCAGTTGGCTTTTGATTCAGGAGTCGGCTCTCCCCAGTAATTCGGAACATCCTCCATGATCAGAAGTCCGTACTTGTCGGCCCAGTAAAGCTTCCTCGGGATTTCCGCCTTGATATGAATCCTTAATCCATTCAATCCCAGATTCTTTGCACGCATGATCTCCTCCTTCATGAAAGCATCGGAAGGGAAGGTGTAGAAGCCTTCCGGATGATAGCTCTGATCGAGGCTCATCTTAAGATATAAAGGCTCATTGTTGAGAGCAACATACTTGAAATCCTTACCGGGTATCGTGAGGGCAGATACCTTCCTCATGCCGAAATAAGTACTCACCGAATCGGTTTCCCTGCCGTTTGTAAGCGACGCGCTGACCTCGTAAAGAAAGGGATCGTCGAGGCTCCATAACCTCATATCACTGACAGGAATTGTGAAGCGGGCGGTGGAATCGCCGGCTTTTATGCCCGACTCGAAAGCGAGACTATTTCCCTTTCCCCTGAGCCTGAAGATCAGGCCTTCGGGAGCCGGGGAGGAAATGCTGACATCGGCCTTTACTTCAGCCTTGTCGATATCGGGAGTGAACCGGACAGAGCTTATGTGAACATCCTTTCTTGATTCGAGATAAACCGTCTGCCAGATTCCCTTGGCATTACCGTAATACTGCTTGCCCGAGGGACGGCTGTCTAATTCCTCATCCTCTACCCTGACAACCAGTTGATTATTACCTTTTTTTGCAAACGTTGTGATGTCGAATTCAAAAGGCACATATCCGCCCCTGTGTTCCCCGACATATTCTCCGTTAAGCCATACCGTGGTATGAAAATCACTTGCTCCGAAAATCAGGAAGATCCTGCCGTTTTTCCATTCGGCAGAGTTCCCTGGTTTGAAAGTTCTGTAATACCAGCCTACATCTACTTTTGGAAGCTCTATCCCGCTCATCGGGCTTGCCCACGAAAAAGGCACGAGTATTTTTGATGTAAATGACTCCGGATTGTTCTGCCAGTTCTGATCCAGACCGGCATTCAGAGAATCGGGAGCAAACTGCCAGTAGCCGTTAAGGTTAAGCCATGGCAATCTTTCAAAGTCAGGCCGCGGATGCTCGGCCAGAGGGATTTCTGCATCGGAAACAGGCCGTTCCGTAGTGCAGGAAACAATAAAAATTACAAAGACTGAAAGGAGGATTATCTTCTTCATCGGTTAATAGTTATTTGTAAATTCATTTTTTGATGTTATAACAATGTTATAACGTCGTTATTACAATGTTATAACGTGTTTATGCCATATCCCACTGTTCCCTGAGCAGTTTGAATGCTGCCGGAATTACAATGTTCTTATCACTTTTCGTACCACATTCGAAGCTGACGTAATGATTGTAGTTTATCATCTTAAGAGCCTTGAACCCCGTGACATAATTATCTCCTTCATCCTCTCCGGGAATACTTCTGGTCTTGCGGCTTGCAACATGAACATGCTGAAGGTATTTCTGTCCCGAGAGGAAGGCTCCCATGTCGTCGGTCTCCTCCCATGTCATGTGCCAGAAATCGCCCATACAAGTGATTCCGGGTGAATCGACATCGCGGCAAATTGATGCCGCATCAGCCACCATTCGCAGGAACCATGCTTCCCTTCGGTTCAGCGGTTCAAGAATTACAGTTGTATTGTTCTTAAGGGCGAATTCGCCCAGTTCCCTGAGTTGATCAATAAGTATTTCCCTTGCTTCCACAAAAGGTAATGAAGGCTGTTGCCCGTTGAAGCCGGGCACCAGTATCATACCGTAAGATCCCAGGGCACCTGCAGCTTCAAGGATCTCCTTCGAGCTGTCGATGCACTTTTTCCTGTCGGCTTCATTTTCAGCAATAAGCCATCCCTGGAAACCTGCACAAATAGCCGATACCTTGATCTTCCTGTTCTGAAGGGCTTTCTGAATCTCGGTAACCCGGCTTGCCAGTTTACCTCCCCCTATTTCAAGACCATATACTCCGTTGGCTTCCATGAAATCGAGCTTTTCGCTAAGGGTCTTGCCGGGAGCAACACCTTCCTGCAATCCCAGATTAAGCGGAAGACTATTGCCGGATTTCTTCCGCGGAGCCGCATCACAAGCCTGAATATGAAGCGGTACAGTGCCAAGGGCAGCCATGGCGCCTCCGACGCCGATCTTCTTCAGAAAACCGCGGCGGGTATCATTTCTTGCATTTTCCATATATCGATGATTTTTAGTAATAAATCAGCTTATAAGTCAGATTGATAACGCACCGCTAATTTAATCTTATTTTGATAATACCTGCAATCAGTCTCAGTGTTAATTTTAACTAGCTCCCGATTTGCAGACGGATAAAATTCATGAATTGTCGTACAGAAACGGATTTATTAATATCTTAGCTTCAGATAAAGACCTAACTGTTAAACCAATATACCATGAAAGCCACTGCCTTTCTTACAATTCTGCTGATCATGCTCACGCGATCGTGCCCGAAGGAACCGACGATGCTGCATGATGCCATATCCGATGATTCGCTGATGACACTGGTTCAGTACCGGACATTTCAATATTTCTATGAAGGCGCCGAACCTGTCTCCGGGATGGCCAGGGAACGCTTTCATGCTGACGGCGAATACCCCGGTAACGACATGAACGTAGTAACATCGGGCGGATCGGGATTCGGCGTGATGGCAATCCTCACCGGTATTGAGAGAGGGTTCATAACAAGGGAACAAGGATTTGCCCGCTTACGGCGCATGGTTGACTGGCTTGAAAAGGCTGACCGCTTTCACGGCGCCTGGCCGCACTGGATGTACGGCGAGACGGGAAAAGTAAAACCATTTTCCACAAAGGACAACGGGGCCGACCTGGTCGAAACTGCCTTCCTGATACAGGGACTTCTGACAGTGAGGGAATATTTCAAGGATGGCAGCGAGGCTGAAAAAACACTTGCAGATGATATAGACAGATTGTGGAAGGAGGTGGAATGGAGCTGGTTTACCAAAGGCGGTGAAGACGTGATTTACTGGCACTGGTCACCCGATTACAACTGGGAAATGAACTTTGCCGTCGAGGGATACAACGAGTGCCTTATCATGTATGTGCTGGCCGCATCCTCTCCCAGCTACCCGGTAAGCCCTGAAGCGTACCACAGGGGATGGGCCAGAAGCGGCGGGATAAACGGAGAGACAAGCAAATACGGACTGACCCTGGAACTGAAGCACAACGGCGCCCCGGATTACGGAGGCCCATTGTTCTGGTCACACTATTCCTTCCTGGGACTGGATCCAAGAAATCTAAGCGACAACTATGCCGATTACTGGGAGCACAATACCAATCATACGCTTATAAACTGGAACTGGTGCGTTGACAACCCGAAAAACTTCAAGGGCTACAACAAGGATTGCTGGGGGCTTAGTGCCAGCTATTCGGTAAATGGTTATTCTGCCCATGCCCCGGGCGAGAACAGCGATCTGGGTGTTATCTCCCCTACAGCCGCCATCTCATCAATACCCTATACCCCGATACAGTCGCTTGATGCAATGAGATATTTCCACGACTATTACGGAGACAGGCTGTTCGGACAATTCGGCTTCTATGATGCATTCAGCGAGCAGGATAACTGGTTTCCTCAAAGGTACCTGGCTATCGACCAGGGTCCTCAGGTGGTTATGATAGAGAATTACAGATCGGGGCTCCTCTGGAAGCTGTTCATGGGCTGTCCTGAAATTAAGGAAGGACTTGCAAGGCTTGGTTTCAGCTCGTGGTAATCCGGCAGCAAGCCTCACTGTTTCTCAGTTCAATTTCAAAATCGTAGCAGGAAATATTTCCTGACTGTTGCATTTTTAGCCAAATTTGCAGCAAAGCGACATTATATGGAAGCAGAAATGAAACCGGCATTTGTAACCGGCGGGACTGGATTGCTCGGCAGCCATCTTATTTACGCGCTTATCTCTCAAGGTGTTAAAGTAAGGGCAATATACCGCGGAACAAGCAACAGGGATATAATAAGGAAACTCATAGGGTATTACGGAGGCAGGGAGAATGAACTTCTCAGTCGTCTTGAATGGGTCGGATCTGACATAAACAATCTTGCCTCACTGACTGAGGCCATGAGGGGATCAGGGAATGTATATCATTGTGCAGCAGTGGTTTCATTTGGAAACAAGGATAAAGATATTGTTATTGAAAACAATGTGCAGGGCACTGCCAATGTTGTAAAGGCCTGTCTGGAAAATAAAGTCAGGAAGCTATGCCACGTGAGTTCAAATGCAGCCCTGGGGGCCAATGATGGCGAGGTGATGGTTAATGAGGATCACGGATGGGATGAAAAAGGACATCGCTCTCCGTACGGAATAAGCAAATACCTTTCGGAAAGGGAAGTCTGGAAAGGCATGGAAGAAGGTCTTAACGCGGTGATAGTCAATCCGACACTAATTCTCGGACCCGGCGACTGGAAAAGAGGCTCGGTTTCCTTTTTTATAAAAATAGATGAGGGATTGCTGTTCCACACCAATGGCACCAACGGGTATGTAGACGTGAATGATGTAGCGAGGGCGATGATCATACTTACCGACAGTGATATCGCGGGAGAAAGGTTCATTGTGAATTCCGAAAACCTCGATTATCGAAGTTTTTTCAGGATGATTGCAAAAAGCCTTAAGGTAAGGGGACCTGTTATCGGAGTTCCCAAAGTCCTGTCATATCCCGCCATGCTCGCGGCTCATCTGCTGGAGACGCTTACAGGAGGCAGGTCAGCCCTGACGAAGGAGATTGTCAGGGTAGCCTGGTCGCAGATAAGCTACGACAACAGCAAGATCATAAAGAAAACAGGAATGTCCTTCACACCTGTTGAAAAGACTGTAGATGAGATAGCTGCAATCTATCTGAAAGAAAAACACATGACCGGGAACTAAGCTGGTTCAGATGCCCAGGGCTCTTTTCAGGTCGTTGATCTGGCTGTCCCAGAGGTAGATGGCATCTTCCTTTTCGTCAGGTTCAGCAAAATCGGTAATAATAAGGGCCAGATCGCCGGTAAGGTCGTGGACGTTAATTCTGAATTCGAAGTAGTTGGTTTCCTTGTCTGGATTTTCGTCGGACCAGTCAAACCTGACCAGCTTGTTTTCGCGGACTGTTGAAAGGATTGCATCATGCTTTGATTTTCCCCAATGAAAGGTATACAGATTTCCGTCGATAGTAACATCGTTAGCAAACCACTCGGCAAGTCCTTCCGGTGTACTCAGGCGGGAGAAGAGCACCTTAGGGGAACAGTTGAGAGTGTATTCCAGTTCATACTTGATTCTCATCGATCTAAGGTGGTTTGATGACTAATAAACTGCAATATAGCAAAAAATATCAAAATTCAATACCATATTGGAATTTTGGCAGATGATGCATATATTTGCACCCGCCAAAAGAATTCCGCCCTCGCGGAATCCATGGCACAGGAGGCGAGATAGCTCAGATGGTTAGAGCGCATGATTCATAATCATGAGGTCCCGGGTTCAATTCCCGGTCTCGCTACACTGAAAATAAAAGAGTTACAAAATTAATTGTAGCTCTTTTTTTATTGTGGTGAAGCAAAAGTGAAGTTGAAATTCACATGGAAACTTTTTATTGTAAGAAAAAGAAGCTTAATACCTTTCATATTCTTCAGCCGTAATTTCAACAGGTTCCTCAAGGGTTTCACACACCAGGTCGGTTTTCCTTTCAATCGGGTATTCCTTGCCTCCTTTATGCTTTGCCTTGTAGTTTGTCGTTCCAGGAATAACTTTGATTACAGTTGAGTAAAATTCATTTAACAGGTAAACCGTCTTGCCTTCCTGTAGCTTCTTTACTATATCGTCATAAGTGGTCATAATGCAATACAATAGTTCGTTAAATGTTAATATAATGGTTGAAAATCAGGAGAATAGTTAATAAATAACAACGAGATAATTTGGTTAAGTCCCTGACAATCAATAACTTAATAGATTAACCAAATCTGCAAAAGTTATGATTATCAGGGAACAAAAACCTTATAACACACTCATTCTTAACATGATGGACAAGTTACCAAATATTAATAAATGGAGAAGGATGTTTCTCCTGGAGA
>JAXDBC010000044.1:0-53461 GCA_034679225.1 Bacteroidales bacterium | reverse complement strand
TCTCCAGGAGAAACATCCTTCTCCATTTATTAATATTTGGTAACTTGTCCATCATGTTAAGAATGAGTGTGTTATAAGGTTTTTGTTCCCTGATAATCATAACTTTTGCAGATTTGGTTAATCTATTTAGTTATTGATTGTCAGGGACTTAACCAAATTATCTCGTTGTTATTTATTAACTACTTTCTTGATTTTCAAACAATTATATTAACATTTAACGAACTATTGATGAATAAAACAATATTAATTCAGGTGTTGATTATAATGATCCTGTTTTCCTGCAAAAAGGACAATGAATTTGATTTTGCATTGATTCAGACAGGTGATATTACTGACATAGATAAGTCCGGAGCAACTTTTCATGCCAGAATTTCTGATTTAAGTAATTCAAAAATTATTAATTATGGATTTGTGTGGAGTACAGAAAAAAATCCAGAGTTTCATAATTCAGAAAAATATATAATCACAGGAGTGCCTTCCATTGGGACTATTAGTAAGAGAATATCCACAACATTAATAAACAACCTGACCTACTATGTTAGGGCCTTCATACAAAATGACAATTTTATTACTTATGGAAAGGCAGTTACATTCACAAGTCTTGGAAGCTCTGCTCCTGATATCTCAGATTTTTTTCCTAAAACTGGTAATATTAATGATACATTGCACATTATCGGTTGTAATTTTAGTTATATAACTAGTAATAATAAGGTTTATATCGACAATTACCAGGCAGATGTAATCTACTCTGTACAAGATACACTACTCGCAATAATTCCTGAAAAACTTGATGTTCAATCATCAACAATTTCAGTTTCAATATTTGGCAATGAAACTAAATCAACTGATACATTCAACTTAATTCCACCAATACTTAATGATTTTAATGATAAAACAGGGACATTTGGTTCTCAATTAAGCATTTCTGGCAATAATTTTTTATCCAATCCAAACTCATTAAAGGTTTATTTTGATATTTATAAAGCTGAAATTAAAGAAATTACAAATACCTCTCTTTCCGTTGTTATTCCAGACAGTTTAAATGTCAGAATATGCAATCTGGTAGTCCTAATGAATAATCTAACTGCAACTTCTATCGATTCTTTCAAATTGGAATCATTGGTTCTTAACGATTTTAGTCCGAAAACTATTCTTACCGGGGAAAAGATAACTCGAATACTCTTTTACCCAGAATGTGGGTTTCTTATATGGCTATTCCTATAATATGAATTGGGTATCATCAAAACTCTATAACGATAAATCATTTATGAACTCTTTAATCAATATAGGATTGGTTGTAAAGCTTAATAAGAATAAATATTTCTATTATTAATATGCTGGTTATGAAAAAAATATCATTGGTTTTTGGAATTATATATATCCTTGTTATTAATACTAATGCACAAAATAACAAGGTCTATTACAGGTTCCCAACAGGAGCAACTATTATTTATGATATTTGTTTTACACCTGATGGCAAGGCTATTGGAATAGCAGATAATAAGTCTATTAAGGTTTATTCAATGGTGACAAATGAATTGATCAGAGAATTCAGGGATGGTCATAGTGGACAAATTCTTTCAATAGATATATCAAACGACAGTACCAAATTAGTTAGTGGAGCTAAAGACAGTACAGTTGTTATATGGGATTTTAAAGAAGGAAAGCTATTGAAATCATTAAAATGCAACAGTATTATAACTTCTGTACGTATATCTCCAGACAGCCAATATCTGGCATATGGCGGATCAGATAACATGGTTTTTGTATATGATATGGTAAATGATAAAATAATTAGCACATTTTCCGAACATTCTGACGATATAACTTCTATAGCCTATTCACCTGATGGAAATTACATTGCAACCTCAAGCGGGGATAAAATGATTAATATTTACAAGAATGGAGCTTTATTGACAAAATTATCCGGACACAAAAATTGGGTACGAGATATTTCATTTAATTCCGATGGGACTAAGCTTATTTCTTGTGGTGATGATCGTAAAGTAATTACCTGGGATATTTCAGATATTGGTAACCCGGGAATCATTAATGACTCAAAGCATGGATTTGACTGGCTATTAAGTGTCGATTTCAATCAGGATGATAAGACATATGCATTTGCTGATTTCAAGGGAAATATAGAAATCATTAGTAATCCTGGAGGCTATGAATGTAATATCAAATCACCAATTAATAGGATTTTATTTAAACCCAATGAGGGTATTTTTTTAAAAATAGCTGTTGCAACAAGAGGAAAAGGAGCATTACTAATAGATGTAAAAAACATGAAAATGAAGAATTAATAACAACAAAATTTAATCAACATTATAAAAAGGACACAACCTATATGGATATCAGAACATCTTATTGAAAAATAATGAAATGAGGAACCTGATATTTATACTTGCAGTTATAGTAATTAACGCGTGTGATAAAGAAGGATTGTCCTTGTGTAGATTTATGAAGGGTCTGTGTCGTTTTACACCTGCCATAATATGCTGCCATGCCGTTAGCACAATATGAGATTACAGTATGATATTACAATATGCTAAAAAATATTCCACATTAATCGCCGGACAACTCCTGTTCGCAACCATTTGGGTGCTTTCGCAACTCGCGATTCCACGACTGATGGTGGATATTATCGACCACGGGATCATGGTGAACGATATGAATGAAATCGTAAACCGTGGTATGCTTATGTTGCTGGCAACCGTTGTGAATATTGTTTCATTGTTGATATCGATATACTTCCTGACAAGGGTAACGGCGAGTATTTCAAGGGATTTAAGGGGCGATCTGTTTGAACGAATCATCGATTGGTCCAGGGAGACCAGAGGAGGCTTCTCAAATTCTACCCTGATTACCAGAACGGTAAATGATGTGAAGCAGGTGTCGATACTTATCGATATGTCGTTGCGCAAAATTTACACCTTAACCATCACGGTAATCGGCGCTGTGATTATTTCATTTTCCATTGATGCAAAAATGGCATCGATCATCCTGATCATTATCCCGGTAATCTTTATTCTCGCGCTTAGCTTAACCTCGAAAGCCCTTCCAAAATACAGCCGTATTCGTAATGCTATAGACCGGATGAACCAGCGTTTCAGAGAAAACGTGACGGGCATTCGCGTGGTGAAAGCTTTTAACAAGTCAGGTTACGAGACGAAAATGTTCCGGGAGGCAACGAAAGAGGCATGTCAGGCAAACGTGCAGGCTGAATCGACCATGATGCTGTTAAGTCCCCTGGTCTTGCTTTTTACCAACATTTTAATCCTCATCCTGCTTTACCTGGGAGGTGTGCGGGCCGTACTGGGGACGATTACCGTGGGGGCATTAATTGGTTTGATTGAATACTCCATTATGGCCCTCAATAACATTCAGCAATTCGCATCGATTATCACCATTTTCCCGCGCTCGAAAGTATCCATCGACAGGATTCAGGAGATTCTGTCGAAAGAGGAGCTATTACAAATAAAAGAGACCACGGCAGGGGTAAAAGAGAACGTCCTGCGTTTTGAGGATGTCGATTTTTACTACCCTGACTCTCATGCGGCAGCATTGCACGATATCCATTTTGATTTGAACAAGGGTGAAACCAAAGCGTTGATCGGTTCAACGGGCAGCGGCAAGTCGACCCTGGTCCGTTTAATGATGCGGGATTATGACGCCTATCGCGGTCAAATCACCTGTAATGGTCAGAAAATAGAGAGCCTCTCCAATACGGAAATCAATCATATCATAACGCATATTCCCCAAAGCACTTTCCTCTTTTCCGGAACCATTCGGGACAATCTCCAAACGGGTAAAAAAGATGCGACTGATGAAGAGATCTGGGAAGTGCTGGATATGGTTCAAATGGGCGATTTCTTCCGTCAGGCAGGGGAGGGCTTGAATTTTTATATCGCGCAAAATGCCGTTAATCTTTCGGGTGGACAGAAACAAAGAATTTCCATTGCCCGCGGACTGATCAGAGAGACCGATTTTTATGTTTTTGACGACTGTTTTTCAGCACTGGACTACTCGACCGAAAAGAAAGTAAGGCAAGCCATTCAGAAAAAACTGTCAGACAAAGGTGTTTTGGTGATCGCTCAGCGCGTGGCAACGGTAAAAGACGCGGATGAAATCCTCGTCATCGATAATGGAAAGATTGTTGGTAAGGGGAGCCACCAGGAACTCGAGGAGAGATGCCAGGTGTATCAGGGAATCATTAGCTCACAAAAAAGGATTGATAAAGGGGTAGCCTAATGATGCAAGATCCAAATCAGATAAAAGAGAAAAGAGACGAAGGCTTGCCCGGTGTCTCAAGAGGGATTGGTGGTGCCGGCCGTGTCGCGGGTCTGCTGGCATCAGATAGTGCAAAAGACAACAAAGGTACTTTTTTGAGATTGCTCAGAAACGTCGGGCCTTTTAAATGGTTTTTTATTACTGCCATCATTCTGACCTTATTGGCTTAAGGTGCACAAATTTTTATTCCCCGCCTGATTGGTAATATTATCAATATCATCACCTCTGTTTTCCGGAAAGATATCGCGCTCGACTGGATGGCTTTCCGCAAGGTGGCAATAATTCTCATTCTCCTGTTTATTATTCAGTTTTCGGCGAACTATTTTTCGAGCATTCTGCTGGTCAGGATGACACAAAAGTTAATACGCTCCATTCGCGATCAGATGCAGGAGAAACTGAACCGCCTCACCTTGAATTATTTTGACCGTTCTTCCACGGGTGATTTAATATCTCTGTTAACCAATGACCTGGACAATGTGTCAAACACGCTGCAAAGCGGTTTGACCAACTCTTTAACCGCCGTTGTTATACTGGTGGGGGTGGTGATCATGATGTTCAACATTCATATCACGCTGGCTTTGCTGGCATTTATTGTCATTCCCATTTCTTATCTGTTGGTCAAGTATTTGGTTAAAAGAGCGAAGCCTATTTTTCAACGAAATGCCAATTTCACCGGTCATTTCAACGGGCAGATAGAAGAGATATATAACGGTGAAGATATTGTAAAACATTATAACCTGGGTGAAGAGCTGAAAGAAGAGATATCTGTTTTGAATGAAAGATTGTATGAAAGCGAATGGAAATCATCGTTCGTTTCTTTTCTTACAAGACCCGCGGGCGACCTGATTTTAAACGCGAACTACGTGTTGATTGCCATTTTAGGCGGTAAATACGTGATTAACGGTGCGTTATCATTGGGAGCATTTCAGGCTTTTATCCAATACACGCAGATGTTGCGCAATCCTTTCAATCAAGTGTTAGGAATCCTCAATACCATCATGTCTGCTTTGGCTTCAGCGGAACGGATTTTCTCTTTCCTGGATGCGGAAGAGACCGTTCAAACGGGCACGGAAACCATTGATATTAGCAAAATAACCGGCGAGATTGAGTTTAATGAAGTAGACTTTGGCTACACCGATGAACTGTTGTTTAACAATGTCGGCCTGAAAGTTAATCCCGGCGAGCAGTTGGCCATTGTCGGCACGACGGGAGCAGGCAAAACGACGCTGGTGAACCTGTTGATGCGCTTCTATGAGATTGAGGGTGGCAAAATTATTCTGGACGGCCACGATACGAAAAGTTATCATACCGATGAGCTAAGAAAAGCCTATTCGATGGTGTTACAGGATACATGGCTTTTTTCCGGAACCATTCGCGAAAATATTGCCTATGGTGCAAGCATTTCAAACGAAGAAGACCTGTGTGATGTGCCATTGGAAGACATTAAAGCGGCGGCTAAACTGGCTCATGCCGATAGTTTTATCGAGTGTTTGCCGGATGGATATGACACGATGCTAAGCGAAGGGGCATCGAATATCAGTCAGGGTGAACGTCAATTGCTGACTATCGCCCGTGCCATGATTAAAAAAGCACCCATCATTATTTTAGACGAAGCCACATCTTCTGTCGACACGCGTACAGAGCTGTTTATTCAACATGCCATGAAAGAGTTAACTTCCAATAGCACCAGTTTTGTTATCGCCCACAGGCTTTCCACCATTCATGATGCAGACCGTATTGTAGTGATGGACAAGGGTTCTATTATCGAAGTGGGTACACATACCGGGTTGCTTGACAAGGGTGGACGATACGCGGAAATGTACACGGCAGGGGAGTTGTAGAAAATATCTGAAAATAATTTTTAATTAAAATCTGGATAAAAATTAATGTAATCATATAAAATAACGTCTTGAATTCAATTCATCATGGAAAAACCGGAAAAGATCTCAGAAAGAAATATTTAAAAACGCGAGGTGCAAGCTATGGCAATGCAACACATTGATTGCCTGTGGAGTATCCAAAAGAGTTAATATACAAGTGCGTCAGCTACACAACAGCAATTATATTTTGTCCTATTTCCCTAATGGCACTTTTTATTTCTTCCGTACGTTCCGGCGACGGCTTTTTCATACCATAAATATAGCTGGAAAGTAGACTTTTATTTATGCCAATGGTACGAGCCACCGCACTTACATTCAATTCCGGTATTTGACTGAAAATACGCGCTATTTCGTTAGGATATTCCGGCTCTTTGGTTTCAGCAAAACTGCTGATGTGTATATCTTCATCTAATTCATCCCAACGTAATGCTTTCCCTTTCAGGTATATTTTGAATTTCAATCGCTGGGCATCATTTGCTTCTTTGAGTATTGGAAATGCTTCCAATGGACGGCTGTAAACCTTGTCATCATCAGCAAGCATAAAAATACGCTCGTTCTCATACCATATATTTTTAATTGTTTCCATTTTCGTCAAAATATTTATTCCATGCCTCAATTATTTCCAATTTATACATTTCGGCAAGTTGTAATGCTTTCTTTAAGTCGCCCACTTTCAACCCGTTGTTATATACTAGTTTAATTTCGGGCATTATGGCTATCTTGGCATCATCATCCCCTTTTACAACGTGCACATGAATAGGGGTATGTTCACCGGAGAAAAAGAAAAAACGAAGTCCAAAAATTTCAAAAATAGTTGGCATAGAGTGTTTATCTACAATGCAAATATAGGTGTAATTTTTTATACCTGCAATTGCTGAGTAAATATTTTCAAGAATAATTTAACTAGCAATAAAAGATAGACAAATGTTGTAGATTTGGTTTTTAAATTAGATTTTATAAAACATTAGTCATACCAATCTGATGCTTAGATAGTCTGGCGGACAAATAACGTAAAAAAGCAATCATACTTAATGAAGACAATTGTAAGAAATGATATATCTGATTGGATCTTTGGAGGCATGATTTTTGCAAAAGTATCCGTTCACATTCGATTTTTAATCCCCATTGCAATTCAAATCCTGATATACGGATGTGCCATTTATCATCCTCAATCAACTGACATACCATTAATTGATCATAAAGGTGAATTGAGAATAGACGCGGGTGCATCTATTATTCCATCAGTATACTCTACTGTTTCTTATGGACTTACAAACAGAATTTCATTCATGACATTTGCTTCTGCGGGCTTGGAAGAAAGGTATTATTTCCAATTTTCGCCCGGGTTTTACAAAACCTTACAAAACAATAATGTTATTGAACTATATGGCGGCTACGGATTCGGACATGCAAAAATAGTAAAAAACCCCATTGCTAATATCCCTGAGAGGGTAGAGCAATCTCTTGCTGGCAATTATCAATTATATTTTGCACAATTAAATTGGGGCAAAAACACAAGTTCTTCCAAAGTATTTGAATGGGCAATAGGCTTAAAGACAGGACTCTTTCATTCAATCCTTACTGACAGGAATTATTATAGAATTTATCCGGAGTCTGAACCATTTCCCACAAATAAAGAAAACAGTATATTAATAGAACCCATGTTTGTTTTCAGAATCGGAAACGATAAGGTTAAATTCACTAATAAGATCTCGTTCACAAAAATTTTTAAGCTCAATAATCCGGAAAATACCATTCCAATTCCCATAGTAAATTTTGGTCTTGGTATAAACTTGAAACTAAAATAACTGACTAAGAAAAAAGATTAAAATAAATATAGGACCATAAGAATTACTGTGACAGATTACTTTCACAAAACTCCCTGAATATGACATGCGCTAAAGGAGCATACTACCGCACTAAATGTCAGAAGTCAGGAAGGATTACTTTGACAGACTACCATCATAAAACTACCTGATCTTGACATACAGAACCATGAGCAAAAGGATTACTGTAACTTACTCCCGTCACAAAACACTCTGAATATGACATGCTCCGGAGGAGCATCCGCCAGCCGGCAGCTTCTCTGAAAGAGAAGGATTTTAATAACCTCCGGTGAAACCGGAGGTACGGCACCCCTGGAATGTTGAGCTCCGAAGGAGCGTGACTTCTTTGTTCAGCTGCAACGCAGCTGTTCGTGATTGAAACTTTAACTTCCCTCAGCAAATCCCTCTTTTGCAGAACAATTTCCCCGGTTTGATAATTTTGAAGTTGGAAATGGTCTCCCTTCTAAAACTCCTTAGCCCTGATGACACACATACAGAACCAAAAACAAAAGCACTAAAAGCTTACCCGGATAATCGGAGCGAACAAGTGAGGCAAGGATACCTGGGCCGGAACCGTACGATTTTTCGACGTGATTCCTTATCCGTCGGTAGTTGTTTTTTCCATGATATCACCAGAAAAGTGAAAGTTGGCTCTTCAGCAATGAAAAATAAGTATTATCCTTGCGACGGAAGCGATGTGGTTTTTAGTGAAATAGTGCTATAGTTTTAAAGTGAAATAGCACTGTAGTTTTGAAGTGAAAGAAACAATTATTAATTTGGCATTGATTAAATCCTGTAAGCGGCAACATCATAATATTAATCTTACAGCAACATAAAGCACGGGTATAAAGTCATCCCCGGCATGAGTAGATAGATGATAAATTAACTTAAAATAAAGCAATTATGGACAAACCAATTAATGTCACCACGATCTGCATGAGTATTGTCTCGTGTAGGGCTGGTCCGGGACAGTCAATAGGAAGCTGAAATTATTTATCCCGGAAGCAAGTGTTAACGAGAGATAAAATTCTTTAACCTGATTAACCTTACATAAGAATGGATGTGAACAAGTCACATCCATATAATTTCCGGCATTATTGCCGTCTGCCTAAGAAGCATTTTTATTAACCTAACACTTATTTTTAATGACAAAGACATTCTTTCATTTCGTTTCAACGCTTTCTCGCTACGATATGAGAAAAGCCATGAAACTGGTAATTATTATGTTATTGTCCGGGTCATTCCAGATCCTTGCTGCATCAGGCTGGCAGGGTTTCACGGTAGACGCTGTGAACAATCATAATATTAGTGGGGAATTACTGGCCTACACTGAAACTCTGCTTCGGCCAACCGACATTCCTGCTGTCAGCGATCAGCAAAGGACTGTAAGCGGTCGGGTCACAGATGCATCAGGTGAGGCTCTTCCCGGTGTCAACATAATTGAAAAAGGCACTCTGAACGGGGCAATATCTGATTTTGATGGTAAGTATACTATCAGTGTTGCCTCATCCAATTCCGTACTGGTTTTTTCCTTTGTCGGTTACACTCCACAGGAATTGACTGTCGGCTCCCAGACCACTCTTAACGTCACACTTGCTGAAAGTGCAATTGGCCTGGATGAGATCGTTGTCGTGGGTTACGGTACCCAGCAGAAAAGAACTGTATCGGGTTCAGTAGCCAACGTCACGGAAAAAAACTTCAACGCAGGTATCACCAGAACTGCTGCCGACTTTATCCAGGGTAAGGTTGCAGGTCTAACAATTACCACTTCCACCGGTGACGTTACAGCATCGCAGTCGATGAGACTGAGAGGTACATCATCGCTAACCGGAAGCAGTGAACCTTTCGTTGTTATTGACGGTGTTCCCGGACTTAGCCTTAACTCGGTTGCACCACAGGATATTGAATCTATCAGTATTCTGAAGGATGCATCCTCGGCAGCCATCTACGGTTCAAGGTCGGCCAGCGGGGTTATTCTTATTACCACCAAGAGGGGAGCTCAGAACAGGACAACTGTCGATTACAATGTATACGGCGCTATAGATAAAGTAAGTAATATACCTGATGTTCTTACCGCTGAACAATACAGGAAATATGCAAAAGATAACAATATTGACATAAGTGTTTTCGACCTGGGAGCCAACACGAGCTGGTTCGATGAGATCATGAGGACCGGTGTCAGCCAGAATCATGATCTTTCCATATCGGGAGCAGGAATCAACAACAGTTACAGGGTTTCTGTTTCATATCTTGATCAGGAAGGTGTTGTACTGGACAACTATATGAAGAAGCTCAACACGAGGTTCTCTGTCAATCAGAAAGCTCTCAAGGAAAGGCTTGACCTGACAATATCGGGAGGTCTTAACCAGAGGGACTACCAGTCGACGGCCACGGGCAATTTCGTTCTTGCATATAACGTGCTTCCGACCATTCCCGTTAAATACAATGATGGCACATGGTGGGATTCAGATGAGTACGATCAGGGTAACCCTGTAAGGAATCTGCAATATAACACGGCTCCACGGAAGTCAGGACAAATATATGTCAACGGCAAAGCCAACCTCAAGCTTTTCGAAGGACTGACAGCCGGCGTCAACTTCTATAAGGAAAGAAATTCATATGACGCGAGCAGCTACACTGATTCCAGGACAAGGGACGGAAGAGCTTCCAATGGAACTGCATCAAGGGAATTCCGCACAAGTGATAAGGATCTTATTGAAACCACTGTCAATTACATCAAGAAAGCCGGAAATCACAGTTTTGATGTTCTTGGCGGCTATTCATGGGAAAGCAATTACTACCAGGAGGCTTTTGCCCGGAACAGGTATTTTGTAACAAACATTTTTGGTCCAAACAACCTTGGTGCCGGTGAACAGCTAAGGCCTGAAGATGTAAGCTCTTACGCTGACATGAGCAAGTTGATCTCTTTCTTCGGAAGAATCAATTACTCGCTTTCCGACCGCTATATTTTGTCTGCAACGGTCCGTCGTGACGGTTCGTCAAAATTCGGAGCCAACAACAAATGGGGAACCTTCCCGTCTGTATCAGCAGCCTGGCGTATCATTGACGAGTCGTTTATGGTGGGAGCAAAAAACTTCATGGACGAACTGAAACTGCGTGTAGGTTATGGTGTGTCAGGTAACCAGAGCGGTCTCAACCCTTACCAGTCCATGCAGCTTTTTGGCTCATCCGGTCTTTACTGGGATAATGGGGCATGGCATACAGCTTACGCGGTCAGCCAGAATGCCAATCCCAATCTGAAATGGGAGACAACATCAATGTTCAACGTGGGTGTTGACTTCAGTTTCCTTAATGCCAGACTGAGCGGTACCATTGAATATTATGACAAGCTTACAAAAGACCTTCTTTACAGCTATCCCGTTCCAGTTCCTCCATACATGTATTCCTCGATGGTTGCCAACGTGGGTTCAATGATGAACAGGGGGATAGAGCTGATGCTGACAGGTGACGTCATCAGGAAGAAAGATTTCAGGTGGACACTGTCATTTAATGCAGCCCATAATCACAATGAGATCGTTTCACTGTCGAATGAAGAGTTTACCACCTCGGAGATCAAAACAGGTAATGCCTGGGTCAGGGGAGGCTCATCTAACACAACTCATATTATCAAGGAAGGATACCAGGTTGGCCAGTTCTACGGTCCTGAATGTCTCGGAATTGATGAAAACGGGCTTTATATTATCAACGATATGGTTGACGGTAAGCCGGGTTTCACGATCACCGACTACACTACTATCGGGGAGGCCCAGCCTCTTCTTACATACGGTATAAGTAACAACCTGACATACAAGGAGTGGGAGTTATCATTCTTCATTAGAGGAGTTTATGGTAACGATGTTCTCAATTTCTCAAAAATGTCGTATGCAAACCTGCAATGGCTGCCGGGAGCTAATGTCCTGAGCGATGCTCTCACGATGGGATTAAAGCAAAGTCCTTACTATAACAGCTATTACATTGAGGACGGGTCTTTTGCAAGACTTGACAACCTGACACTGGCTTACTCCCTGCTTCCCCAGAATATGCTGGGAATCAGCAGAATCAGATTTTATGCCACTACACATAATTTGTTCACTCTCACCAAATACAAGGGAGTTGACCCTGAAGTTCCAATGAACGGGCTTGACCCGGGCGTGGAAGGAAGGGATTATTATCCAAAGACAACAACATATCTGTTGGGCATAAATGTAACTTTTTAACTTAAAACAGACAGAATATGAAGAAGTTAACATTATACTTATCTCTGGTTCTCTTCCTGGGCTTCATGGCTGCAGGATGTACGGATCTTGATGAAAAAGTTTATTCTCAGGTTCCGGTGAGTTCCTACGGATCCTCGGAAGCCGAGATTAACTCACTGATTGCACCGATATACTCGCGTTTGAGGGATTTCAATGCAATAAGGAGCGGTGTAAACAACACAACTGATATGTTTGTTACTCCGACCCGCAGGGGTGGAGACTGGTGGGATGGCGGTGCATTCAAGGAAATGGCCCAGGGTACATGGAGACCTCTGACAAGCCCGATTATTGCTGATTATAACACATCATACAGCAGGATTACCGAATGTAACCGTATCATTTATATGATAGAAAACAGTGAGGCAATCACTGATAAAGAACCATATATTGCACAGGCGAGGGCTGCAAGAGCACTCAGATACATGGTTCTTCTCGATGAGTACGGTAATGTTCCCATTGTTACTGATTTTACTGATCTTACCAAACCCACGACTAAAACAAGAACGGAGGTTTATAATTTTGTACTCTCGGAGCTGAATGCCATTAAGGATGTCATAAGGGCTGACGTGAGTTCGTCCAGTTATGGTAAGTATACAAAAGGAGCAGTGTATTTCATGCTCGCCAAAATGTATCTCAATGCCATGGTATGGAATCCTACCGGCGGACCGAAATGGCAGGAATGCATCGATGCCTGTGATGAAGTCCTGGCATTGCCCTATTCCCTTGAGCCGAACTGGAAAGAACAATTCAGTGCAAACAACGAGAATTCAAAAGAAGCTATTCTTGTTGCCGTGAATAGTATATCTTCTTATACGAGTATTCGTTATTATTCACTTCACTATCTCGATCCAATAGCCCTGGGCATACCCGGAAGTGCATGGAACGGTATTGCTGCTCATGCTGATTTCGTAAGGTCATTTGATCCTGAGGACAAACGTTATGAAGGAAGTTTTCTTATTGGCGAGATGCGCAACCCTTCCACCGGTGAGGTACTGATGACAGCTCACGGACGTCCTCTCAATCATACAATTGACATTACCATGAAGTATGCCATTGATGCTGATGGATGGGGTCAAACAGAACAGGAAGATGGCGCCAGATGTAATAAATGGGAGTACAAGAAAGGCGCCACACAAATGGAGAATGACTATGCCATCTTCAGGCTTGCCGATGTATATCTCATGAAAGCAGAAGCCATTGTCCGTATGGGTGGAGATAACGCTGAGGCAACCGAGCTGATTAATGCACTAAGAGAAAGAGTTTTCGATGATCCCTCGAAACTAAAAAACAGTGTCACTCTTGATGATATATACCACGAGCGCAGATGGGAGCTTGCCTGGGAAGGATGGGGACGACAGGATATGATCCGTTTTGGTACCTACCTGAACCCGATACCGGGCTGGAGAGTAAATCAGCTTCCCGAGTACAGGCTTCTATGGCCGATCCCTCAAACAGCTCTGGATGCAAACCCGAACCTCGTGCAGAACCCGGGTTATTAACAAGAGTTTAGGTTTATCAGGTTAAAGTTTTTATAATAGCCGGGAGGGCACAAAGAGTTTTCAACTCATTATGTCCTCCCGCTTTTTTTCACCCGCGTGGAATCGGCCAGGTGGAACAATTCATCACGAGTTCATCTGATGTGCCCTGAGGGCAAATTCGTAATCGCGTGTGGTATAATCGTCGTAATGAAATTTCGTCCAGTAGGAGCTACTAATAAGATGGTACCTCCTGTACCTTGTAACTGAAATTGGTTTCCCTTCCATAATTCCCATAACTACCGCGGAGGCATTGCTTTCAACCTCGTATTCGTCTCTTCCGAAATGCTTGGCAAAGTACCTTCCTGGTCTGCCCTGAAGTCCGGGTACAAAGCGTATAGCTATCGATTCATGAGTGTTCTCGAAGAAAACCTGCTTTCCTTCTTCAATTCTTGTAGAAATCTTTTCCGATCTGAATTTCTTCAGGATCCTTTTTAATTGGTCTGAAAACATGGCACGACTAAAAGACGATTTGACTAACTACCCAAAATAACGAGCCGGGGCAGTCGCTTATTGTCCTATAATCGTCTGAAAGGCACAAAGCGTACCAATGTAAGGCGTTTCTCCACGGTTTTACCATTCTTCTTTTCCACAAGAATCAGTTCCTGAATGGATGAAGGCGGGCCGACCGGTATGACGAGCCGGCCGTTTTCTAAAGCGCTTAACCGTAGCCAACCAGCGAAAGGAAACCATTGCCCAGAAACTGCATTGCAGGCCATATCGGGAACAAATTCAAGTCGGTGAAAACCGTAACAAGAATAAGCCCAAGAAAAATATATGAACCGTATTTGTAGAGTCCTTCGTAAAACCCGGGGTATTTTCTGAACTGGTTGAGCAGTAGGTGAGATCCGTCGAGAGGCGGCAGGGGGATAAGATTGAAGATGAACAATCCCCAGTTGATGTATATTGCATAGAGCAGCAAATTCTTCGTAACGCTGATCCAGTTATTGTAGATCCCTGCCGTGTAGCGCGAGAACAGTGAAAAAACGACTGACAGAACCATCGCCAGAACAGCGTTGGAGAAGGGACCTGCCACAGCTATCTTCATAACATCCCTCCGTGGATTTCTCAGGTTTTGCTCATTGAACTGAACCGGTTTTGCCCAACCGAATCCTGCAACAAGAAGCATTAAAAATCCAAATGGATCAATATGTCTTAAAGGATTAAGGCTTACTCGTCCCTGCTGTTCGGAGGTAGTATCCCCGCATTTTTTTGCCATCCACGCATGGCTGAATTCATGAACGGTAAGCCCGATAATTATCCCGGGAAGAAATTCGAGTATCCGTGCTATTGCCAGATTTCCCATTCAGAACCTGCTCTTTTTTTCCGGCAGCCAGAAATCCTTCTCCGTGAGTTTGCACTCTTTGATCATTTTTCTTGCATATTCAGCCCCGAAAAAGTTTTCATCGGCATTGTTCGTGCCTACGGTGAACTTCACACCAGCTTTCTTTGCTCTCTTTATAAAATCGGCGGAAGGTATCTTGTATCTGTTATTGATCTCTATTGCAATATTGTTGGCTATGGCGGCATTTATCACCTTGTCCATCCTTTCGGGTGTCCAGAAGCTATCGTACCTGTCGGCCATCTGTGCGGGAAGAAATGTGGGATTCACATAAATGTTGATCGGTTCGTTATTCAGAATGGTTACCAGTGTATTGATCATATAATCCATAAACTCCTGTTCATCTTCTATCCAGGTTTCCTCCGGCACCCATATCCGGTTTCTTCTTCCCTTTGCATCGGTAAAGGTCATGCAATCGGTGAAGACATAATCGAACTTGTCCATTGATTCTTTTGAGAATATGTCCATCCATTCCCTTCCTTCAGCCTGCATTGCAAGATAGAACTGGGGATAGTTCCTTAATACATTAACAACTGAATCGATCTGACTGTCCATGTGAATCGGGAAGCCGAGTCCGCAGTTCACTGCAATCCCGTAATCGATATTTTCTGCTTTCGATTTCACAACAGCATCATCTATGGTAAGATTCCCCTTGAGATGAACATGCAGATCGGTGATTTTCATCTCCTGTTTGCTGTTGCATGCGGCAAAAAAGATAGAGATCAGTACAAGGCCGGTAAGAAAGTGTTTCTTCATGATTAATAGGTTTAAGACGTGAAAATAAGTATAGGGCAAAAAGCCGGTATAAAACTAATCAAAACATCGCAATATGCTACGATTCAGCGGCGGAATCCGGAAAATGCCGGATGTGAGGGCTCTATTTCAAAAAAAACTATTAGGTTTACACTTATAAAACCAATCCGATGAAGCTTAAATACCTGATAATCCTGCTCGCCTTCCTTCCTCCATTATCTTTTTCACAGGAAGTCAGGGCAGCTGATGTATACCTTCTTACATGCGGACCCGGCGAGGAAGTATATTCTGTGTACGGGCACAGCGCCCTCAGAATTGTGATACCTGAAAAGAACATCGACCTGGTATACAACTGGGGTGTTTTTGATTTCAGCACCCCGAATTTTGCCTGGCGCTTTGCCAGAGGACGCCTTGATTACTCTCTTGGGGTAAGCTCGTATGAGAGTTTCCTGAGAGAATATTATATGGATAAGAGATGGGTGACAGAGCAAAGGATTAATATCGATTCTGTACAGACAGTAAAATTGTTCGAGCTTATCACCGAGAATCTGAAACCTGGAAATATTAATTACAGGTATGATTTTTTCTATGATAACTGTTCAACCAGGATCAGGGATCTTATTGAGAAGGCCGTGGAAAATAACCTCATTTATCCTCCCGAACAAGCCTGGAAAAGTCTTCCGACTTTCAGGGATCTTATAAGTAGATATGAAAAAGGCTATTACTGGAGAAGGGCCGGGACTGACCTGCTTGTTGGATCTGAAGCTGACAAGAAGGCATCATTCCGCGATATGATGTTCCTGCCCCTTGAGATGAAGGATTGTCTGTCGGAAACAAGCATCAGAAATGAAGGCAAACTCATACCCCTTCTGACAAATCCTGTCCTGGTTCTCGATTTTGCCCCTCCGGTTGTCAGCCAAAGCTTGCTTACCGGACCCATGATCGTGTTCGGTTTTCTTCTTATTATCTGTATTTTTCTGACAGGCTGGTTGAGGGACAGAAAGTCCAATCACATAATTGACCTTATTATATTTTCAATCTTTTCGATACTGGCTTTACTGATGATCTTTTTCAACCTGTTCTCCGATCATCAGCAGTTAAAGACAAACCTGAATATTATATGGTTAAATCCATTTATTATTCTTTGCCTTATAAGCCTGGTGTTCAATAAAGACTGGATGGTATGGTTCAGGCTGGTGTTTTTCCTCTCGGTCGGCTTTCTGGCATTCCTCGTGATTCTTCCCCAGAATATCAATAATTCATTCGTGCCGCTTATAGGGATTCTGATAGTCAGGACTTCCGCGCGGGCCGGATTTTCCTGGAATCCTCTTACAATACCTTATTTAACACAACTTTAACACTCTTTAACTCCATATTATCAATCAGAAGGTTTCTTTTGCAAGGGGTAAAGGCAGGCCTTTTTTTATGGTTCTGCATCATTCATATTTAATTAAATTTGCGACTTAAATCTTACGAAATGGAGCAGACAGCCGATATCAGGATCTTAAATGAAAAAATAGAAAAGGAGAGCTCTTTTGTGGACATCATCCGGATGGAGATGAACAAGGTCATTGTTGGCCAGAAGCATCTTATCGATTCCCTTCTTACAGGTCTCCTTGCGAACGGTCACATACTTCTTGAAGGTGTTCCCGGATTAGCAAAGACACTTGCAATAAAATCGCTGGCATCAATCATCGACGCACGGTTTTCCAGGATACAGTTTACCCCCGATCTCCTGCCTGCCGACCTGACCGGAACCATGATCTACAGCCAGAAGAAAGAGGAATTCCTTGTCAAAAAGGGTCCGGTCTTTGCCAACTTCATCCTTGCTGACGAGATAAACCGCTCACCCGCGAAGGTGCAGAGCGCACTTCTGGAAGCCATGCAGGAAAGACAGGTCACGATAGGCGAGACGACATACAAACTTGAAGAGCCCTTCCTGGTTCTTGCAACGCAGAACCCGATCGAGCAGGAAGGCACTTATCCTCTTCCTGAAGCACAGGTCGACAGGTTTATGCTGAAAGTGCTTATTGACTATCCCACGATGGAAGAGGAAAAACTCATTGTAAGGCAGAACCTCGCGAAGGAATTCCCGGAGGCAGCCACTGTACTGAAGACTGATGACATAATAAGGGCCAGGAATGTGGTAAGGGAAGTTTATATGGATGAAAAGATTGAAAACTATATACTCAGCATCGTCTTCGCCAGCCGTAATCCTGAAAAATTCGGACTTCCCGTTTTCAGCAACATGATATCCTACGGTGCATCACCCCGTGCCTCGATATACATGTCACTGGCTGCAAAAGCCTATGCCTTTATCCGCAGAAGGGGCTATGTCATCCCCGAGGATGTGAGGTCAGTGTGTGCCGACGTGATGAGACACAGGATAGGTCTGACCTACGAGGCCGAAGCTGAGAATGTAACACAGGATAATATAATTGCTGAGATATTGAATACGGTGGAGGTACCGTAGAGAGGCGCAGGGCATAGGGCTCAGAGCACAGGGCGCAGAGCTCAGGGCACAGAGCGCAGGGCGCGGGGTGGAAAACAAGCGGTAAATGAGTTGAAAGTTGAAAGTAAAAAGTAAAAAAAACAAGTAACAAGTAGCCGGAATCAATGGAAGCAGTTGATCTCTTAAAGAAGGTACGAAGGATCGAAATAAAGACCCGGGGTCTGACCAGGCATATTTTTGCCGGTGAGTACCATAGTGCTTTCAAGGGAAGGGGAATTGCCTTCAGCGAAGTAAGGGAATACCAGTACGGCGACGACATACGCAGCATCGACTGGAACGTTACCGCCCGCTTCAATCATCCCTGGGTGAAAGTGTACGAGGAGGAAAGGGAACTGACAGTCATGCTTCTGATCGATGTCAGCGGTTCGGCTAACTTTGGGACTAAAGCTTCCTTTAAGCGTGACATGATGACTGAAATTGCAGCGGTACTTTCATTCTCAGCCATCTATAACAACGACAAGATAGGTGTGATCTTCTTTACCGACAAGGTGGAAAAGTTCATCCCACCGCAGAAGGGCAGAAAACACATATTGAGAATTATACGCGAACTTCTTGATTTCAGTCCCCAGAGCGAAAAGACAAATCTGAGCGAAGCTCTCCGGTATCTCACCAATGCCTTAAGGAAAAGATGTACTGCCTTTATGATTTCCGATTTTCTGGCCCCTGAATTTGAAGAGGCGCTCAGAATTGCATCAAGCAAGCACGACATTGTAGCCCTCAGGGTTACGGATCCGCTCGAAAAAGAACTTCCTGATGTCGGATTTATGAAGGTAATGGACTCCGAAACCGGTGAAAAGAAGTGGATCGATACATCGTCGAAGAAGCTGAGAAAGGATTATTCCGACTGGTATTCCCGTCATACCGGTATCCTGAACAATACAATGAAGAAATGCTCAGTCGATTTCACCGAGATCAGCACGGGTGAGGACTATGTCAAACCACTGATAAAACTGTTTAAAAGCAGATGAAATCGAGAAAGGCGTCATATTTGGTGTTTTTCTTCTTCCTGTTGTTCCATGCAGGCTTGAGGGGACAGGATGTAAACGTTACGGCTGCCTTTGATTCAACAAGGATACTGATTGGAGACCAAATCGGATTCACGATAAATATTGAACAACCTGCCGGCATTAGTCTGGCCCTTCCCGTTTTAAGGGACAGCATAACAGGAAAGATTGAGGTAATTGCAGGTCCCGATTTAGACACTATATCCCTTGGCGCTGAAAAAATCAGGATCACTGAAAAATACCTTATCACTTCTTTCGATTCGGGTTATCACCGTGTCGATCCGGTTTATGCGGAACTTGCTGGAGCAGAAGGGATAAAAAGATATTATTCGGATTATTCGTTTCTTGAGGTGGCACGCGCAGCCCTTACACCGCCCGACTCGGCTGAGATATTCGATATTGCAGGGCCATACAAAGCTCCGCTTACAGCCGGGGAAGTAATGCCGTGGGCACTGCTTGCCCTTGTTGCAGGCTTGCTTGTATGGCTTATAATAAAACTTGCGCGTGGTCTCAAAAAAGAAAAGAAGGAGGAAGTTAAACCGGCAATTAAGGAACCCGCGCACGTGATCGCCTTCAGGGAGCTTGAACTGCTCCGGGATGAGCAGCTCTGGCAGAAAGGTGAGACGAAAAGATACTATACCCGGCTTACCGAAATTATGAGACAGTATCTTGAAAACAGGTACGGTGTAAACTCACTTGAGCTTACTACCTCTGAAACCCTCGATGCCCTGGTAAAGACAGGTTTTAAAAAGAATGAATTATACAAGCGGCTCAGGTCGGTTCTGAACCAGGCCGATCTGGTTAAGTTTGCAAAATACAAGCCGGATCCCGTGGAGAACGATACAGTTTTCAACGAATCATGGGATTTTGTTGATGCAACAAGGATCATGCTTCAGGAGCTATCCGAAGCGAACGGCAATATACATGAAGGAGGGAAGAAGGCATGAGCAATATAGACTTTGCATATCCCGGCTTTCTTTACCTGCTTCTTCTGGTTCCTGCTATTATTGCCTTTTATGTTCTGAAACAGCAGAAGGCTTTTGCATCAGTGAAGCTGCCCGGTCTTGAAGCGCTGGAGCTTCCGGTAAAAACTTTCAGGAACTGGCTCCGTCATCTTCTTTTTGCACTCAGGATGGTAACCGTTTCGCTGCTAATAATAGTGCTTGCCCGCCCTCAATCGACCGACAGGTTCCAGGATGTCTCGACCGAAGGAATAGATATTATTCTGGCGCTCGACATATCGGGAAGCATGCTTGCACGCGATTTCAGGCCTAACAGGCTTGAAGCCTCCAAGAATGTGGCCACTGAATTTATTTCAGGACGACCCTACGACCGGATGGGCCTCGTGGTTTTCAGCGGCGAGACCTTTACTCAATGTCCGCTGACAACCGATCATGCGGTGCTTATCAACCTGATGAGAGAAATTGAAAGCGGCATGATAGAGGACGGTACCGCCATCGGTATGGGACTTGCCAATGCAGTTACCAGGATAAAGGATTCGGAGGCAAAGAGCAAGGTGATAATCCTTCTTACCGATGGAGTGAACAATAGGGGAGAGATAGCCCCTGCAACGGCCGCGGGTATCGCTAAAACCTTTGGAATAAGGGTTTACACGATCGGTGTCGGCAGCATGGGAATGGCTCCCTATCCGGTTCAGACACCATTCGGCACTCAGTACCAGAATATGCCTGTTGAAATCGATGAGGAAATTCTCAAGGAAATTGCCGGAAGCACAGGCGGAAGATACTTCCGGGCTACTGACAACAACAAGCTTATCGAGGTTTACTCTGAGATTGACCAACTTGAAAAATCAAAGATAGATGTGAGGCAATTCACCAGGAAGCAGGAAGAGTATCTTCCGCTGGCGATAATAGCTTTCGTTTTCCTGGCACTGGAGATGCTTCTGAGATATACAATATTGAGGAAACTGACATAAACCGACACTTAATGCAGCTCTTCAGATTCGCAAACCCGGAATACCTTTACCTCCTGCTGATACTGCCGGTACTGACAGCTTTGTTTATTATAGACAGGCTGCGAAGCAGAAATGCCATCAGGAGGCTGGGAGATACTACCCTCGTATCGAGGCTGATGCCCGGGTTGTCGCGAATAAGGCCGGTTATTAAATTCATTCTGCTGCTGGCAGCTATGAGTGCTTTGATAATAGTTCTTGCCCGTCCGCAGTACGGTTCAAAGCTTGAGGAAGTCAGGAGACAGGGTGTGGAGGTGATAATAGCGCTGGATGTCAGCAATTCGATGCTGGCAGCTGATATTCAGCCCGACAGGCTAACCAGGGCAAAACAGGCAATATCAAGGCTTGTTGACAATCTTACAAACGACAAGATAGGCCTGATTGTATTTGCCGGTGATGCCTACACACAAATCCCGATAACCACCGATTACATATCGGCCAAGATGTTCCTCTCCACCATTGGTCCCGACATGGTACCCAAACAGGGCACGGCAATCGGGGCCGCGATAAGGCTTGCATCAAAGTCATTCACCCCCGGTGAGGGAAAAAGCAAGGCAATTATCATAATTACCGACGGCGAAAACCATGAAGACGATCCCCTTTCCGAAGCTGAAGAAGCTGCAAGAGCAGGTATCGTAATACACGCTATAGGAATAGGTTCAAGTGAAGGCGTTCCAATAGCTCTGAACGCCGGTGGAAGAAATGAATATCTTAAGGATCAGGACGGCACAACGGTTATCACCAGGCTCGATGAAGAGATACTGAAAAAGATAGCTGTCACAGGGGGAGGAAATTACATAAGAGCAAGCAGCACAAGCATCGGGCTCGACGAGATATTCAGAGATATAAGGAAAATGGACCAGAGCGATCTCGAAAGCACCATGTACACGGAATACGACGATCAGTTCAGGATCTTTGCAGTCCTTGCTCTGGTATTTCTGATCGCGGAAATAATTATAATGGACAGAAAGAACAGAAAACTACAGAACGTGAAATTGTTCAGGTTTAAAATATAATTGCAGCATGCCGGGAAAATTGAAAAAATATACTGGATCATGGTTTAAACCGGGAATTTTACTTCTGCCGGCGCTGCTCCTGTCAGGCATTTCACTTTTCGCACAGGGGGAAAGGAAATTCATAAGGCAGGGCAACCGTGAATTTGAAAAGCAGAAGTATTCTGAATCGGAGATCTCCTACAGAAGGGCAATCGACAAAAACAAGGGTTCGGCAGATGCAGTCTTTAATGCAGGCGATGCACTCTATAAACAGGAGAAATACGAAGATGCCGGAAAGCAGTTCATCGAAAGCCACAGGATGAATGAGGACAGAGACAAGAAGGCCGGCAGCATGTACAATCTTGGAAATTCGCTGCTGAAGGCAGGTAAACTGAAAGAAAGCATCGAGGCCTACAAGAATTCCCTGAGGCTCAATCCCGGAAACATGCAGGCAAAATACAACCTGGCATATGCACAGGACCGTCTGAAGGAACAGGAGCAGCAGCAGCAACAACAGCAACAGAACCAGCAGAATCAGGATCAGAACAAAGACCAGCAGAACCAGGATCAGAACAAGGACCAGCAGGATCAGGACAAACAGAACGATCAGAAGAAAAACGAGGATCAGAATAAGCGGGATGAGCAACAGCAAAGCGATCAGCAGCAGTCGATGTCGAAGGAGGATGCCGAAAGGCTGCTGAATGCCATTGCAAATGATGAGAAAGAGGTTCAGGAGAAGGTTAAGGAAGCAAAAGCAGCAAAACAGAGGGTACAAACCCTTAAAAACTGGTAATTTGGCGAAATGCAATCAAGATATTTGATATTGACTTTTTTTTCCTTTCTGCTTTTTTTCACTGCAGAAGGACAGGAAATAACAGTAACGGCTGAATATCCGAATGTCGTGCAAACAGGAGAACAGTTCATGATCTCATGGACCATCAATTCCGGCGACGGCGATTTCATTGAGCCCTCCTTCACCGGTTTTCAGAAGCTCATGGGACCGCAGACCTCCTACAGCTCAAGCACCCAGATAATAAACGGAAAGGTAAGCAGGGAGACAAAGTACACATACTCCTATTATCTGCAGGCCATTAAAGAAGGGAACTATGTTATCCCTCCGGCCTCGGTCCGAATTAAAAACAGAACTTACTCCTCCGACTCGGCCAGGATAGAAGTCACCGGCAGCAGGACATCCCGGCAGGACGCCACGGTTCCCGGAGATGATATATCGGCAACGGACATTGAAGATACAGGTGAAGACGTCTTTGTAACTCTTACCGTCGATAAAAGGAATGTATTTGTCGGCGAACCCGTGAGTGTGACGGTAAAGCTCTACACCAGGGTTGAAATCTCGGGTATAAATGAAATCAAGTATCCGGGTTTCGAAGGTTTTCTCAGAACCGATCTGGACACACCGCCACTGACCTCACTCAAAAGAGAGAGCATTAACGGAACCATATACGGCACCGGTGTGGTGCAGCAATTCCTTTTGTATCCGCAGTTCCCCGGCGACATTACAATCGATCCGGTTCAGCTGTCAGTCCTGATAAGGCAGAGATCAGGCCGGTCCGATCCATTCTTCGGTGATTTCTTTGCCACCTATACCACTGTGCCGAAAGCGGTTCTCAGCAAATCCGTCAATCTCAAAGTGAATCCGCTTCCGGGTAACAAACCTTCCGACTACTCAGGCATTGTTGGAAGGATTTCGATAAATGCCACTCTTGACAGGGATTCAGTGAACATGAATGATGCCATCACCCTGAAGCTAACCCTGTCAGGAAGCGGCAACCTCAAGATAGCAAATCCCCCTGCATTGAACCTTCCTTCCGACATCGAGGTATACGACCCGAAGATCACCGATAACCTGAAAAACAGCCTAAGCGGAACTTCTGGTCAGAAGACATTTGAATATCTGCTTATCCCAAGGCATCATGGCGATTTTACCATTCCCCCGGTGAGCTATTCATACTTCAATGCCGATGCGAAAAGATTTGAGACGATTACAACTCCGGAACTAAGGTTTCATTCGCGCAAGACGGGCGAGCAGGCTTCCGGAATCACAGTCTACGGCGGTGTTTCAAAGGAGGATGTTAAATACCTTGGCAAGGATATCAGGTTCATCAGTTCAAAACCGGGACTGCTCCGGAAGACCGACAGGCTTTCGGTATCTAGGAAATGGTTCTGGCCGGTATACGCCTTTTCACTTTTGCTTTTCTTTATAGTTCTCTTTATAAGGAGGGAGCACATACGCCGCAACTCCGACCTGTCGGCCGTGAGAAACAGGAAGGCGGGAAAAGTGGCTGGTCAGCGACTCAAAATGGCAGCCCTGTGCCTGAAGGAAAAAAAATCCGACAGATTCTACGAGGAAATACTAAAGGCGCTATGGGGTTACCTTAGCGACAAGCTCAGCATTCCGGTATCTGAACTTAACAGGAACAGTGCAGTGGAAGCGCTTAGGACAAAAGGTATCCCCGATAAGGAATTGGAGAGCATTGCCACCGTTATAGACCGCTGTGAGTTTGCAAGGTATGCGCCTTCGTCATCAGGCGAAGAGGACGAAAATATCTATAATGAAGCTTCCAGGTTTATCAGATTGTTGGAAAATACATTAGATTGAAATGAGATCCCTATACATAAAAATATTATTTGTCTTGCTTCTTATCCTGAGCATCATTCCGGCATCAGGACAGGAGGATCGCACACATAAGTTCAACAAGGGAGTTGAATTCTATACAGCATCCGACTATGAAGGAGCGCTGCGTGAATGGCTTGAGATCTACGACACCGGTTACCGGTCGGCAGAACTGGCATACAATATCGGGAACGCGTATTTCAAGCTTAATGATGTTCCGGGCTCCATTCTATTCTACGAGAGGGCACGCCTTCTCAAGCCGGGCGACAATAACATCAACTATAACCTGCAGATAGCCAGGACACTGGTTGTGGATAAATTCAAGGAGATACCGGAGCTCTTCTTTGTAAGGTGGTTTGATTTCCTTTCACTGATGCTTCATACCAATACCTGGGCTGTACTAAGCATAATTTCTTTCATAGCCTTCCTCATTCTTCTTTCGGTGTATATTTACTCAGCACGCTATAAACTGAAAGTGATCTCTTTCTGGACAGCGGTATTGTTGCTCTTCTTTTCAGCCTCTTCACTTGCCTTCACCCTGCGTAACCGTAACCTTGTGTATGACAGCCGTGAAGCGGTTATCTTTTCGCCATCGGTTAATGGGAAAAGCTCTCCCGATGCAAGCGGCACCGACCTCTTTGTACTTCATGAAGGAACAAAGGTAAGCATTGAGGACAAGGTGGGAGAGTGGTATGAGGTAAAACTGTCGGACGGAAACAAGGGCTGGATCCCATTAGCCAGCCTTACAATTATCTGAAATACATACACTATTTCCGGTTTTTTCAGGTTATACAGGTTGGATAATACAATTCAGCCTGATCATGAAGAAAATCCTTGTTATAACATTGTTATTACATGCTGTTTTTTGCTTTTCCTGCAAAAAAACGGAGTTTACACCGGAAGGTCCCACTGATGTAAGGATCAGAAATATAAGTGGTACGGAGCTTGCCAATGTATCGGTAAGAATTAAGGAGGAAGAAATCTCATTCGGAAACATTGGCATAAACGAGACCACCGGATATCAAAGGTTTGAGACTGCATTCCCCAAAGCCTATATTTCAGCAGAGGTCAACGATGAAAGCCTCAACACGGGTCCTGTGGATTTTACCTATATGAACTATCTGGGTCAGAACAAGATCACCTATGACGTTTCTGTGGAAAACAAGCTGATAGTGATAAAGAATGTCACCTTCGATTCACCACTTTGATTCAAAATTATTATTTTGCCGTCCGCAAAAAACCGGACGCGGGTATGAAGAAGAAAAACGTCAACAGTTCCCGCATGCCTGTATACAGGGATGCAGGATTTGAACTTTTCGATGCCGGCACGACAAAAGCTGCTTTCGCAAGTGAAACCGGAAATGAAAGGGTTCCCGATTTTTATATTTACTCACGCTACCGTAATCCCACAGTTGTCGCTGCCGAGGAGGAAGTGATGAAACTTGAAGAGTCGGAATGGGCTCTTCTCACTCAGTCGGGGATGTCGGCTATCGACACGGCTGTATCGGTCTTTCAACATGCCGGAGATACACGTCCCTGGCTGTTCTTCAGTGAGATATACGGAGGTACTATTTCCTACACCGAATCAGTTCTTAAAAACAGGAGAGGAATTCAGTTAAGCTATTTCAATCCGGTTAATGAAATATACGACCTTAAAGCTTTCGAAGCTGTTCTCAGGGAACTCAGGCCCGGTCTGGTCTATATAGAAGCAATCTCCAACCCGATGCTTATTGTCACTGATCTGCAGAAGGTGATTGAGATGTCTCATTCGGAAGGTGCAGCTGTAATAGCCGACAACACTTTTGCAACACCTCTTCTTTGCAAGCCGCTGGCTATGGGGGCTGACATGGTTATCCACAGTGCCACAAAGTATTTTTCAGGTCATGGGAACCTTACTGCCGGAGTGCTGTGCGGTAACGATACTTCGCTGATGAGGCAGGCTGTTGAATACAGGAAATATGTAGGGCACATGATATCGCCCGATGATGCCTACCGATTGCAAACGCAGATCCTGACCTTCGGGCTCAGGTTTGCAGCTCAATGCCGTAATGCAAGAGGGATAACGGAATTGCTCGCTGATCATCCGGCGATTGAAAAAGTATGGTACCCGGGGTTGCCCGAACATCCGAGCCACCAGACGGCACTCCGGCTATTCGGAGACAGAGGATTCGGTGCCATGGTTACTTTCAGTTTTAGCGGCCAAACGGATAATCAAAAGAAGAACAGGCGCGACAACTTTATAAAGGCAGTTTCGGACGGAATAAAAGTAATACCCTCGCTGGGTGATCCGGCTACTATAATTATGCCTGTTGAATCGGTATGGGGAGCAAAATATCCCGATCCAGGAATTATCCGTATGTCGCCGGGCTTTGAAGACTGGCAAGGATTGCATGGGCTGATCTCAGGAGCCCTTGATAAAGTCATGTGATTCGGAGTGTCAGCTCCAGTCAACAGGATCAATCCCGTTTTTTACCAGATAATCGTTGCATTTGCTGAAATGCCTGTTCCCAAAGAATCCCCGAGAGGCTGAAAGGGGAGAGGGGTGCACCGATTCCAATACCAGGTGCCTCGAACGGTCGATTGATTCTCCTTTCTTCTGGGCATAGGCACCCCACAGGAAAAATACCAGATTCTGTTTTTCGCCATTGAGAACCCTGATAACGTAATCGGTAAATTCCTCCCATCCTTTTCTCTGGTGCGAGCCTGCCTGGTGAGCCCTTACTGTTAATGTGGCATTGAGAAGAAGTACCCCCTGTGATGCCCATCTTGAAAGATCGCCGGAAGACTTCAGGTTTATCCCGAGATCCGATTCTATTTCCTTGAAGATATTGATCAGACTGGGAGGGTAGCTGACTCCATCCCTTACCGAAAAGCACAGACCATGAGCCTGGCCCGGGCCGTGGTAGGGATCCTGTCCAATAATAACAGCCTTCACCGTGCCGAAAGGGCATATGTCAAATGCATTGAAAATGAGTGATCCCGGAGGATATACGGTTTCTTTCATATATTCAGTCCTGACAAAATCGGTCAGCCTGACAAAGTATTCCTTTTCAAATTCAGTTTGAAGCTTAGATTTCCAGCCCGGTTCAATTCTTACATCCATACCTGAAAATTACTCAATAAAATCAACAAATAAAAGCATTCTGCAATTTAAGCGTTTTAGTGCAATACTATAGATTTAAGCCGGAATTTGATAACTTTGAAAAAAAACGCTATGGCTCTGGAGATAGAAAGAAAATTTCTGGTAATCGGAGAATTCATACACCTGGCCGTCAAACAGATTGAGATAAGCCAGGGCTACCTTTCAGTTGATCGTAACAGGATAGTCAGGATCAGGATAATCAACGAAAGAGCTGTCCTGACGATCAAAGCTCCGAAATCAGGCACGGAATTCTCACGTCATGAATGGGAATATGAGATCCCATACCATGAAGCAAAAGAAATGATGAAGGCATGTCTGCCTGAAGTGATCAGGAAGACCAGGTACATAGTTCCGGTGAAAGGAGATATGTTCGAGATCGATGTATTTCACGGAAAGAATGAAGGACTTGTAATTGCCGAAATTGAACTGAAAAGCGAGTCTGAGGAATTCATCAGGCCATCTTGGCTGGGAGATGAGGTTACAGGGAATCCGCGCTATTACAGCGCCAACCTGATCTGATTGTCATTATCTCCTTAATTCCAACCACTCTATGTCAGAGCACCTTGGAATAAATCTGTTTCGGGTCGCCGGGGGCATAGAAATCCTTCAGGCTTGCCTGAAGAGTATAGCCGTTTCGCTGATAGAAGGCTTCCGTTGAAGCATATAAAGGTCTTCCCGAAGTTTCGACCCAGAGTATCTTTCCTCCAAGACCGCGGACATTATTTTCTATCTCTAGAATCATCCTTGACCCCAGTTTCTTGTTTCTGGCATCCTGATGGACTGCAATCCAGTACAGATCCCATGAATGAACAGAGAATGAATTTTTCCCGTAAGTTGCAAAAGCAATGATTCCGCTTTTATCCGCCGCCCTGAGCCAGTAATAACCGCTTGCCTCCGATCCTTTAATAAGAGTCTCGCCGGCAATCTCCAGGGCGGTTTCTATCTCAAAATCATAAAAGAAAGAAGTCGATCTCAGGATTTCTTCTATCCTGATAAGGTCGTCCTGCCCGATACCATTGGAAATCACCACCATATTTTTAATAATTGAGATCTTCAAGAATTCTTGTAAGAACTGTTGTTACAGGCATGCCGGCTTTCCTGGTTGCAGCCATAAATCCGCTATCGGGCGACATGCATGGATTCGCGTTCACTTCAATAACATAGGGACAGGAATCCGCATCAATCCTCATGTCTACTCTTGCGTAGCCCCTGAGCCCGAACACTTCCCAGCATTTATGAGCAAGCTCATTGATTTTTGCCTCGAGCAAAGGATCCAGATTGTCACCCGGGAACTCCCTGATAGTGTTTTCATATTCGAAACTGTCCTCTATCCATTTTGCCTTGAAATCAACAATCCTGGGCATATCAGGGGAGAAATTATGAAAAACCATTTCGGCAGCCGGCATTACTTCCGGTCCTGACTTGCCTCCAATAACGCTGATATTGAATTCACGTCCATCGATATATTCCTGGATGATCCAGTGGGAGTCATCAAGTCCCTTTAATCTCTCAATGTGATCCGTAGTAAAATCAAAAACCGAATCGGCTGTTATCCCAAGGGAACCATCCTCCCAGATGGGTTTAATAATATAACGGCATCCGGGTTTAAGGAGATCAAGCTGCGAGGGCAGTATGGTCAGGGGTGTAGGAAGATTATTTTCTCTCAGAATCTTCGCGCTAAGCGCCTTGCTGGTAGTAATGAACAATGCCTCGAGCGGATTGCCCGAATAAGGAATGGAATACATATTGAGCAGAGCCGGAACGAAATAGTTCAACTCACCCTTGTTATTTATCGATTCCACGAGGTTGAAAACGAAATCAGGCTTTTCATCTGCAAGCTCTGCAACTTCGTTCATGAAATTGGCGCTTATTCCCCTGGTATAGACATAGATGCCAAGTTTTTCAAGGTTTTCACCAATGTATTCCGCCTGTTCAAGTACATCCAGTTCATCAGCAAGCGCTCCCTCCATGGGCTGATTGAAGAGTATGCAGCATTTTTTCTTTTTCATCCGAATATAATTTATTTTAATGGTCCCCGCTCAAGCGGGGGAAGCGCACATGTTTGATAATTATATTATATTCATTACGTGTTTGAGTTTGAATTCAATCATGTGGGTTTCATCTGTTCAGTTGATGTCGTTTGAGAGCCGATTCAATTATTCTTTCTATCAGTTCCTGATATTTAACCCCTGCCATGTTCGAAAGGATGGGAAGATCGGAATGAACAGGATGAAGTCCGGCAAGTGGGTTTGCTTCAATAAAGCATATACGTCCGTGCCTGTCGGCCTTCAGGTCAATTCTTCCTGCATCCACTGCTCCGAGGGCTTTCCATGCCTTCAGGGCAACATTCCTGCACTCATCACTGAATTCGCCCATCGGTTTATATTTGCAGAAGGCCTGATAATTTTCCTTGACTTCAACCGAATAGGGGAGATTATCCCTGCATTCAATTTCCATACCCCCGATTGCCACGGCCTCATCTCCCGACCCTGTTATACCCACTGTAAATTCCCGTCCCGGGAGGTATTCTTCCACGAGAGCGGGCTGTTCATAGCGCGCAAGGAGATGCTCAGCCATCTCCCTCAGTTCTTTATTATTGTATATAAGGCTCTTCTCAGTTATACCCTTGCCTGTGCCCTCTGAAACGGGCTTAATGAACAGGGGATACTGAAGACTGCATTTTCCGATGTCTCCCGGTGATGAAATCAGAATCCCGGGACTGACAGGAACTCCGGCGGCAGCTACAATAAGCCTTGTCAGATATTTGTTTAGGGATATGCCCATTATAACCGGTCCGCTGAAAACATATGGTATTCTGTACTGGTCGAGTATGGCCGGGACGACCGATTCCCTGCCGTCGCCGTACAAACCCTCGGCTATGTTAAATACAAGATCCCATTTCCTTTCTGCAGCAAGGGCTTCGATAAGCTGAAAGCAATTGCCTATCAGCTCGGTTTCGAAACCCATAGTCTTAATTGCAACATTAATTGCATCGACAGTATCCTGCTTATCAAATTCGGCAGTATCTTCCATGGAATAACCGCGGTCGAGATACCACGACCTAAGGTCGTAAGTCAATCCGATCTTCATATCTCGGCATTCCTATCTTTCGGGATATTCACAAACATCTCCCTTGTAATTGCGCAGAACTATGTGTTCTTCATTATGTTCCACAACATAATCTGGAAGCAGGGGAATCTTTCCGCCGCCGCCGGGGGCGTCGATTACAAATGTAGGAACTGCATATCCGCTGGTGAATCCTCTAAGCCCCTTTATGATCTCCAGACCTTTAGCCACGGTGGTCCTGAAATGGCCTGATCCGGGTATCAGATCGCACTGATAGAGGTAATAAGGTCTGACCCTAATTTTTAGCAGTTTATGCATCAATTCCTTCATGACGGGCACATTATCGTTTATCCCTTTAAGAAGTACGGTCTGACTTCCAAGGGGAATACCACCGTCGGCAAGTTTGTTGCATGCAGCAGCACACTCCTCCGTAATTTCTGAAGGGTGAGAAAAATGCAGGCTCAGGAAGAGCGGGTGGTATTTTCTAAGTACATTTATCAATCTGTCTGTGATCCTCTGGGGAAGAACAACTGGGGTTCTGGTTCCGATACGTATTATTTCGACATGTTCTATCCTGCGGATGTTAGACAGTATGTAGTCAAGAGTTTCGTCTGTGAGAGTCAGGGGATCACCTCCGCTAATGAGTACATCCCTGATTTCTTTATGGCCTGCTATATAACTGAAAGCTCTTTCAAAGTCCTGTTTCCCCAGTTTATCCAGCCTTCCCACTGAATGAGAGCGGGTGCAGTACCTGCAATAATTAGAGCACACCTGTGTAACTGTAAAAAGCACCCTGTCGGGATAACGGTGTACGATACCCTTTACAGGCGAGAAAGCCTTTTCATGAAGGGGATCGGACTTCTCATTTCCGGTGGTAATCAATTCTTCAACTACAGGCACGACATTCCGACGAAGCGGATTCGATGACTTAGTGTCGTAAATAAGAGAGGCAAAATAGGGGCTTATCCTCAATGGAAGACGGCCCTTCAGATTATTGATTGCCATGATCTCCTTTTCAGTAAGCTTCATTATCCTTTTCAGATCGTCAATACTGTTAAAGGAATTACGAAGTTGCCATTTCCAGTCATTCCAGGATTCAACAGATGTCAGGGGGAAATAACGCTGCATGAATTCCAAACTCCGGTTGCTAACTGACAGGTTTGGGATTACATTTTGCGAAAAAAACATGGTTTCCGCACCAGGCTCTTCATCAGAAGAACAACCCGCGAGGCGACTCTCACAGCGGAGAGTTGCAACCTCATTATTGTTAGCGTTCATTTTTGTCGATGAAAAATATCATCAATAGCTTTAATAAGTTGTCTAGAGTTTATTGGTTTTTAGTTATAAATAAATTGCGCCAAAAATATATAATACATAAATACAATGTACCACCCGGTAAATAATAATATTAACAGTAAAAATCAGTTTTCAACAAGCAGGTTTCACATGAAATCAGGCACGTTATTATTATATTGTAAACCAATCTATTACAATGATCATCGCATACCTGTTTCCGATTCTCCCGGAGCCTTCCGGCACTCACGTTTTCAAGTCCTATTTCCATCACGAAGAATGAAATGTTTGCACTATAACGCATTATTATTGCATTAATTATTTTTCGCATAAAATTGCTGGGAAATCATTTACTGAAGCACAGCGAAAAATCCCCCTCTGCATTCGTGTTTCAAATGTATTTTCAGGGGATGAAAATTTTTGTCACGCCCGTAATTCCGTATCTCGACAGCACTACAATGTAAATTCCTGGAGCAAGAGATGATACATTGAATTCACAAAGATCGCCGTTAACAAATAGCTCTCTCATCAGGCGTCCGTTCCTGTCAATCAGGCTCAACCTGTATCCCTGGTAGTTACCGTCAAGAGCAACCTGAACAAGTCCGTTCCTGACAATTGCAGTCAGGGGCATGTTCCTGTTAATTTTAATCTCAAGCGAACTTCTGACACCTGATCCGTCCTTTGCAGAAGCAACTACTGAGACTATCCCGTCTTCTATTCCGGTCACGAGGCCTGATTCATTAACTTCAGCCTTACCTGTAATGTTTTCAACCGACCATTCCACGGTTTTATCAGTGGCATGCTCGGGAAGTACTTCCGTTGTCAGCTGTAGGGTTCCCTTTTCTGCAGATATTACAGTTGATCCTTCAACGGGAGAGATCATGATATCTGAAACCGGGATTATCTGGTTTGTGATAGTTATCTCAATTAAACCGCTGACTGCTGATCCATCTGTAGCAGAAGCAATTGCCGTGATCTTGCCATCACTGACAGCGGTAACAAGTCCTGACTGAGTTATTGTTGCTTCGCCAGTGCCTCCGGCAAGCGACCATAGAATTGATTTATATGTAGCATTTGAGGGAATTATGTTTGCTGTCAGCTGAAGAGTGCCATTATCAACGTCAATGACAGGTGATCCTCCGGATGCCGAAACGCTGATCCCTGTTACCGGAATGATCTGATTGAGTATTGTCAGGGCAAGACTGCCGTAAACACCGGAGCCGTCATTTGCAGTTGCTCTTGCCGTCACTGTTCCTCCCGATACTGCAGTTACAAGTCCTGAAGAGTTAATCGTTGCCTGGCCTGTTCCGTTAATGATCGACCATGTAACGGATTTATTCGTTGCATTCGCAGGCATAACCTGTGCGCTCAGTTGAAGGGTTCCCTTGGTGACTGCAATCACCGTTGATCCTCCTGCTCCTGAAACTGTTATGGATGAAACCGGTATTGACGGAGGTTTTCCGTCCCAGCCTGCCAGCCTTGCCCACAGCCACCAGGCGGCGTAGGCTTTTCTGTTTGCATTAAGAGGCTGGGAGTGTGCAGAAGGGCAATCGTACCAGTCGACATTCAGGGTATGGCTCTGCTGCCATGAGATAGCCCAGTTTCTGTCGAGTGTACCATCGTTGTTGCTGTCGTAATCGCAGTTGTCATTGGCCGCCTTGTCCAGATAATATCTATTGTCGGGATCGTAGGACTCTATATCGGCAAAATCATACAGGATTTTCCTGTTGCTGCGGCAATAGCTTCGAATCTGTTCATTTCGCCGGTGAAGATTCCCGTTCACACCTGTGCCGTCGAGGTGCCCGGTCATGTAAACAAATTTCACACGGGTAAATTCCGATTCAAGTGAACTCATCAGGTTCAGGTATGTTTCCACCTGACTCTCCGTCGCTGTGCTTAACTGACCGCACCAGGACCACATAACAACATGGACCTCGCTGTTTGCCGAATTCCGGAGATAGCCGCGGGTCGATGATGCCCAGGAAGTAAAATCAGGCGATCCCAGATCTGTTCCTCCAGTTATTCCGCTGTCATGGATATCGAGAGCACCGTCTAAACCTCCATTATTCCAGGCATAAGTAGATCCTTTCCAGTTGTAAAGCCCGGTCATTCCGTCAATCAGCTGGCTTCCGTGCGAAGAATGTTCGTATGCAATGTGAAGTGTAGATTTTGCCCGCGAGATATAAGACGCGGGGATACCGGCCAGACTGGTGCAGTTATGGTCAATTATGATCTGAGCTCTGAGCGCCAAGGCTGCCAGAAAAAGAAACACTATAGCGACTGTTCTTTTCATCTGAAAGTTTTAAACTGATTTCCTTGCAGACACACCGTATCAAAGGCAAGAAAATTTCAATCCCCGTCCTGCTTTTTTCAGCGGCTCAAATATAAACAAACTGCTTCAAAAAAAACGAATGAGTTCGGATATTTACAGGTTTCGACCGCTCAATCAGTAAGCAAATAGTTCTATTCCTCAACTCCGAAGAGATATTTCCCCGAGCCTGTTTCAAGAACAACCCTGCCGTCACGGATGGCATTATTTGTTATGATTTTATTTCCGGTCAGAGGTAAGCCGTTGAGAGTCACCTTATCGGCTGAGCCTGCCGGCAGCATGATGGTTGCCGAGGAGTTTGCAGGTATTTCGACAGTGAACAACAAGCGGCCGTCTTTTCTTTCCCATCCTGATACAATCCTTCCGTAACTGCTTTCATATGTAGCCTTCGACATATCCATTCTTTTTGTGACATGAGGCTTTATAATCAGGTTTCTGTATCCCGGATCCTGTGTTTCTATACCGGCTGAGACCCTGTACATCCAGTCTCCTATTGCTCCATAGGCGTAATGATTGAATGAATTCATCCCTGCATCCTGGAATGTACTGTCAGGTTTCTGTCCGTCCCAACGTTCCCATATTGTTGTTGCACCCATTTTTACCGGATAGAGCCACGACGGATAAGTTTCCTGCAAAAGGAGGTCATAAGCTACATCGGTGTAACCGTTCGCTGTAAGTACATGGCACAGGAATGGTGTTCCCAGGAAGCCTGTTGAGATGTGATTGCGTCTTCCGCGAATATCGTCAACCAGGAATCTTGCAGCTGCCGGTCTCAGTTCATCCGGGAGGAGATTGAACATCAGTGCAAGAACATAGGAGGTCTGGGAGTTGGTTCCGACCCTTCCTGCCGGAGTGACGTATTCCCTGATAAACACTGATTTAATCTTTTCGAACAGTTCGGAATACTCTTTTTCATCTGCCGTGTTTCCCAGTATCTTTGCTGTTTTTGACAGCAGATCGGTAGAATATGCAAAGAAAGCTGTTGAGATAAAATCATGCTCCGTAAATCCGTCAGCTTCACTGTGATTGTTTACAGGCGGATGATAGAACAGCCAGTCGCCGTATTTGCTGCCTCCTTTCCAGATGTATGAGTCACCGGCTTTCTTCCTGATATATTCAACCCATGCTTTCATGCTTGGATACTGGTTTTCAAGGAACTCTATGTCGCCATACACCTGGTACAGGGTCCAGGGAGTTATAATTGCAACATCACCCCATCCTGCCGAAGGAACTGCCGTTACCGCATCCTGCCTGTTAAGTACATCCGGAATAACGTCAGGAACAGCGCCGTCCTGCTTCTGGTCAAGGGCCAGGTCCTTGAGCCATTTGCTAAAGAAGGCTGCAACGTTGAAATTATAGGCAGCCGTGCGGGTAAATGCCTGTGCATCACCTGTCCATCCTAGTCTTTCATCCCTTTGAGGGCAATCGGTAGGCACATCGACGAAATTGCCTCTCTGTCCCCACTGAATATTATGCTGGAGTTGGTTAAGAAGCGAATTTGAGCTCTCGTAGTAACCTGTCACAGGCATATCTGAATGGACCACAATACCTGTGATATTATCGGCCGTAAGGGTTCCCGGGAACCCTTTTATTTCTAGGTATCGGAAACCCATGAAAGTGAATCGCGGTTCATATATTTCATCACCTGTACCGCCTGCCGTATAATCGATCTGGCATTTGGCCGATCTCAGGTTATCAGTATAGAATTCGCCGAATTTATCCAGAACCTCAGCATGGCGAATTGTTATAAGCGTTCCTTTGGGAGCATTGACCTTAAGTCTGATCCATCCAACCATGTTCTGTCCCATATCCACGAGAAGGCTGCCCTTTGGTGACCTGAATATATTTATTGGTTTGATCTCCGTTATCTTCCGGATTTCAGCACCTTCAGATGCAATTATATTGTTATTGTAGTTTCCTGTCCTTACAGACAACCATTTTGAGTCATCATAATCAGGCAGGTTCCATCCTGTAAGTTTCCTGGTAGCATCATAGATTTCGCCGTTATATAAGTCACTCATTCTTATAGCTCCGTCGTTATTGCTTTTCCACGATGAGTCGGTGACGATGAGCGACTCGGTTCCATCGGTATAAACAATTTTAAGCTGCATAAGAAGCCCGAGCCTCTTACCGTATATTGCCCAGTTGTTTCCCCAGGCAAGAGTTCCGCGGTACCAGCCATCGCCCAAAACAGCTCCAACTGCATTTTTGCCCATTTTCAGCTGAGCGGTTACATCGTATACCTGGTATTGAATTCTTTTTCCATAAGTGGTCCAGCCGGGCATTAGAACCTGGTCTCCCACTTTACTGCCATTGAGATGAAGTTCATAAAGGCCATGAGCTGTCACGTAAACAGTTGCTTTGGCTATGTTCTTGCTGACAGTGAATTCCTTTCTGAAATGAGGGGATGGGGAGTATCTGTTAGTGTCCCTCTCCATCTCTATCCATTGTGCCTTCCAGTTGTCCTGCGACAACAGTCCCGTCTCCCAGAAAGCTGTTTCGCTCCATTTTGACGCTTTTCCGCGCTTATCCCATACCCTTACCTGCCAGTAATACCTCTGACCGGGCTGGAGATCGGCGCCAGCATATCTTATAAAGACTGATTCGGAGGATTCCACTTTACCTGACTGCCAGACAATCGAAGAAGATGAAAACTTCGGGTTGGTAGCCACCTTTATAGAGTAGGCTGACTGCATGACATTATATCCGGTAGCAGATATTTTCCACGACAACCTGGGGTTCTTAATATCCGTTCCGACCGGATTTGTCCTGTGTTCACAAGTCAGATCATAAACTGAAAGATCCTGCGAAAATGACATTGCCGGAATCAGCACCATCAAAAAAAATAGTCTTAATAATTTCATATTTAGTGTATTTAGGGTTGATTATTCAAGTTTTGAAATTTATCCAATTTAATTGAAAATCGAAAGCGTAAATTCATTATTTTTATATTTTTGGATAAAATCAGCCAGAAAGCACTTAAATTTTTATGAACCTTATTCGCAGAATTATGTTGATTGCTCCTGGAAGCATCGGGGCCGCAAGTTTCATGATGTCTGTAACAGGAATTAATGTGCTTGTATTATCGGCTTTTTTTGTAATATTAAGCTAGCTGAAAGTAATGAAAAGATTTGCATTCAAGATGAAAGTGTTTCCCGGCTTTAAGGAGGAGTACAGGAAACGTCATGGTGATATCTGGCCTGAACTCGTAAAAATACTTAAGGACCAGGGGATTGGTAATTATTCTATCTTTTATGATGAGGAAACGAACATACTATTTGCCTACCAGGAACAATCGGGAGAAAGTTCCTCTCAGGATCTAGGCGCCCTTGAAATTGTGAGGAAATGGTGGAAATACATGGCCGACATCATGGAGACGAATCCCGACAACTCACCGGTCAGTATTCCTCTTGAGCAGGTATTCTTCATGGAATAAATCAGGAATAAATCAGTTTATTATACAAAGCATAATAGATAATGGACATACTACTGCATGGAGCAGAATGTCGCGGATGACAAGGATTATAAAGAAGAAATTGAAAAATACGAAACCGTGGCACTCAGTAAAAGATAGATCATTCGGGAGAACCGATTTGATAAAAACCAGGAGAGAGCAAAAATGAAGGAGAAAGTAATCGCGATTTTTGACGTGGGAAAAACCAACAAGAAACTGCTTCTGTTTGATTACAGGCTCAATCTCGTGATGGAGCAGGAGACAAGGGTTGCAGAAATAGTTGACGATGATGGTTTTGAATGCGACAACATTGAAGAAGTGGAAAAGTGGATCCGGGAATCGATTCTGAAACTGGTCCATTCTGAAAAATATGACCTGACAGCCCTGAATTTTGCTACCTATGGAGCTACCATTGTCTATCTTGACGCTCAAGGCAGAAGGATAGGTCCGGCATACAATTACCTCAGGCCAATAGATGAAAAAATACCGGAGCGATTGTACAGGAGGTACGGCGGACAGGATGAATTCTGCCGAAAAACTGCATCTCCCGCTCTTGGGATGCTTAATTCGGGAATACAGATATTCTGGCTGAAAACTGCAAAACCGGAGGTCTTTAACAAAGTCCGCTATATACTGCATCTCCCGCAGTACCTCTCGTATCTGGTCACCGGAAAGATATGCTCGGAACACACATCTATTGGATGCCACACGGGATTATGGGATTTCGACAACATGAAATACCACTCATGGTTAAGCGATTATGGATTGGATCTTCCGGAGCCTGTGCCGGTTACTAGCTATACCGAAACTGAGATTGAAGGGAAGAAGATCAATGTAGGAATAGGCATTCATGACAGCTCTTCCTCGCTGGCTCCTTATTTTTCAGACGACAGGGGTAAATTCCTTCTCATATCCACAGGTACCTGGTGCATCAACATGAATCCCTTCAACAATGAAAAACTGACCGTTGAGCAACTTGACAACGACTGCCTCTGCTACATGAGCATCACACGGCAGCCCGTCAAGTCATCCAGGCTTTTTCTTGGCAATATGCATGATAACGGTGTCAGGATGCTGAACGAACACTTCCGAACTACCGAGGATTTCTACAAAAGCGTAAAATATGATCCTGATCTGATCAGGATGCTTAAAAACCGGTATCATGGTGACAGAAGGGCTTTCTTCCAGAGCGGACCGGGTTCAAGGGAGTTCAAGGAGACAATCGACCTGTTTGATTTCAAGTCCTTTGACGAGGGCTATCTTCAGCTGATGAGCGAACTTGCAGATCTAGTCCAGGAAGCGATAAAACTGATCCTGCCAGAAAGGGATGATATTAGCAATTTCTATATCACCGGCGGCTTTGCAAAGAACAAAATATTTCTGAAGCTCATGGCAAAAGCCTTCCCATCAAAGAAGGTTTACACATCCACTATCAGCAATTCCACCGCGCTGGGAGCTGCTCTCGTGATATACAGATCGCTCTGTGAAAATGTACCCGAACCAAACCTCGGTCTAACCGAATATATGGCCTAGATTTATGATCATGATAAGGAAACTGACCGTGATGCTTATGCTTTCAGGCATCGGGTCTGCTACACATGCCCAGAAAAAGGATTTTGGAATCTGGTACTCAATCAACATTCAAAACAATTAATTATCATTGCTTTATGAAGGTCAGATTATTTTCCGTTATTATGCTACTGTTACCTGTTCCAATGAATTCAGTAGTTTTTTCGCAGGTAAGTCCCGAACGTCAATGGCCGTCTTACAGAGGGTATCTTTCCTCTGGAGTCCTTGAAAATGCAAATCTTCCTGAGAAATTCGACTTCGCCAAATCTGAAAACATAAGATGGAAAATCAGTATTCCCGGCATGGGGATATCCAGCCCGGTCATTTGGGGCGACAGGTTATTCTTGACCACAGCAGTCAGTGAGTTTGACAAAGCCGGATTTAAACCCGGGCTTCACGGCGATGTTACTTCGGTCAAGGATTCATCTTTCCATGAATGGAAAGTATTTTGTATAAACAAAAATACAGGGAAGATTTTATGGGAAAAGACCTCTTACAGGGGGATCCCAAAAATCAAGAGACACCCGAAATCGACTCATGCAAATCCCTCTGCCGCCACCGACGGACAACATGTTGTGGCTTTCTTCGGTTCAGAGGCTCTTTACTGTTACGACATCGACGGAAAACTGTTATGGCAAAAGAACTTCGGAGTTCTCCGATCGTCTTTCTTCATGATGAAGAATGCTGAATGGGAGTTCGCGAGTTCTCCCATAATTCATAATGGCGTGGTAATTGTCCAGTGTGATGTCCTGGAAAACTCATTTCTTGCCGCCTATGATGTAAGAACAGGAAAGGAATTATGGAAAGCCTCAAGGGATGAGTATCCTGGTTGGTGCACTCCCAATATCTATACTTATGCCGGAAAAACCTATGTAGCTGTAAATGGCTACAAACACAGGGGCGGTTATGAATTTGAGACCGGGAAAGAGGTATGGAGAATGTCAGGAGGCGGGGATATACAGATACCAACACCCATAATCGGCAATAACCTTGTCTATTTCAATAGCGCCCATGGTAAAAGCTCACCAATAATGGCAGTCAGGACAAGTGCAAAAGGAGACATAAGTCTCAGGGATAATGAAACCTCAAACCAGGGAGTACTATGGAGCCAGTCACGCGGCGGCTCCTATATGCATACCATGCTTCTCTACAGGAATCTGCTATACAATGTCAACTGGAACGGAACGATTAACTGCCTCGATCCTCGAACGGGGAAAGAGATATACAATGCAAAACTTGGCAGAGCCAGAAGCTTTGTGGCATCACCCGTTGCATCCGACGGCAGGATATATATAGTCGATGAGGAAGGAACTGTATACATTATCAGTGATGGCAGATCATTCAATCTCATTGCTGAGATCCCAATGAATGATATCTGCATGACTGCACCTGCGATAACCGATGGAATGATCTACTTCAGGACTCACCACCACCTTATAGCGGTTGGCAAAAAATAGAGTTTTATTCTTGCCTTATCCTGCTTATCAGTGAATCGGTTCTTATGGATCTCACGGAGATCAGGAGTGCTGTTATTCCGGTAGCAAGAATCAACAATATCATCACGGCTATTGTTCCCCACGGAAAACCGGCATCACTGAGCAGCGAGGGCCGTGTGGCAAAAAGAGCTGAAACGATCCCGGTAACAACACCTGCGACAAGAATTATCAGATGTTCGTCAAAGATCATTTTCCTTATCCGTTTCAAGGAGAACCCTTCTGCCAGCATCAGGTAGAAATCATTTCTGCGGCTGTTGAAATTCCTGACCAGGATAAGCCCCATTCCGGTAACTCCGAAAATCATTCCTATTCCTCCGAGAATTGTAAATACCGAAAGGTATGTATTGGTAACCACGAAAAACGAGGCAAGCCTGTCGGCAGCCGGCTCAAAATGAACTCCGTATTCTGCCAGCCGATCGCCAAGGATGCTTATATAGTCATCTCTCATTTCATGATTTCCGTCCGCAAGGAAGATCTGGCTTCCTGCTATCGATGGGAAATATCTGTTGAAATTATCAATACCTATCAGGACATATCCCTGAAACACTGAAGACTTAAGTCCGGCTGCCAGAACAACGTTCAGAACCTGGCCGCTTTCAGTCCTGATCTTAAGTGTGTCACCAGCCTTAAGCATAAGGCCATACTGCATCACGGTCTGGTCGGCAATCCCGTAAATTGTTTCATCAACCGGAAGCTGATTAAGGCATTCCCATGGATTGTCTCCCTTAAAGCCTTTCATTGTGACGGCGAAGGAGAAAGAATTTCGTTTTATGAATTCAACCGGATCGATTCCCAGCAGGGGAGGAGATGCAATGTGATTAAGATTCAGGCAACTGGCATCATTTCCTGCTGTTTTTCGTGCCTGAAGGATTGAAAGTTCAGCCAATTCAGTATCATCCAGACCGAATTCCCTTCGTCCGGTTTCACTGGTCAGGGTGCCCTTCACCGGAACCGATGCTTCGCCCCAGAGAAGATATCCCCCCGTGCCACCCGATGGCTTCAGCATGTTGTCACTGATACTCATCTTGTTTGCCCCTGTGATTATAACTGCAAAAAGTCCTGCAGCAAGAAAGAGGACAGGTGCAATAGCCTGGGAAGGATGGAATGAATAATAAGCATCGGATATATGGGAACTTGTACGCAGAACTTTTTTACCATGCTTTTCCGGTCTCAGACAATACTGACGGATCAGGAGAATGCAGGCGGCAAAAACCAGTATTCCGGAAATATATGAGAGTAGCGTTGCATGTTCGTCAAGAATGAAAGACAATGTCACAGTCAGAACTGTGATCGCTGCAGTTATGATCAGAACCATCAGGTTGAGCTTGGCTGAAGCTTTTTCCACCTTTCCCGTTTCTGCTTCACTGAGCTTTTTCAGGTAGCGTGATGAATTGATTTTCAGAATAATAATAACCAATGCCATGGTGGCAAAAAAACCTGTCAGGAAAGAAAGGAGGTCAAATTTAGCAGCCAGAGTATTTGTCTGAACCGCTCCCTGCCAGACTGAATTCAGAGCTTTTATTATTATCAGGTTGAAGAATCCACCCGCGAAGGCGCCTGCCAGTGCACCTGCAAATGCAATGAGACCGGTTTCGAGAAACAACTGCATTTCTATCCTGCGCCTGGTAAATCCAAGGGAGTAGAAGGTCATCACTTCAGCTTTTTTTGATTCATAATGTGTTGATATCACCAGAATCAAAAGAATGAGGGCCGAAACGATAATGAAGAAACCCAGTCCGAGGAAGAGAGTGCTGAAATCAACGCTGTTGCCCGCTGCAGCTACTGATTCCTTCCTGAGATCGGATATGGAAAAGCCTGCCTTTTCAGGATCGAGAGATCCGGTGAGCTTTTCCCTTATATCACTCTCAGAGAGCTCGTTGTCAAAGCGGATTGATGTTGCCGGACCAAAGTTGCCCGCCCATAGCCCGCGGCCTTTTTCGTAGCCTATAAAAGCTTTCGGAGTGCCGCCGAAGCGATTCCAGTAATCCTCGTCCTTGTCTCTAATCAGTCGCGTATCGATCTCCACTCCCGCGTCCCATTCCGTGCATGATACACTGCCTGCTATTCCGGGGAATTCAGGCATAAGCAAGGAGTCGGACCATATATCATTCATCGCAACCACTTTACCTACAATGAAATCCTGTTTCTCCCCGGTTAGACGATTCATTGGGTCGGGCGAATACCAGGAAATGCTGAGAGTATCGCCTTCTTCGGCCGAAAGATCCTGAGCAAGCCATTCATTTATAACAATGATGTCGCCTTCCGGTATTCCTTCATACAGCGAAGGATCGAGGGCGGAAATAAAGGAATACGGTGTTGATCCGGCTTTACTGCTGATATTGTTGGCAAGGTAGGTGATGGCAGGAAATGCAGATTTTATTTTTTCCCGTACCTGATCCACCTGTAACTGGTCGATGAAAATCCTTCCGGTCACCAGTTCAAAGCCTCCTGTTGCCGGCACTGGCCTCAGCGTCAGGCCTGCATCTTCCGGTTTTAGAATCCTGCTCAATGCTTTATGCACTGCTTCAGGAGTCAATCCGGCCGCGGAGCTGAAAATAAGTCTGTTAATATCAGGGGTTTCGCCTTCAGCATTGATAATATCCGAACGGTTTATGAAGATGTTCATAGGAATCAGCTGGCTGATGCCAAGCGAGAAATTGCCTGCTTCACCCGGTAACAGGATTTTTCCAATCTTCATAACAACAGATGGATTGGATACCTTGCCGGGAGAAAAAGGGGCATCTGCCGGTATGTCAGTAATTGAATTGAACCTGATAATAAGCTCATCACCTTCGCTGACTTCAAGCCATTCGGCAAGCCGTTTGTTTATCGCGACTTCACCCTGCGAAAGGTTGATGCCTTCAATATTGTGAAAAGGAAAAAAATCATGGTCTATAGCAAATATCCTTACCCGCGGGGCTATTTTCTGTGTCGTAAAACTCTGGCAATACCCATCCAGCTCAAGCAAGCCTGCTGATGTGGCTCCCGTTTCTGCCGACATTCTCTCCACAAGCGACTGATTGAAATACCTAATCCCTGAACTAAGCACAATCCCTGCATTGCCCAGTTTTTCGAATGAAGTCTGCTTAAGGCTTTCACGTACCGATTTTCCGGTCATGAGAGAACCGGTCACCACGCCGGTCAACAGGACAATAATAATGAACTGATAAAGGTAGCCCCTTATGTTATGCGTGACGGATCGCGTTATTATCCGGAGCAGGCTAAGCTTCATAGTTCAATTATCTGTTATTGCTTGCAGTTCAAGTTTTCCTTCTGAGAGAACGTACCGGATCTTCATCCTGTCGGCTAAATCCTGTGAGTGTGTGGCAAGGATAAGTGTAATACCATACTCCCTGTTCATGCCTGTCAGCAGATCTCCAAGGATTTCCGCGTTTCTTCTGTCGAGCGATCCGGTTGGTTCATCGGCAAGCAGAATGGATGGCTGGTTGACAAGGGCCCTGACAAGTGTCGCTCTCTGGGCTTCACCTCCGGATATCTGGTAAGGGTATTTCGATGCTATACCGGTTATACCCGTCTTCTCCATCATCCTCCGGGCTTCATCTGTCTTCCTGCTGTAATCTGCATCTGAAGTTTCGGAGGCAAGAAGCGGAAGAAGAATATTCTCAAAAACTGTCAGATAGGGGAGAAGCAGGTGATCCTGAAAGACAAAGCCTATATTAAGACTTCTGTACCTGGCTGCCTGATCCTGATCGTAGCTCAGCAGCTGTTTATCCCTGAACAATACTTCTCCTGCATCGGGTCGGTCAAGTAGCCCGATGATATTAAGCAAAGTGGTTTTTCCCGAACCGGAAGGGCCGGTTATGGAAACTGTATCTCCTTCTTTTACTGAAAGGTGAAGGTCATTCAGAACGACACCCCGCTGCAGAAACGATTTTGAAATATTATTAAGCCTAAGCATCATTGCATGACATTATTATAAACATCCGCGAGTCCGGCCGACATTTTATTAAGCGAGAACTCCTTTCTTACCATCTCGTTTCCCTTCTTTCCAAGACTTGCAATCAGTACTTTATCTTTCAGAAGCATGGTCAGGTTATCAGCGAGGGCATCCACGGTATCAGGGGAATATACAATTCCTCCGCCGGTTTTCCCGACAATCTCGGGAAAGGCCCCCGTAGCAGGCTGAACCACGGGTATCCCGGAAGCATTGGCCTCAAGAAGGTAGAGACCGTAGCCATCGTATTTCCTGACAGGCACGCTTATCACATCAACGTCATTGAAGAATTCAAGCTTCTTATCTCCTTCAAATTCAGGGTAAATTTTAATTGACTCTTCAAGTTTATGCTCCCGTATCTTTCTTATCTGCTCAGATATGAAATCCTTGTCAATTCCGGTATAGCCTCCGCATATTTTCAGCGACAATCCCGGGATCTCATCACGCTGTTTCATCAAAATAAAGGCATCAACCAGTTTGTCAATCCCGTTATACCTGTTTATACGGCTGAAGAATCCTATTGAAGCGGGCTCCCTGTCAGGTCTTGAAATTTCATCATTTTCCGGATCAAAGCCCAGTGGAACAACTTTGACGTTTTCGCCACTATGCCCGGTTTTGCTTTTAAACAGTTCGCTGTAATAATTGCTTGGAGTAACAAAAACATCAACATGGTCCGCTTCTCTTGCAATCATCTTCCACGCGCGCGAGCGGAAAGGCTCATCCATATCATCGATCCAGTCGTCCTCGTTCAGCAGGGAACATACTACCTTTACATCCATCCTTTGTTTAAGCTGCCTGGCTATTCCGAGAATTAGCGCGTTGGACAGATGTATAATATCGGGCTTCCCGTCTCTCATCAGATACCTGACCAGCCTGTCAACTTCCTTCTTACGAAAGGCATTGTCGCCTTCGATCATGCTTATTGTCAGCTCCTCGTAGCCTTCGGTGCTGGTTGTGCCTGCCTGTTTCGCGGCAAACCTTAGAAAGAGTCTGGAATCCAGGAATTTGTCAAAAAATGCCGGCATATTTTTCAGAAAAGGAACCTTTTCCCTGAGAAACATCGAAATTGCCCCGAAAAACACATTTTTGTCGAAACCGCTTTCACTGCTAGTTGTTTTGTCGGGCGGCAGGTAAAGTGGTATCGCGCTTGCCTTTATTCCCGGCACCTTTCTGATCGCACGAACATAGAGCATATCGCGGTAGCAGTTCCCGCAATAAAAGGATCCGCCTGATCCGGTTATCAAATAAACTATTTTCATATATAATGAAACGTGTATCTAAAAAGTTTGTTTAAAAAGCTCCGAAATTCGGGAAACTGTTCACATATAAACATAACGGATGATTTATGTCCGGACAAATCCTGTTATCTGGTATTAAAAGCAAGTAAGCGGCCATCCTCAGTCAGGATATAGAATCGATCCCCCGTCACGGCCGGTGTACTGTTTACCGGTGCTCCGGCATTGAAACTCCATATCTTTTTACCGTCATTTACTCCAAGCATATAAACATAGCCATCGACGCTTCCAAACAAAACCTTCGAAGGTGTTATAACTGCCGACCCTGTTATTCTTCCGTTTGTCCGGAATTTCCAGTTAAGCTTTCCGGTAATAATATCATAGCTGTAAAGGTACTTGTCTTCGTTACCTATGATTACCGAATTTCTTCCAATTGCAGGTATTGCAACCACTGATCCCGATGTTTCGCCTGCCGGTACTTTCCAGGCCAGTTTGCCGGTGAGCAGGTCGACACAGAAAAAATTGCCGTCATAATCGCCGAAGCAGGCCTTTCCACCTGAAAGGGCAGGGGATGAGGCAATATAGCTGCCAATCTCTATAGTATCCTTTTCCTTTCCGGTATAGGCATCAACCACCCTGATGAAACCGTCGCAGCCGCCGAAAACAATATTATTGTTCGATACTGCAGGAGTTCCATTGACATAGTTAAGTGTTTCGAGCTTCCACTGCAGCAAGCCGTTGGAAGGATCAACTGAATGGAGGTAATAGTCATAACTCCCGATTACAATGCCCGACCTTTTTGAAGTCGACCATGCATTGGCCGATCCTGCTATTTGTCCGTCAGTATTGTATCTCCAGGCAAGTTTACCGCTTGTCTTATACACGGCATGAAGTGTTCCGTCGTTCAATCCTATTATCACCTTGTCGCCATACACCATTGGAGGAGCTTCTGCAGCCGAGCCTCCTTCATATCGCCATTTTATCTTGCCGTCAGTTCCGACAGCAATCAGTGTTCCCTTGTCATTCCCGAAGAAGATCATTCCGCCGCTGACCACCGGTGATGATTTTGTTCTCCCTGTAGCTGGCAGATTCCAGACAAGCGAAGGTTTTGTGGAGACTTCGATGTTAGTACTTCCTGTCAGATCAGCCTTACCTCTGAATAATGGCCATTCCTGGGCGGAGCTTTGGGCAAGGCAACTCAACTGAGCTGAGAGCAGCAAAACCAATATCGGGAGAAACCTTTTCATGTCCCATTATTTTCGTTAAAAAATGCCAGTGCACCTGTAGGGCATACTTCGACGCATCGTTTTGCAACTGATGCCGGAATATCATCATATTCAACAGTAAGCGGTTCCGAGATCATTGAAACAAAACCCCTGTTGATAAAGCAGAGCGCCGGATTTTCAGTAGAATCTGCCACTGCCCTTACACAGAGTCCGCACTTAACACATTTGGCATTCTCAAAAACCAGGCCGGTTTTATGATTTATCTTTTTTGTCACCGGGGTATTGATGAATTTCCCCCTGGGGTCCTTAATCGAGAACATCTCCGCCAGTTCTCTCAACCTGCAGTCGGATGAAGCACGGCAGTCACAATGCATACAGCTTGCTGCTTCCTCAGCGGCTTCTTTAAAACCGGCAATTTCCTCATGGCGTACTACTTTGTCAGGGCATTCCTTCAGCCATTCGAGTTGTTCGATTGTATCGAGAGAACCTATTCTGGATGCAAATCTCTTTCGGATATCATTTTTTGAATACAGGGGGGACACTTCATACTTAGGAGTTTCCGGCAGGTTCCTGCTCAAAAAGATCCTGATATTCCTGATTGAAACAGGGGTATCAATTCTTTTTCTCCTGCAGGCATTCACGCAGAAAGCCTTGCAATTGATGCAATTCAGCTCGCCACCCTTCATTTCGGACCTGATAAGTTCGGCGGCTTCATCATATTCACCGGCAATAAGCAGTCTGTTCATAAGCGGGATGTTGTATCCCATCGGGCAAACCACCCGGCACTGCGCTTCACATTCCGCCCTGTGTTCCGACAGCAGGAGAGTGACTGCCTTCTTTCTTAGGGCAATAACCTCTTCTCCTGATGCATCGATATCCATTCCTTCCTGAACAAGAGCTGAGCAGGAGGGGATAAAACTGTTGCGTTTCCTGACCCTGACCATACAGACCATGCATGATGAGTAAGGTTCAATTCCATCACTATGACAAAGGGTAGGAATTTCAATTCCGGCAATCCTCGCTGCATCAAAGATTGTCTGACCTTCCCTGACCTCAATTTCTATATTGTCAATTTTGATTTTCATCATTTTCATAAACAAGTTCAATGGCATTTTCCGGACACACCACCCTGCAGTTGTCGCATTTGGTACACAGCGAATGATCTATCACATGTTTCTCGTAAGGTTTGAAGGGAATTGCATCAACCGGACAATCCTGTGCACATTTTGTACATCCGGTGCATTTATCGTTTATTGCATATTTTACAAGTTCCCTGCATCTCTTTGAAGGACAGATTCCCCTTGTGTGGGCTTCATACTCTTCCCTGAAATACCTTAATCCGGTAATTACTGGATTGGGAGCTGTTTTTCCTAAACCGCACAGGCTTCCTTTTTTAATATCAAGGCAGAGTTCCTCAAGTTCATCCAGCTCCGCGATTGTAGCTTTGCCCTGGGTAAGCCGTGTGAGTATGTCGAGCATATTTTTCGTTCCGACCCTGCAGTATGTACATTTCCCGCACGACTGCTTGTGTGTGAACTCAAGAAAGTATTTTGCCATATCGACCATGCAGTCGGTATCGTCAAGAACCACCATTCCTCCTGAACCCATCATAGCCCCCAGGCGGTTCAGCTCTTCATAGTCGACGGCTGTATCGGCAAGCCTTTCGGGTATGCACCCTCCTGAAGGCCCTCCGATCTGAACTGCCTTGAAGGTCCTTCCTTCCAGAACTCCATGTCCGATCTTTTCAACGATATCACGGATGGTAGTCCCCATGGGAACTTCAATAAGTCCTCCCCGCGCCACTTTACCGGCAAGTGCAAATACCTTGGTTCCCTTGCTTTTTTCGGTACCTATATCACTGAATTTTATAGAGCCGTTATTGATAATCCAGGGTACAAGCGAGAGCGTTTCCACGTTATTAACAAGCGTAGGATATCCCTTGTAACCCTTTACTGCAGGATAAGGAGGTCTCAGATGAGGGGTTCCACGCCTTCCCTCCAGCGAGGCTATCAGAGCTGTTTCCTCACCGCATACAAAAGCCCCGGCACCTTCAAAGACTTCAATGTTGAATGAGAAGCCGGATCCCATTATATTATTTCCGACGATGCCTTTTTCCTTACATATCCTCAGGGCATTCTTTACCCGTGAAACGGCCAGCGGATATTCATCCCTTATATAAAAGATACCCCGGTCGGCTCCGGTGGCAAATCCTGCAATAAGCATTCCTTCTATGATCCTGAAGGGAAATGATTCCAGTATCATCCTGTCCATAAAAGCTCCCGGGTCTCCTTCATCGCCGTTGCAAACCACATACTTGGGTTTCTCTTTCATTGCCGATGAGATCTCCCATTTTTTCCCTGTAAGGAATCCTGCTCCGCCGCGCCCTCTCAGACCGCTGCCGGTTATCAGCGATATCACCCCGGCGGGATTATTTTCCGTCAGCACAGTCTTAAGAGCACTGTAACCTCCGAGAAGCTCATATTCATCATAAGAATCAGGTCTCATAACGCCGCCGTTCAGAGTAGCAATATGTAACTGCGTGCTAAGGAAATTGTTCAGTGTCCGTTCCCTGGTATCAGATGCCAGATTCACCGGACTGTAAACCATATCATCTGAAAGAAAGGTGTCAGCAATATTGTTTATCCTGAATTTCAGTCTCTTGTCGAGCGATTTAGGTTTAATATGTTTCAGGATGATCTCTTCCACCTGGTCTTTTCTTACATTGGTATATCTGGAACTTACCTTTTCACCGGAAACAATTTCAAGAAGGGGAGTCTGATTGCAGACACCCACGCAGCCAACGGGCTTAACATTTATGTTGAGATCATAGTACTCCCTTACATCGAGCAGTTTCCCCAGGATATCCCTGCTGCCTCCGGCCACACAGCACGAACCCAGTCCTATACGGACTTCAGCGTCAAAAGCTTCCTGCTCAGATTCTTTTTTCTTTTCACTTTTCTTCGATACAGATTGAAGAAAATCAGTCACGATCTCATTCACCTGAGTGGGCTTCACATGGCCATAGGTCTTTTCGTCAATCTGGACTACTGGTGCAAGAGTACAGCAGCCTAGGCAGGCTACCTCTTCAATCGAAAACAGATTATCGGGTGAGCTGTTCTTTTCTTCGCTTATCTTCAGATCTCTCCTGAAGGCATCGGCTATGAGTTCAGATCCCTTCACATGGCATGCAGTACCGGAGCATATTTTAATAGTGTGTTTCCCGGAGGGGATGTGTCTGAACTGGGAGTAGAATGTTGAAACGCCTGATATCTGCCCCGGAGTGATTTCGGTCACTCTGCAAATATATTTCAGGGCTTCCGAAGGAAGATAATTAAGTCTTTTCTGCACTTTCTGCAGTACCTGTATCACCTTGTCCTTTCCGGTTCCCGTTTCCTTTACAACGGCATCCACAACCGAGGTTATCTCTTCTACAGAAAGAGCACCCTGGTTGCAGTTACACCTGTCTGTATGTTTATTATCCTGTTTCAATTTTGTGAAATGCAAAAGATACTGTTTCTACCACGAATGTAAATGTTCTTATCCGAAAACGCCGGGGTACAGTCTGAAGGTTCACCTAAAGGCGATTCAGCAATCAACTTGTATTCCGGACCGGCATTGACTATATGCATCAATCCGCTTCTGTCGAGGCAGTAAACCTTATCCCCGGCAATAATCGGTGAAGCATAGAACTGATCCGGGAAGTAATGTGTCCACAGGGTGTCACCTTTCATTGCATCGTAGCATGCAAGGTCGCCTACTCCGGTTGCAATGAAAAGGTACTGGTTGTTGGCAACAGGACTTGACACATCTGAGGTGAACATATTATCTTCCCAGACAATTGAAGGACCGGGACCGGGTTTCACCGCGGCCAGGCGTGCATAATCCGTCACTGCATAAACATAATTACTGTTAATAGCAAGAGAGGGGGCCACATCACCGCTTAGAACCTCACAGGCCCACAGTTCCTTTCCAGTAACAGGATCTAATGAAGCCACTTCAGGATTGCCGTTGATAAGCACCTGAGTTATTCCGTTGAATGTCGCGATTGATGGTGAAGCCCAGGACGATCTTCCCCTCCTCATGGTTTCCCACTTCAGGTCGCCCGTTGATATGTCGAACCCCATCACAGAGACCTTCTCGTCCGAATCGAACTGGACGATCAGGGTACCCTCGTGTATTATAACAGAGCATGAATAGCCGTAGATATTCTCCGGCGTTCCGATATTCTTACCCCACTTCAGGTTTCCGTCCATATCAAGGCACACCAGGTTTCCGTTTGCAAAAATCGCACAAACGGAATTACCGTCAGTTGCGGCAGTGGGGGCTGCTATACCGGTGGCTTGGTCGGTGTCGGGCGGAGCGTCAGGCTGACCGGGTAGTCCTGAGGCCGGAGCGGTCCATAGTAAATCGCCGCTGTTCTTGTCAAGACAATATACCTCACAATTGTTGCCTTCAGCGCCGGTAACGAATAGTTTGTCGCCCCATATCACCGGTGAGCTCTTGCCGTTCATTGCAACGCTTGTCTTCCATTTAATATTGGTTCCGCTTCCGGCATCCCATTCAACCGGGTAATCAGTTCCGCCGGCAATGCCTCTGCCGTCCTGACCTCTGAAAAAGGGAAAATTAACCGGATCGGGGAAAAAAGTCTCCTCTGACACATAAGCTGATGTTTCTCCCTTCTCCTTTTTCTTTTCACTCTTTTCTGCTTTCGCAGTTCTTCTGCCCGAGAGGTCAGGCAAATCCTTCCTTAGAATGAATGAAGAAACTATTGCGCCAAGCGTCAGCACGGCAACCGCTCCGGCGAGATATTTTGCATACCTGGCTTTTTCAGAGACCTGATCAGTTTTTTCTCCCGGTACTGAAGGAAGGTTCTTTTCACTACCTGCAATAAGCCTCTGACAGAGTACGAATATTACAGCGCCGCATATCAGCAGCCAGGAACCCGTTTCAAGTTGCCTGCGGGAGGAAAAATAGGCTTTCCTTGCCATAAGGTCAAGCGCTCTTACCTGTTCAGCCTTAATTGCATTTTCATGATCCTTGTCAAATTCCTCCTTGACCGATACTATTGCCGGGTTGTCGAGCGGATCGAGGGCTTTCATCTGGATTATGCTCAGGAGCATGGTCAGCGCTACGATCAGCGTGAATATACCTGCACCGGTGCCGATTCCCCTGAGAATCTTCAGATCCTTTTCATCAAGCTTTATCATTCTTAATCTTATTTAAATGTACAGGGCAATACTGGAAGCACTTGCCACAGCTGAAGCATTTGCCCTTATGTGGTACATATTCAGTTCTTCTGGTTCGTGTTGACAATGAAACAAGGCTTATTCCGAATGATATTCCGAGGAATAGACCCATCCAGATTGAAGCCTTGCGGAAGCGCTCATGTATGTGCATCTCTTTTTCAAACAGTTCGGCATTTGTGGTCCCTGCTTCCTTGAAACCCAGCGCGGCCTGCGAAATTGCCGGTATACCCTGTTCGGCTTCAGCCCTGATTTCCCTTGCAAGTCTCACATCACTGTTGAGCCCGGTAAGAACAGGGGAGAGGCTTGAGAAGATAACTGCTCCTGCAGCGGCAAAAACCGGGACAAGCAGAATCCAGGTAAGAAATCTCTTTCGTTCCTTTTCCGGTTCAACAAGCGGGCGGGCAAGATCCGCGGGAAGAATGGCATTGTAGGGGCATGCATCCTCGCACA
>JAXDBC010000043.1:0-7444 GCA_034679225.1 Bacteroidales bacterium | reverse complement strand
TCGTCCAGTATGTCTCTTTTGAGAATGTTATTGAATCCCGAAAGGATGAATACTACCGGGTACTGATTGCAGGGCAGAAGGATCGTTATAAAGAGAATGAAAGAATAGATGCCTGGGTGCTGTTTTTAATGCAGTGTCTGATCACCTTAACAGAAAGACTGGATGCCAAATACGAAACCTACAGTAAGCTCAAGACAGCGCTGAACAAACGTCAGCAAGAGGTACTGGATTATATTGGAGAGCATGAACCGGCCCAGACAGGTGATATAGAAAAAGCTTTGAAACAATACTCACGGAACACCCTCAAGAAAGATCTTGCTTTCCTGGTAAGGGAAGGGTTATTATTAAAAACCGGAGAGCGTAGAGGCACCAGGTATCACAAAGCTGTGAAACCATGACATTTGCCTGATAGAAAAATCCCACGCGGCTCCCGAAAATCTTCCGTGCTCCCGCATTTTTGTGAGCTGCACCCCGAACCCCGAACCGCGTGCCACGCACCGCGTACCGTTCCGTTATAACAATGTTATAACATGTTTTAGGCTTTATTTCAGACAGTCAGCTACATATGAAATGACCGCAAGACCGCAAGACACATCGCACAGGGCACAGGGCACAGGGCGCAGAGACTAAGAGAGGAAGAGACAGCAAGACAGCAAGACAGCAAGACAGCAAGACTGCAAGACCGCAAGACAAAGTATTATGTATTACAGGCGATGGTGTAGCAATTGGCAATTATCAATGAACAATTAACAATTAGTAAATGATGCAAGGTTCAGGACTAAGAGACGATGGGAGGAAGAGACCGCAGGACTGCAAGACCGCAAGACAATGTATTATGTATTATAGGCGATAGATTATGTATTACTCTGAAAGGTAGTTAATACTGATTGTCGATGCCGGGGAAGAAACCAGGAAAGTGCTTTAACGGGAATTCACGACATATATTTATAGCAGATATGTTACTGGTATGGTGAACCGCGATAGCGGTTAAAGGAAGAAACCGTGAAGCGGTTCAATTTTAATAACCTCCGGTGCAACCGGAGGTAAACTGTCCCCTATGATGTAAAGCCCTGACAGGGCGATAGAACGGCACAGAGTCAACGTTATAATACAACGAACTCGAACTGAACCTCGAACTTTCAACTTTTATTTGAAGCGCTCGCCGCCCGCCGTTACTCAATCCTCTATCTCAGCATGATACTCCTGCAGGGATTTTACCTTGTACTCTCCGTTCTGACGGGCTTTAATGCCTTCCGTTGCCGAGAGTGCTGCCGAGGTTGTCGTGATATAAGGCACCTTGTACCTGATGGCATTCTTCCTTATGTAGGAATCATCATACTCGCTGAGCCTGCCGGCCGGAGTGTTTATAACAAGAGCAATCTCCTTGTTCTTGATCGCATCAACAATATTTGGCCTTCCCTCGTGGACTTTCAGAATAAGGTCGGCGGGAATACCGTTGTCAATAAGGAACTTCCTGGTACCACCGGTCGAAATGATTGTAAATCCCATATCCCTGAAATTCCTGGCAGCCGGAAGTATCCTGTCCTTGTCGCGGTCGGCAATGGTAATAAGCACATTCCCCTTTATCGGAAGAGGCAGGAGGATTGCTTCCTGCGATTTGAAAAATGCCATTCCGTAGGAGTCGGCCATGCCGAGTACTTCGCCTGTTGACCTCATCTCGGGACCAAGAAGCGGATCAATAGCCGGGAACATGTTGAACGGGAAGACGGCTTCCTTTACTCCGTAATGCTTTATGCTACGTTTCTTTAGCCCGAATTCTGAAAGCTTCTGGCCAAGCATTATCTGGGTAGCTATACGTGCCATGGAAATGCCACAGACCTTCGACACCAGGGGAACGGTGCGAGAAGCCCTTGGATTGGCTTCAAGGATGTACACGGTGTCTTCATAGATCGCGTACTGGATGTTCAGAAGTCCGACTACATTAAGCTCTATTGCCAGTCTCCTGGTGTAGTCGTAAATTGTCTTCCTGTGTTCCTTTGGGATGACCACGGGAGGTATCACACAGGCCGAATCGCCCGAATGGATGCCGGCGTATTCGATATGCTGCATGATAGCCGGTACAAAGGCATTGGAGCCGTCCGATATAGCATCGGCTTCCGATTCGATCGCGTCTTCGAGGAACTTGTCGAGAAGGAGAGGTCTGTCGGGTGATACGTCGATGGCAGTTGCCACATATTCGGCCAGCATCTTCTCGTCGAGGATTATCTTCATTGCCCTTCCGCCAAGAACATATGACGGCCTTATCATCAGCGGGTAGCCTATCCTTTCCGATATTTTAAGGGCTTCCTCCATGTTGCTTGCCATTCCCGATTCAGGCTGAGGAATACCGAGTTTGTCTATCACATGCCTGAACCGGTCGCGGTCCTCGGCTAGATCAATGGTCTCGGGAGTTGTACCGAGTATCTTCACTCCGGCTTCAGCAAGTTCCCTGGCAAGATTCAGAGGAGTCTGGCCTCCGAACTGAACTATCACACCTTCGGGCTTCTCCTTTTCATAAATACTGAGGACATCCTCCGCGGTAAGGGGTTCAAAATACAGCCTGTCGGAGGTGTCGAAATCAGTCGAAACAGTCTCGGGGTTACAGTTAACCATTATTGATTCATATCCGGCGTCGCGTATTGCAAAGGCGGCATGCACGCAGCAATAATCGAATTCAATGCCCTGACCTATCCTGTTTGGTCCGCCTCCCAGAACCATTATCTTTTTTTTGTTGCTGACAGGAACGATGTCCGCCGCGTTGTATGTCGAAAAATAATAGGCAGCGTCGGGAACCCCGCTTACCGGTACCGGCTCCCAGGCTTCGTTCATACCAAGGGATTTACGTTTTGCCCTTATGGCTTTTTCATGAATCCCGAGAAGCCTTGAAAGGTATCTGTCGGAGAAGCCGTTTTTCTTCGCCGTGATGAGCTTGTCGTTTGGCAGCATCATGCCCTTGTAGCCGATTATCTTTTCCTCCATCTCCACCAGTTCCCTCATCTGTTCGATGAACCAGGTCTTTATCCCGGTTTTCCGGTGAAGGTCTTCCGTTGTGGCTCCCTTGCGGAGGGCCTCGTACATTATGAACTGACGTTCGCTTGAAGGATGGTTGAGCATGTTCATCAGTTCTTCCAGGGATTTTTTATTGAAATCCTTCGCGAAACCCAGGCCGTATCGCCCTATCTCGAGCGACCTTATTGCTTTCTGAAGGGCTTCCTTGTAGTTTTTGCCTATGCTCATCACCTCGCCCACGGCCTGCATCTGGGTACCAAGCTTGTCTTCCAGTCCTTCGAACTTCTCGAATGCCCATCTCGGGAACTTAACAACAACATAATCGCCCGAAGGGGTGTATTTGTCAAGTGTTCCTTCGCGCCAGTAAGGCAGTTCATCAAGTGTAAGACCTCCTGCAAGAAGCGCCGAGACAAATGCAATGGGGAATCCTGTTGCCTTTGAAGCAAGGGCGGAAGAACGGGATGTCCTCGGATTGATTTCTATCACAACAACCCTGTCGGATACCGGATCGTGGGCAAACTGTACATTTGTCCCTCCTATAACCTCAATGGCTTCAACTATGTCGTAAGCATATTTCTGAAGCCTGTTCTGCAATTCCCGGCTTATGGTCAGCATGGGAGCGGTGCAGAATGAGTCGCCTGTGTGAACACCCATCGGATCGACATTCTCTATGAAGCAGACCGTGATCATCTGGTTCTTTGCATCCCTCACAACCTCCAGTTCAAGCTCTTCCCATCCCAGCACCGATTCTTCAATCAGTACCTGGTTCACTATGCTTGCTGCCAGGCCCCTGCCGGCTATTGTGCGAAGTTCCTCTACATTGTAAGCAAGTCCGCCGCCCGTGCCTCCCATGGTATAGGCCGGACGAACCACAACAGGATAACCCAGGCCGGCAGCTACCTTTTCGGCTTCTTCAACGCTGTTCACGGCCTGACTGAGCGGCATCCCGATGCCGAGGCGGTTCATGGTTTCCTTGAAGGCAACCCGGTCCTCACCTCTCTCGATGGCATCGATATTGACGCCGATAACCTTCACGTTGTACTTTTCCAGAATACCCTTTTTGGCCAGAAGGGAGGAAAGATTCAGGCCGGTCTGACCGCCAAGATTCGGCAAGAGGGCATCAGGTCTCTCCTTTTTGATTATCTCGGTAAGAGCATACTCGTCGAGCGGTTCAACATAGGTGGCATCGGCAATTCCCGGATCGGTCATAATGGTCGCCGGATTTGAATTAACCAGTACTATCTTGTAGCCCAGCGACCTGAGCGCCTTGCATGCCTGGGTTCCCGAGTAGTCAAATTCACAGGCCTGACCGATGATGATCGGTCCCGAACCTATTATCATTATCTTGCTGATATCTTCACGTTTTGGCATAGGGATCTGTTTTTTCCGGCGGCAATTTAGAAAATCAAATCGATAACACATTGATCCGGCCCGGATTCAATGCTACAGATTTATGAACAAAGTAAAATTATGTTGTTATCCCCGACAGTCATACTCCCGGCCGGATGAACGATGTTGACCTTTCTGGCAGGCTTTTCATGTACTGCACATCACCGAAAAGCTGCAAAAATCCGTAATGGGGTTGGGGAACACTATCGGAAAAGGATAAAAGAACAGATGTAGTTTCTGATACAACAGATTTTTTATTAATTTGGTGCAAACTATAATCCTACGCCAAAACATGAACACAACCAGGAGAACATTTATCAAATCGGGTGCAGCATTGCTTGCAGCCGCGGCAGTCATGCCCGGAGAATTGCTTGCAGCCAAAAAACGGAAAAAAGGGATCGTCGCGATACAGCTTTACAGCATCCGCGCCGACATGAGCAAGGATCCTCTCGGATCGCTGAAAAAAGTTGCACAAATGGGCTATGAGTATGTAGAGCATGCAAACTATGTCGACAGGAAATTCTACGGCTACAGCCCGCGGGAGTTCAGAAAAGTTCTTGACGATCTCGGACTCAACATGATAAGCGGACATACGGTAATGGGACCTCAGCACTGGGATGAGTCAAAAAACGATTTCTCCGACAGCTGGAAGTACACGGTTGACGATGCTGCCGTTCTTGGCCAGAAATATGTTGTCAGCCCTTCGATGGACAACAGCATGAGAAACAAATATGACGACTTCATGCGTTACATGGAGATATTCAATAAATGCGGGGATCTCTGCAAAAAGCAGGGGATGAAGTTTGGATACCATAACCACGCTTTTGAATTCAACGAGAAACTGAACAACGAAAAGCTCTTCGACATCATGATGAGAAGCATGGATCCCGACAAGGTTGTGGTTCAGCTTGATATGGGCAATCTTTACAACGGGGGAGCCGTGGCTCTGGATGTCGTGCGTCAGTATCCCGGAAGGTTCGAGAACCTCCATGTGAAGGACGAAATCGTCGCTTCCTCCGGAAACGATAAATATGAAAGTACCATAATCGGCCAGGGGATTGTCAATGCCAGGGAGGTAATCGATCTTGCAACAAAAATCGGCGGAACCGAAGTTTACATTATTGAGCAGGAGTCATACCAGGGCAAGACGCCGATGGAATGCATCGAGGAGAACCTGAAGGTTATGAAGAGCTGGGGTTACTGATTTAAGCCCGCTATTTAAATATACGCGGCGCAAAATCATTCAGCGCCCGGCGCCATGTAAGCCATTCGTGGGCAGTACCCCGCGACTCGTGAAAAACTATGTTTTTAACTCCGTGGGTTTTAAGGGCTTCAACCTGTTCTTTCGGGCTGCGCTCTTCGGTGCCCGTGCTGATGAAAAGGAGATTTATCTGCTTGTCGAAGGCCGAAGGATCTTTGAAAACACCGTTGAAAGCAGTCTCAACCGAAGGGGTTTCAGCGCCCTGCCGTCCCATTCCGCCCATAAAGAAACCGCTGAAAGTACCCATCCATGCAAACTTGTCCATATTGCTGAAAACAGTCATGGTCGTCTGCATGCCGCCCCGCGATAACCCGGCCATGGCCCTGTGCTCCCTGTCGGTATAGGTGCGGAAGGTGTTATCTATGAATGGAATAAGGTCCTTAACAAAAATATCGGTAATGTTCCCGGAAGCCTGGCGGACATCTGAATTGGTCTGGATGTCTCCGCTCGGCATTACAATAATCATGGGCACCGCTTTCCCTGATTCGATCAGCCCGTCCATTATGTTTGCCATATGTCCCTGGACTGACCATCCGTCTTCATTCTCTCCCCAGCCGTGAACCAGATATAGAACAGGGTATTTTTTGCCCGGGTTCTTTTCATACTCGGCAGGGATGTAAACGTTGACATGTCGTTCCATCCCGTTCACAGCCGACCAGTAATAGATGGAACGAACCTGTCCGTGCGGGATGTTTTTATTAAACCTGTAGTAATCGCCTTCGGGACCTTCCGGGATTTCAATTCCCGACGATTCCCAGTTGCTCCCGAAATAGGCCTTGCTTCCCCGGTCCATCACAGGAACACCGTTGATAGCGATTGAATAGTAATGGAAACCTACCACCAGCGGATCAGTGGTAATCCACCAAACCCCATTTTCATCTTTTTTCATGTCGTGGTTCCCTCCCAGTTGTAGTTGAACGCTCTCTGCTTCCGGAGCCACTACTCTGAATATTGCCTGCCGGGTCTGAGGATTGACTCCGGGATACAATGAGATGAAGGTGTTTGTTGAAGCAGGCTTAAAACCTTCCGGAAGCGGTTCCACCTTTGCGGCAGCACCCGGCTGGGCAGAAAGCAGTCGGGATATCAAAACAATGCACAGAAGTAAAATTGCTCTTTTCATAGTATATAATTTTTATTTCAATGGTCTGATAGCCTGCCCCGTTCAAGCGGGGGAACCCACATGTTTGAAAATTATATACATACGTGTTCGTGTATGCAATACATGTGGGTTTCATAACGTGAGGTATTAAAGTATAAGAAAATCAGATTTCCGCTTGCTTGTTGCCGGTCTTGCCCTCAGAAGCATAAGCTAAAGAGGGTTTACCGCTTGTAAACAATAATTGTCTTGTCAACAGGCACCGGAATTCACAATAAAAATACAATTTAATCCTGTACTTTGCAGAGATCGGCCGGTAATAAAGCGATAAAAGTCCGGTCTTAGCCGGGTATTATTTCAATCGGGTCTTTTTGTATCTTTTCCAGGCAAAAATCAATAATATTACGATTATCCATACGGGCCATATCCTGATAAGGAACAGGGTGAAATCTACAAAACCAAACCAGCCTTTTGACAATGATTGTTTCAGCCGTTCAGCAAATCTGTCCCTGTCGGCTGGATTGTATTTGAATTCCTTGCGTTTGGTGATTGTCAGATCGAGAGTACTGTAATCCACCAGATCGCTCAGGTATTTCAAACGGCCTGTGACACTGTCAATCTCTTCTTCAAGAACACGGATTTTTTCCTCGATCTCAAGGATTTCCTTAACCGATTTTGCCTGTTTAAGC
>JAXDBC010000042.1:0-4738 GCA_034679225.1 Bacteroidales bacterium | reverse complement strand
TTAAGGCTGATGTCCTCAAGGATAAGTATCTGCCTGATCACATTCCTTACAAATTGTTTCTGGGCTCTTGAAAGATCACCCGTCTGCCAGAGCAGCCTGGCTTTTTCAAGCAGGGGATACAGGTATTTAATATAGGCTTCTTCCAGCCCGTATTTTCTGACAAAGGGTTCAAGCGCTTCCCTGAACAGGCATTCATTGAAATTAATGCTTGACATCAGTATTTTGCCGGGGCTGTTCCCGCCTGTTTCGTGCCGGCCGCTGATGGTCATCACTCTTTCAGTGAGTTCCTCCTCGCTCAGCTTTGCTATTTTGGAAATTTTCAGTCCGTTTCTGTTCAGGTAAGCAACGTTCAGTATCTTTTTCAGTTCGGTTTCGCTGTAACTGCGGATATTGGACTCGGTCCGGTCGGGTTCCAGTATCCTGTACCTTTTTTCCCAGATCCTTATAGTATGTGCTTTTATCCCTGAAAGATCTTCCAGATCCTTAATCGTGAAAACATTAGTCCCTTCTTCCATGTCTGTCTGAATAAATTAGTTTAACACTATTACCACTTAACATTAACAATCATAAAAGAGATTGTTTCCCGCTTTATAGACATATTAGTTCATATATTGAGAGCTATGCGGAAAATTCCCCTATCCGCAAATTCCGGACAAATAAGCTATTCCGGATTCTCAATCATCACTTTCCTGACAATTCTTGTTCCGTCGGCGAATCCAATAGTAACCAGGTACATTCCTCTTACAGGATTTTTAAGAATAACTTTCGTTGCATTAACCGGAGTTGTATAAGTGGCTCTGAAAATATCCTGTCCGATCATATTGGTAACTTTTACGGCACTCATTTCCCTGTCGGCTTTTATTGAAAACGAATTATCCCTGACAGGTACGGGGTAAATTGTAATATTTGTTACAGGGCTTTCCCTGGTAAAGGCTTTTTGTGGAAAATTTCTGACGACATTAGTACTATCCTTCTGGGAGTGAAGGGTTAAAGGGAATAATATGAAAATAAATAGTAGAAATTGCTTCATACGCACCCTGGTACTGTTCTTTTTCAAATGCCGGCCTAAAGTTAGGCATTTTTATTTTCCTGATCAAAGAATTTTTCCACTCTTTCAAGATCATCCGGTGTGTCAATTCCCATGTTTTCCCAGAGCGTAAGGGCGGTTTTAATCCTGAAGCCGTTCTCAAGCCATCTGTTCTGTTCAAGCGATTCTGCCTTCTCGAGGGGGCTTCGGGGCAGGGCGGTAAGGCGTTTCAGTATATCTGTCCTGTAGCCGTAAAGGCCTATATGTTTGAAGTATGTATGCCTGGCGAGCCATTCGGCTGGCGGGACATCTCTGAGGTAAGGTATCACCGACCTGCTGAAGTATATCGCGTATCCGGAAAGGTCGATGACTACCTTGGGATGATTGGGATTGAAAAGGTCCTCCCCGGCTTCCACCTTTCGTACCAGTGTGGCAATTTCAACCGATGGGTCGTCAAAGCATGATGCAAGCAGGTTGATTTGTTCGGGTCTGATGAAAGGCTCATCGCCCTGGATATTAATTACTGCATCGGGGTTGAAGCCTTCGATGGCGGCAATCTTTTCAGCAGCCTCGGCGCATCTGTCGGTACCGCTCTGGTGGGCGGAAGAAGTCATTACAGCTTTTCCTCCAAATCCGGTAACGGCATCATGAATTCTCTGGTCATCTGTAGCAACATAAACGGTTTCGAGTGAAAGGGAAGCCTGTTCATATACTCTTCTGATCATTGCTTTTCCTCCGATCATCACCAGAGGTTTCCCCGGAAACCTTGTAGATGCGTATCTTGCAGGAATAATGCCCGCGATGTGATATCCTCCTGTATTCTTCATGGCACTAATTTACTAAAATAGCATTTCCCAATGTTTCAAAAATATCTTAAATTCGCAGCATCTTGAAACGGATATGAAAGATATTCAGAGCATAAAGCAGCGGTTTGGCATAATAGGCAATTATTCAGGGCTCAACAGGGCCATTGACATTGCCGTTCAGGTGGCTCCAACCGATTTGTCGGTACTTATAACAGGGGAAAGCGGGACAGGTAAGGAGGTTTTTCCGCAGGTTATCCACAGTTACAGTACCAGGAAACACGGACAGTATATTGCTGTTAACTGCGGAGCCATACCTGAAGGGACCATCGACTCTGAATTATTCGGTCATGAAAAGGGAGCATTTACCGGAGCCACTGAAAGCAGGAAGGGATATTTTGAAGTTGCCGACAAAGGAACCATTTTCCTCGATGAGGTTGCCGAACTGCCTCTTTCAACACAGGTCCGTCTGCTGAGGGTTCTTGAGACAGGTGAATTCATCCGTGTAGGCTCATCGAAAGTTCAGAAAACCGATGTAAGGGTGATAGCCGCCAGCAATGTCGATGTGGCCAGGGCTATCGAGCATGACAAGTTCAGGGAGGACCTTTTTTACAGGCTCAACACGGTACCGATAAAGATCCCGCCGCTGAGGGAAAGGGGTGAGGACATTTTTCTTCTTTTCAGGAAGTTCGCGGTCGATTTCGCCGAGAAATACAGGATGCCTTCCATACGGCTGAGCAACGAGGCAAAGGGCCTTCTCTTAAGCTATTCGTGGCCGGGGAATGTGCGTCAGTTAAAGAACATTACTGAACAGATATCAATAATTGAAAGCGATAGGGAAATAAGCTATGAAGTCTTGCATGCTTACCTTCCCGACTATACCGGAGTCAAGCTGCCGGCTGTGATCAAAAGGGACGATGAAAAATCATTCTCATCCGAAAGGGAGATACTATATAAAATCCTTTTCGACATGAAGAGTGATATGAACGATCTTAAGAATCTGGTTCTCGATCTCATTAAATCGGGCGAGATTGACCTGAGGCTTCACGAAAGCACTTCAGGTCTAATCCGGAACCTGATCAGGGACACAGGAAGAAGCGATTCTGTTGTTACAGCCGATGCCCGTGACCTGAGTTTCGCTCCCCACCCCGGAACCAATATACAGGATACCGAGGAAGTGGTTGAAGAATCGCTTTCCCTTGCCGACAAGGAGATGGAGATGATAAAAAAAGCCCTGGAGAAGTACAACGGGAAAAGGAAGCTCGCGGCACAGGAGCTTGGTATCTCCGAGCGCACTCTTTACAGAAAAATCAAGGAGTATGAAATTTGAATCCTGGAATATATTCATGAATCGCGCGTGGAAAGCCGGTTTGGTTCAAACAATTCTGCTTCTTCTGATGTTACCCGGATGCGGCATTTATTCCTTTTCGGGTGCAAGCACAACCGGATTAAGCACCGTGAGTATCCAGTATTTCCAGAACAGAGCAAGTCTTGTGCAGCCGGGGCTGAGTCAGTACATTACGGATGAGCTGACAGACAAATGCAAGGCACAGACAAACCTGGCTATCGTAAATGGTTTGGGAGATGCCAATTTTGAAGGGGAGATAATCGATTACAACACCAGGCCGCATACGGTGTCGGCCGATGCAAATGCCGCAGTGAACCGTTTCACGATAGGAGTCAGGGTTAAGTTCACCAATGTGGCTGATCCTGAAAAAAGTTTTGAACAGACTTTTTCCAGATATGAAGATTACAGCAGTTTGAGCGACCTGAGTGAAGTGGAGTCACAACTGTCCGAAAGGATAGTGGAAATGCTTGTTGAGGACATCTTCAACGCGGCATTTGTTAACTGGTAAGCGTAAATGAATAAAAGCGACTTTCTGAACCTGATGGGTGGAAATACGCCTGTCGACAGGCAGGTTCTCGCTGAACTAAGCGAACTGGTAAACATATATCCGTATTTTCAGACAGCTCATATGCTTCTTCTCAGGAGTCTCAGGGAGAATTCAGATATCCGCTTCGAGAATCAGCTCAGGAATTCCGCCATTCACATTGCCGACAGGGAAGTGCTTTTCAACTATCTGCAGATAGCTCCTTCGATTGTTGAGAAGGAGATTGCTGACACTCAGAAGGAAGCAATTGCAGTTCCGCCTGAACCGGCTCAGCCCGAACCGGAAGTACAGCCTGCCGAGGTTCCCGCGCTTGAAGTGCAACCCGCTGAAGTTCCAGAACCGGAAATACAGCCGACCGAGATCCCTGAACCGGAAGTGATTCCTGAAGCCTTTGAGGGCGATTTTGCCCAGACCATTCTTGAATCGGCACTGAACAGCCAGAATTTCATTGATGAGATAGAAAGGGACTCGAAGCCCAGACCGGCGAAGGATCAGCCTGACAGCATGGCGAACATTCTGGAAAGAACCGTTGTCGGAACGATCGATCCTGAAATGGATGACAGCTATTTTAGCCCGCACTTGTTCATCCCGGTGAGTTATGATGAACCTGAAGCTGAAGAAGAGGAAGAAATTTTCTATATGGATCCCGGATTCTTATTTACTCCTCGCTGTGAACCTGAAGAAGAGTCGGTAACTGTTAAAGAAGAGTCGGTAACTGTTGAGGAAGAGGTGGAAATTCCCGATGAGGAGCCCGCCAAACCTGACATAGAACAGAAAAGGAAGGAGCAGTCTGATCTTATCGACAGGTTCATCATGGCAGATCCGAGAATCGTTCCTCAGATTGAAAAACCGGCTTTCCCGAACGAAGATCTGTCGAAGCCATACACGGAGGAGCATGGAGGATTTGTCACCGAAACCCTGGCAAGGATTTATGTCACTCAGGGTTATTATTCCAAGGCAATAGATATTTATGAGAAATTAAGTTTGAAATTTCCGGAAAAAAGTAATTACTTTGC
>JAXDBC010000041.1:0-3647 GCA_034679225.1 Bacteroidales bacterium | reverse complement strand
GTAAATATATTAGTTAAACTATTATTATTCAATTCATTAATGTAATTTTACATGTCCTTTTGTGCCTGCTCCTTTAAAATTAATTCCTCAGCAATGAGGGTTTCATCCGTATATAATTTTATTTTAATTTCTTTTAAAGGTCGGATAGCCTGCCTCGCTCAAGTGGGGGAACCCATATGTTTGAAAATTATATAGATACGTGATTGTGTATGCAATACATGTGGGTTTCATGATGAATTTATTTTGATGTCTTGTGTGCAATGATTCTTGTTATCATATAAGTATTAGCTGGAGGTGGAATTTGATTCATTAGACATATCACCGGTTCATCCGGTTCAAAAAGCCTTCGATTTTTCTCCTCTTCCGTAAACTCCCGGTATTCGAAGTGCAGCCATGTACCCTCTTCCATGAGTTCAACAGGTAAACCTATCCGATTAAAAAGAGGCACTGAGATTGCATTCCGGTAATTCCAAGTTCTGCCGCTTCCGGCGGAAATGCCTTTCCCTTCAAGTCCTATACCTTTGGGATTTTTTACTTCAATATAGAGTGCATACCACTGGCATGGGCCTGTAGGCCCCAAGACTTTTCCTTGTGCTTGATTATGAGGTAGTTTTTCTTTCTCACACCCCATTCCTCCTATAAGCAAAAACAGGGTGATTACGGTATATAATAGAATTTTGTTTTTCATTTCAATGAATTTTAAAAGTTTCGGATCCGGGTTTATCGTACAACATATATACGAATCGAAATGGTGAAGTGTGACAGTAAAGTGGTAATTTCTTTGGGAACTTCCCGCTAGCCGTGCGCCGTTCTTCCTACTAAAACCGTCGATGCTTTTTGAGGCTGGTATCATAAAAAACCTTAGATTTGTTATATCTGCCGGCGGTGGTATATTATGAAGAAAGAAAAATTAATTCGTGATTCGGAGCTTTTGTTTACCGGAATCTTCTTTTCCGGGATATTCGTGTTTTTCATGTTTTTCTATAACAGTCACCTACATTTCGCGGAGCAGTTTCAGTTGTTTCTGCTGACCGGTGATTATTTTGCTTCCATGATCGCGCTTCCGGGAGGTTTCAACGGCTGGATAGGGGAATTTTTAACTCAGTTTTATTATCTGTCTGTTGCCGGTCCACTGATTATTGTCGGTCTGCTTTTTGCAATTCAATTACTTACAAGGCGGATGCTGGCAGTCGTTAATCCCGATCCCAAACTCTTTCCCCTTAGTTTTCTCCCCTCACTGCTTGCCGGGATGATCCTGTGCAACGAATTCTATCCGCTTTCCTCGATCACGGGTTTTGTGATCGCCATGTTTGCAGGACTGAGATACACGAGGATAGCGGGTCAGTCCGCGAGGTTCACGGCAGGCATTGTTCTTATCCCCCTGGTTTACTGGCTTGCCGGAGCTTCGTACCTGAGTCTTCTCCTTATCATTTTTGTATATGAATCACTGTTGGGAAGAAGTTCAGTAAAGGCTGAAAGAGTCAGCATAGCCGGTAAGAGGACTTTCAGCCTCTGCCTGTATTTCACTGCCCTGATAGTCCTTTCAGCCGGCATTCCACTTCTGGTACGGCAGTTTATTATCCGGCAGCCCATCATGCTGACTTACATCACGGAGTACTACTATAATCTTCGAACGGCATTGCCCGGCGCCGTTTTCCTGCTGTTCATTCTCCCGCCTGTACTGATGATCATTGTAAAACTGACTGTCATCGCGGAAAAACATATGAAAAGAGCCCTTGTCCTTCAGGCAGGAATGATCGCGCTGCTGGCTTTCTTTGGCTTCAGGAGCTTTGCCAATTTTGAAGCGGAGCAGATAATGACCTACGACTACCTCGTGAGGCATGAAAGATGGAAGGATGTAATTAAATATGCCGACAAGAAACCTCCCAGAAACTACCTGTCGCTTTCCATGCTCAACCTGTCGCTTGCAAAGACGGGCGAGCTAGGAAACAGCATGTTCAAGTACAATCAGCATGGGGTCAACGGCCTTTTTCTTGCATTCAACAGGGAATATGTAACTGCTCTCATGGGAAGCGAGATACTTTATCATCTGAGCCTGACAAATGCCTGCCAGGAGTATGCCTTCGAGAGCATTCAAACCATCCCCAACATGGGGCAGTCGGTCAGGGCATTAAAGCGTCTGGCTGAAACAAACCTGATCAACGGGCAGTACAAGGTATCGGAGAAATATCTCAGGCTTCTGAAGAATACACTGTTTTACAGGAAATGGGCGAAGACCACGATGACATTTCTCGGTGATGAGGAAAAAATAAATAATCATCCCGATTGGGGCGAAAAGAGGAAATTCAGTGTAAGGGGCGATTATTTCTTTCATATAAAGAACATCGAGGCTGTTCTTAACAGGATGGTAAAGGAAAACCCCGGCAACAGGATAGCTTTTGAATACCTGATGGCATTTTACATGATAAACAAGGATCTCCGGAATTTTGTAAACCTTATCCCGGTGATGGAGAAGATGCAATACAGGATTGTTCCGGTCTCATACCAGGAAGCGATCATGTACATAATCGGGCTGAGCAGCGATAATCCGGCGAGAGATGCTCCCTCCTATATAGGGCGCGAAACAATGGCCAGGATGCAGGCATATGCTGATATCTATACATCGAGGCCCGATGCTGAATTGCGGCTGTCGGAGAAGTTTGGAGGCACTTACTGGTACTACCTGCATTTCGTTGATGCCGAGCTGAATCAGGTTGAAGAGACCAGGGATAATACAGGATCGACATGAAAAGCTTATCAGGATATATTCTGTTGATTATAGTCTTACTTCTAAGCGCTTCGTGCGGGGAAGAGTGGAAGAATGCCGCGGAAGCCGGTACGAAGCCGCTTATCTTTCCCGACTACCGTGATGTTGTGATACCTTCGGGAATAGCTCCTCTTAACTTCAGGCTTGAAGATGAGCCGCGCCTGACTGTGGCCGTGATGGAGGGCTCATCGGAGACTCTCACTTTAAAGGGGAAGAAAGGAATAATAATACCCTCACGGAAGTGGAAAAAACTCATTGACGACAACAGGGGAGGAAGTCTGAAGGTAAGCTTGTATGCAGCATACAATGAGGGCTGGAAGAAGTACGAGCCATTCAGCATCACTATAAGCAGCGATCCCATTGATCCCTGGATAGTTTACAGGCTCATTGCCCCGGGTTATGAGACCTGGAGCAGGATGGGAATCTATCAGCGGGAACTCTCTTCCTTTCGTCAGGAGACCATCGTCGATAACCGCCTTCTCCCGGGCGCCTGCATGAACTGCCACTCGTTTCAGGCCAACAGTCCGGATAATATGATGTTCCACATCCGGGGAAACCTGGGCGGCACCATGCTCGTGATGGACGGGGAGGCTGTGAAGCTGAATACAAAGACCGATGAAACCATATCCAACTGTGTATATCCATACTGGCATCCTTCGGAGGATTATATAGCCTTTTCCGTGAACAATATACAGCAGGTTTTCCATTCGGTAAAAGATAAGAGGATAGAGGTTTTTGACTCAAAATCGGATATTGTAGTATTTGACATAAGGAACAACAGGCTTGTATCCACCTCCAGGCTTATGCGTGAAGACAGCTTTGAGACTTTCCCCTGTTTCTCACCCGACGGGAGGAAGCTTTTTTTCTGCAGCGCTTCCGC
>JAXDBC010000040.1:0-15512 GCA_034679225.1 Bacteroidales bacterium | reverse complement strand
CATAATATTATTGTTAAACACAGATCTTGATTACTTGTAATCGTTTAGCTCTAATTAAGCCGAAATATAAATTATATCCATTAAATGCGGTGCATGATTCTGAAAAAATTTGGTGCTTATTTTTACTGAGATGTCCTTTTCAGGGCGGAAGAATGGCGCGGGGCACAGGGCACAGGGCTCAGGGCACAGGGCACAGGGCACAGGGCTCAGGGCACAGGGCACAGAGCACAGGGCACAGAGCACAGGGCGCGGGGCACAGGGCACAGGGCACAGGGCACAGGGCGCAGGGCGCGGGGCACAGGGCGCAGGGACAGGTCTTGCAGGTCGTGCAAGTCATGCAGGTCTTGCATGTCTCTTACAATGAGGCTTTAGCTAAGGTTGCTTAGGATGGATCCCCTCCTCCGGAGGGCCTGCCCCGCCCTAAGCGGGGGGCTAGGGGTGGGTTCTGGTAGAGTAAGAGAGGGACCAACTTTTTTAAATTATAACTTTTAACCTCGTACTGTATGCCGTGTACCGCGTATCATTACGTTATAACAATGTTATAACGTGGTTTAAGGTCTTATTTCTGATAGCCAGATATATAGAAAGAGACCGCAAGACAATGTATTATGTATTATAGACGATAGATTATAGGCGATGTGCTGCATTTGAAAGGACCGCAAGACCGCAAGACAATGTATTATGTATTATAGACGATAGATTATAGGCGATGTGCTGCATTCGAAAGGACTGCACGACTGCAAGACCGCAAGACCGCATGACTACTTATTTAGCTTTGCCCAACTATCCCTCAGACCTACTGTCCGGTTAAAGACAAGATTATCGAGTGTTGAATCAGGATCTACGCAGAAATACCCCAGTCTCTGGAACTGGAATTTATCTAGCGGCCCGGCTGTAGCAAGCGAGGGCTCGGCCTTGCAGCCACGAAGGACTTTCAGGGAGTCGGGATTGAGGAAATTCCTGTAGTCCTCATCTTTCTGACCTGCCGGATCCTCAGTGTTGAAAAGCCTGTCGTAAAGCCTGACCTCGGCATCTATGGCATGCTCTGCCGATACCCAGTGAAGTGTTGCTTTAACCTTCCTGTCCGCCAATGAAGCGCCGCTCCGCGTTTCGGGATCATAGGTACATCTTACCTCCGTTACGTTGCCGGAAGCATCCTTCTCCAAGCCTGTACATTTTATTATATAGGCGCCCTTCAGCCTGACTTCCTTCCCGGGAGCAAGCCTGAAAAACTTGTTAGGAGGATTCTCCATGAAATCCTCCTGCTCGATATAGAGTTCACGGCTGAAGGGGATAGTCCTGCTTCCCATGCTTTCATCCTCGGGATTGTTTATGAGTTCTACATTTTCTGTCTTACCCTCCGGATAGTTGGTGATCACCACCTTAAGGGGATTCAGCACGGCAAAAACCCTTGGTGCCCTGAGATTGAGATCATCACGCACTGCATGCTCCAGGAGTGAGACGTCGTTTATCGCCTCCACCTTTGTATAACCTATAAGATCAACGAATTTACGGATGGATTCAGGAGTGTAACCCCTTCTCCGCAAGCCGCACAGAGTGGGCATCCTCGGATCGTCCCATCCTGAAACCCGTCTTTCCTGAACCAGTTCGAGAAGCTTCCGCTTGCTCATCATGGTATAGGTGAGGTTTAACCTGTTGAATTCAATCTGCCTGGGACGGTAATCGTCTGTCTTGAGCTGATCGATTAACCAGTCGTACAAAGGCCGGTGAACTTCAAACTCAAGAGTGCACAGGGAGTGAGTTATACCTTCGAAGTAATCACACTGCCCATGGGCAAAATCATACATGGGATATACCTTCCAGCTCTCTCCCGTGCGGTGATGCGCAGTTTTTATTATCCTGTAAATAATCGGATCGCGCATATGCATGTTGGGCGATGCCATGTCGATCCTGGCTCTTAAAACCCTGCTGCCTTCTTCAAATTCACCATGGTTCATCCTTTCAAACAGATCGAGGTTTTCTTCAGGAGATCTTCCGCGGAAAGGACTCTCGGTACCCGGCTGGGTCGGAGTCCCTTTTTGAGATGAGATCACAGCGGCAGGCTGATCATCAACATAGGCCAACCCCTTTTTTATCAGATCGACGGCAAAGTCATAAAGTTTCCCGAAATAATCCGAAGCATAATACTCGCGGTCCTCCCAGTCAAATCCCAGCCATCTGATATCCTCCTTTATGGAATCGATATACTCAACTTCCTCCTTGACGGGATTGGTGTCGTCGAAACGCAGATTACACTTGCCTCCGTATTTCTGAGCCATGCCGAAATCGAGACAGATGGCTTTTGCATGACCGATATGAAGATAGCCATTAGGCTCGGGCGGGAACCTGGTATGAACCCTTCCGTCATTTTTGCCGGCAGCAAGATCATCAATTATGATTTGCTCGATAAAACTATCCGCCAACTTCGTTTCCCGCGGATTTATGAGATTCCCTTCGTTCATCCTGTTTATTTTTTGTGGATTACAAAAATAGGACGATTTTGACAGTATGCTAATACATGGGATAGAAAAACCTGTAAAATGCTTTTAAATTTGCCGGGATTTGATAAAACACATTAGCTTAGGCTCTGAAATTTAATTAAACCGTCATGGGACTGATCGTAATTGAGAACATGGAGTTCTACGCCTTCCACGGACATTACCGGGAGGAACAAATAGTTGGAAACAGATTCATCGTCGACCTTAATATCGAAACCGACATGACGGTCGCGGCAAAAAGCGATAACCTTAAGGATGCCGTTAATTACCAGAAAGCCTATCAGATAGTAAAGACACAAATGGACAGGAGATCCTACCTTCTCGAAAACATTGCCGGACGGATACTGGATGCACTCTATGCAGAACTGGAGGGCATTAAAAAAGCAAGGGTAAAGGTGTCAAAGATAAATCCCCCGATGGGCGGCAAGATCGGATCGGTAAGCGTTGTAATGGAAAAGTGAAAAAGAATCGCCGGATGAACAGGATGTCATTGAAAAGATTATTTTTGCATAATATTTGAATACTTGTTCATATATTCAATGAAGAAAAGTAAATCGGTTTCGGAATCAGCTTCCTGTATAGAAAAGGAAAAGGTTGAATCGGTCAGGGCGAAGATGAAGTCCGAAAGGTTTTTTCATGACCTTGCCGAGACCTTCAGGGCGATGAGCGATCCCACCAGAACGAAGATCATTTATGCCCTGTGCCTTGAAAAGGAACTGTGCGTTCAGGACATCGCGGCTATAATCGAAACATCAAATTCGGCAACTTCGCATCAGCTCAGGATACTGCGAAACATGAAGCTGGTCAGGTATAACAAGGTTGGAAGGATGGCTTACTATTCTCTTGATGATAACCATATCAACAATCTCTTCGCGGAAGGCATGAGACATGTTGAGGAGGAATAAAATATGATCAGATAACTGTAAAAATGTCAACACAGATGCATCACAGACATGGAGCCGGAGACGGGAAGGGAGGGATTAATCTGACAGGCCTTGATGACGGTCAATCAGGTATCATTGTTTCGGTAACGGGAGGGGAGATGTTTACAAAAAGGCTTGCCGACCTGGGGATCACACCGGGGAAGGAGCTTAAGCTGATCAGAAAGACTCTTTTTTCAGGACCGGTTCAGATTGAGGTGGCCGGTTCAAAACTGGTGATCGGCTGGGGGCTGGCATCCAAAATCATGCTTGAAGTCGAATGATGGATGATAATAAAATCAATATAGTTCTTGCAGGGCAGGGGAATTCGGGGAAATCGACGGTTTTCAATTATCTGACAGGTCTTCATCAGCATATCGGGAACTGGGCCGGCAAGACGATTGAAAAAGCTGAAGGAACACTGTTCTACAGGGATCATACCGTTGATGTTCTTGACCTGCCCGGGATATACTCGCTTACAACCGTTTCAGAAGAAGAGCTGATCTCAAGAAGCTACATCATAAAACAAAATCCTGATTGTGTGATTAATGTGGTTGATTCTACAAATCTGGAACGAAGTCTTATTTTCACACTTCAGCTTCTGGAACTGGAGCGGCCGGTGATCATTGCCCTGAACATGACAGATCTTGCCAAAAGGAAAGGGATCACTGTTGACGCGAGAAAACTGCAGAAAATTCTTAATGTCCCGGTAATCCCCACGATTGCTTCAAGGGGATCGGGTCTGACAAGACTGGTCGATAAGGCGATCGATCTGAAAAAGGATAAACCGGAGCGGACAATTCACAAATATGGCAAAGAGATTGAGCAGGGAATAGAAGAACTTTCAGATCAGATGAAAGGGATCGATCTTCCGTATCCCCTGAGGTGGATTGCAATAAAACTGCTCGAGAAGGACAGCGATATAACTGCACGGGTATCTGAATTAAAACCACGGGCGGTGGAAAGCTCCCTTAGGATAATGGAGGAACTGGAAGAGATACACGGGCACGATTCGCCTTTGGTTATTGCCGACGAAAGAAGTCTTCTCGCTTCCCGGATCACCCGCGAGACTGTAAAGATAGCAAGGGACAGGGAGCTGTCGCTCAATGAACGGCTCGAAGCCCTTACGACGCATAAGGTGACAGGTTACCTTTTTATGATCCTGATACTTGGAGGCATGTTCCTGGCGGTATTCAGTTTCGGGAACCGGCTCTCGGAATGGCTCGATTCTATATTTTCGGGATGGCACGACTTGTGGGAAGCCGGTGTCGGCAGCTCCTTCTGGCCGGCTCTGGGCTGGTCGGCCATCGAAAGTGTCCTCGCCCTTGTCCAGATAGCTTTTCCCTATATACTGCCATTTTATATTCTGCTGTACCTGCTGGAGGACTGGGGTTATATTGCAAGAATTTCATTCCTGATGGACAAACTCATGCATAAGATGGGTATTCACGGCAAGGCATGCATTTCGTTTATCATCGGATTAGGCTGCAATGTCCCGGGATGCCTGTCGTGCAGGATAATGGAATCGAGGCGGGAGAGGTTTATTACGGCAGTGCTTGTCACTCTTGTCCCATGCTCGGCAGTGTCGGTAATCGTGTTCGGACTTGTAGGGAAATACGTGGGATTGCCGTGGGCCTTTGGCTTATATATCTTTGCTACTGTACTGATATTCATTGTTGGGAAGATTTCGTCAAAATTTATGGTCGGAGAACCGGTGGAACTGATTATGCCGATGCCTGATTACAAGATACCAAATATCAAAACCATTTTTTCGCAGACCTGGGATTCACTTAAGGAATTTATTTATATAGCCGCCCCGATTGTCATAATATCGGGAGTAGTGATACAAGGCATAAATCTTGCAGGCTGGATGCCTGCAATAGCTTCCGTCATGAGTCCGGTTACCGTGAGCTGGCTCGGGCTGCCTGCTGTGACGGGCATTCTTCTCATTTTTGGTATTCTGAGAAAAGAACTTATCCTGGTGATGCTTGCCGCCTACCTCGGAACAACCGACTTCAATGAAGTGCTGACCTCACAGCAGATGATCACACTTGCAGTTGTAAGCATGTTTTATGTGCCCTGTGTTGCAACAATCTCGATCCTCTGGAAAGAATACGGCTGGAAAAAAGCTCTCGTCATAACTCTCGCTGAAACTGCCTTTGCAATAGTGCTGGCAGGGCTGGTGAAGAGAGGGCTGGATGTTTTTATGGTGTAGGGCGCAGGGCAGAAGAACGGCATGCGGCATGCGGCTGGCGGCTGGCGGCAAAAGCAGAGGGCGCAGGGACAGGTCTTGCAGGTCTTGCAGGTCGTGCAGGTCTCATATAATGAGGCATTAGCGAAGGCTGCATAGGAAGGATCCCCTCCGCCGGAGAGCCTGCCCCGCTCAGCGGGGGGCTAGGGGTGGGTTCTGGTAGAGTAAGAGAGAGATAAACCCTTAACCCTGAACACTGAACCTTGAATTTAGAACTGCTATATACATACTGCACACCGGAAAAACCCACCCCCAACCCCTCCGGCGGAGGGGATCTATCTAAAGAGCGCTAAACCCTTAGTCCTGAATGCTTAACCTTAACTTTGAACCCCTACCCCGAACCGCACGCTGCCAGCCTCCAGCCGCACGCCGCACGCCGCCAGCCTCCAGCCGCACGCCGCACGCCGCACGCTGCCAGCCTCCAGCCGTTTTTCATTCTAAAAAACTCATCAAATGTCTTTGTTATGAACAATAGTTTATTATATTTGTAATGAACAAAGGCTCATAATACATGTCACCACGACCGTGCAGACTGAGGAAAGTCAGCAATCCTCCCCTGATTTCGGGATTAAAACCCTACGGGGATAAGCTGAAAATGGATAATGTATCAAGCATATTCCTTTTTCTCGAGGAGTATGAAGCTATCCGTCTCTGTGATCATGAGATTATGAATCATGAGCAGGCGGCAAAGATGATGGATGTGTCGAGGCCGACATTAACCAGGATATATACTGCAGCAAGAAGGAAGATTGCAGATGCCCTTGTAAATGGCAGGCAAATCATCATTGAAGGGGGAAAGATCTATTTCGACAGCGAATGGTACCAGTGCGACAACTGCTGCTGTTACTTCAACAATCCCGGGAAGATGGACGGAATTAAGGAATGCCCGCTGTGCAGGAGTCAGGAGTTTACGAATGTTAAGCAACCAGAATAATAATAATTAAATACAACAGATATGAAAGTAGCTATAACAAGTACAGGTAACACTCCTGAAAGCATACTGGACCAGCGCTTTGGACGCTGCGTATGTTTTGTCATTTATGATACCGAAACCAATAGTATTGAGTTTATTCCCAATCCCGGCAAGGATGCCCTGGAGGGTGCCGGACCTGCCTCAGTTCAGATAGTTGCGTCACGGGGTGTGGAGAAGGTGATCTCCGGAGAATTCGGGATAAAGGTAAAATCTCTTTTCGACAGCCTTAAAATACAGATGATAGTAATTAAAGAACCTGAAAAGAAGATAATTGAAATAATTGATATGTTAAATAAACAGTAAAGTAAAAAAACAATGAACAAAAAGATAGCAATTCCATTGGAAGAGGGAATATTATGTTCACATTTTGGCCATTGCCAACAGTTTGCAATAATTGATGCTGATGGAAAAAATATTACCGGACTGACTCTTTTAACCCCGCCTCCCCATGAACCCGGGCTGCTTCCCGGCTGGCTTGCTGAAAAAGGTGTAACGGATGTTATCGCCGGCGGAATGGGACAAAGAGCCATCAATCTTTTTAATGAGAGAAAAATAAATGTATTTGTAGGGGCTCCGATAAAACCACCAAAGGATCTTGCAAGCGACCTTCTGAATGACACCCTGTCGGCCGGAGCAAACTATTGCGATCACTAGATCCCGAAGGCCGCTATGATATCGGATTATCGCTGCTTCTATTGTATCGCCCGTGCTTTTGAACGTCTGCTTTCGCGTGACAGCATTTCGCCGGAAGCAAAAGACGGTTTTACAAGGGATATGATAAACCTTTATGCTGAAAACTGGGGAAAACATAATACTCCGCTTTTTGCCAGGAAGCTTCACGTCATGATGAAGGATCATACAGGGGACAGTGATCCTTACATTCTTGAGAAGAAACAGTACAATGATATTGCCCTTGGCCTGCTTCCGGAGATGAAAGGTCTTGTTAAGAAAAGCCGCGATCCCTTTAAAACCGCCCTCCGTCTGTCAATAGCAGGCAACATTATCGATTTTGCCATAAGTGACAATTTCGATCTCCATGCTACCATCGACAGGGTTTTAGAGGCTCCTTTTGCCATTAATCATTCAGAGCTCCTGAAATCAGCTCTCGGCAAGGCCCGGTCGGTGCTTTACCTCGGGGATAATGCCGGTGAAATTGTATTCGACAAGCTTTTCATAGAGACTATCGCTCATGGCAATCTTGTTTATGCAGTAAGAGGGGCTCCGGTTATAAATGATGCAACTGTCAAAGATGCTGAGTATGTTGGAATGAACGAAGTCGCCAGGGTTGTATCAAACGGCTTTGATGCAGCATCGACGGTTTTAAGTGAATCGAGCGATGAGTTCAGGAAGCTTTTTAATGAAGCTGATCTTATTATTTCAAAAGGCCAGGGCAACCTGGAAGGATTGATCCACATGAATGACAGAAGAATTTTTTTCCTTCTTATGGTGAAATGCGATGTCGTGGCGGAATTCCTGAAAGTGGAAAAGGACAGTTTTGTCGTATTAAACTCCGGGTATGTTTAGAATTGCAGTAGCAAGCGGAAAAGGGGGTACGGGAAAGACCTTTGTCGCCGTGAATATTTTTCAGTCGCTGATTAAAAGCGGACTCGATGCCGTACTGGTCGACTGTGATGCGGAAGCTCCCAATGCAGCTGCTTTCTTTACCAAGAAACTGACCGGAACCATTGCCGTAACACAGCTGGTTCCGGTCATTGACGAATCGAAATGCGTCTATTGCGCCAAATGCCATGAATACTGCAATTATAATTCAATATTCATTCTTCCTCCGGTAAAAATCATAAAGGTCATAGTTGATCTGTGCCACGGATGCGGAGCCTGCAGCGTTGCCTGTAACTACGGCGCCATAAGTGAGAAACCCGGTTCTCTGGGTGTAGTCAGTTTGTTTTCAGAAAAGGGCAGAGTTTCAATTATAGAGAGCAGGATGGATATCGGTGTCATGTCAGCGGTTCCGGTCATAAAAGCAGCGATTAAACAAATTGACCCCGGAACCGGAATTGCAATCCTCGATTCTCCTCCGGGAACATCATGTCCTTTTATAGAGACTGTAGCCGCTGCTGATTTCGTGATTCTTGTAACCGAACCCACTCCTTTCGGCCTCAGCGACCTCAGGCAAAGCGTTGAAACCCTAAGGTTGATCGATAAACCCAGCGGGGTGATAATCAACAGGGCCGGACTGGGTAACAACGAAGTCAGGGATTATGTCGACAGGCAGGAAATACCTCTCTTAATGGAAATTCCATTCAGCAAAAAGACAGCAGAAATATATTCTGAAGGGAAAATACTGGCAGGTACAGATCCGGCTTTCGCAGGCAGTCTGGTTTCAATGGTGCAAAACATAATTAAGGATCATGGAAATAGCAGTTATAAGTGGTAAGGGAGGTACGGGAAAAACGAGCATAACTGCATCATTTGCAACTCTCGGTGGTGATGTGGTTCTTGCTGACTGTGATGTTGATGCCGCCAATATGTATCTTCTCTTCAATCCTGTACATGATGAGGAATCAGTGTTTGTGTCGGGTCATAAGGCTGTTATTGACTACGTCCTTTGCACTTCCTGCGCTTTGTGCATGAACTATTGCAGGTTTGATGCCATATCAGAGGGCAGGGGAAGAATAGTGATATCGGAAATCTCCTGCGACGGTTGTTTACTGTGTTTAAGAATCTGCCCTGAAAAAGCTATAACAATGGTCCCGGATGATAAAAGCAGGATGTATTCGGGATCGTTCCGAAAGGGCAGAATGGTATACGGGCGACTGGCTCCGGGTGAGGAAAATTCGGGAAAACTGGTCAATGCCGTGAGAGAAAAAGCAAAACAGACCGCCGCTCAATATGGCCTTGATACTATTATCATCGACGGCCCCCCAGGAATAGGATGCCCGGTCATTTCAACAATTTCAGGCGTTGACAGGGTGGTGATCGTAACCGAAGCGACAAGATCGGCTTTGAGCGATATGGAAAGGGCAGTTGAGGTGGTTCGGAAGTTCAGTATTCCTGGTTTCGTCATAATTAATAAATTCGATCTCAATGAATCTGTGAGCATAGAGATTGAAGAATGGTGTGCCGGCAATAATATTATTGTTGCAGGAAGACTTCCCTTCGACAGGCAAATCACCGAAGCCATGATCGAGTCAAAAAGCATAAATGAATATAATCCTGAATCGGAAACAGGTAAAAAGCTAAGGGCAATTTGGAACAGGATCATAAGTTAGATGACAACAAAAGCTGCATAAATGTTAACTGCCCCCGGTATGGAGATTCCGATATCCGGTAACGGGACCCTGTCACATTGGTCCGGTTCTGTCTTTTCCCGGCATTGAATAATTGGTTTTTCTTAAGATAATAATGTGCAGGCAATAATATATTTAAAGCTTCATCTTTTCTTCATAATTGACCTGTATCTTTGTTCTCGTAAATCAGAGTTAGCAGATTTTTACAGGATTTTAAACAGGGAAAAAAATGAAAAGCGTATCAAAGATAGTATTGTTATTCTTTTTTTTGCTGATTGCCGGAAGAGGCTATTCACAGACTTCTGTTCAGAGCGGTGATACTTTCCGGATCAGGCAGCAGCAAAGGGAACAGCTGGGTGAGCAGCAGAAGGAACAACAGAAAGTGCAGCAGAAGGAACAGCAGCAGCGACCTGGAAACCGGCAGTCACAGGCAGCAAGGGAAAATGCCCCCGGTCAGGCTAATGGCAACAAGCAGAATAAAGCTGTAAAGCAGGTCAGGGGAAGTCGTCCCGACATGTCCAGGGCAAAGGGTGCAAGGCCTCCGATGATAGTCAGGCCTTCAGGTTCTGGTGTGCCCAAGGGAGTTGGAAAACCCGGGGGAGCCGGACGAAAGGGAGGAAGGTAAACCGGTTTAATTGTCTGATGAAGGGACAGGGTTTCATATTGGCCATTGCACTGCCGGTTTTGATGATGTTCATGCCGGAAGCATCAGCCCAGACAGCTGACAGCACGGGGACTGTTGCGGACCCGGCAGGCAACGCCGGCAAAGTCCATTCATTCTATGCAGGGGGAGGTTATGGAAGCAACATGATCTACCTGGGATCGACAATGTCGCAGGATAACCCTTACAGTTATGCATCCCTTTCATACGGACTGACGAATAAATTATTTCTCAGTGCTTCGGCAGTCCATTTAAATGCAGCCGATCCGTTGGTTGCATTTTATATCGCTTCGCTTTCCTACAGCCATGCTTTCAACGACTGGTTCGACATTTCGGCAGGTATTTACCGTTATCAGGTAGATCCCTCGCTGACCGACACACTTTTCGAAAGCTTTACATACGGCGATCTTACCCTTGGTTTCGACTGGAAAATTCTGTATACAAAAATTTCAGCCGGGACATTGTTCTCAGATGAAAGCCAGGGATTTTACCAGATCAGGAATTCGAGATTTTTCCAGACTCCGGAATTTTTCAGGGCTAAGGCAAACATATCATTCGATCCTTATGTAAACCTGATGTTCGGAACCATAACCGAAGTGACGGCCACATCCAATGCATCCAGCTATTCGGTTTCTTCGCCTTTCAGGAAATGGAAAGACAAAGGCAACAACAGACCTCCCGGTAGCACTGGTGGTACAACATATTCATATAAAGACATTTTCGGTCTTATTGAGATTGATTTTGGACTGCCCGTTGATATCAACACCGATTTCATGACCATAGGACTGGAACCTTCGTATGTAATTCCCCTGGCGGATGATTCATACTATCCCGGCACTAAAGGTTTCGTCTTTTCGGCCAGCGTTATATTCAGGATTTTCTAGATTCACTCCCCCGGGATTGAGGTAAATAAGTTGATTTTCACGCTCCCCGTTTGACGGCGAAGAATTATTAATTTTTAAGATTAATTTTACATTCATGAACGTACTGATTGTTGAGGATGAAATTAGCCTGGCAAAGGAGATTGCTTCGTTTCTGAAGTCGGAGAACTTCCTCTGCGATATGGCTTTTACCGGCAATGAAGCCTCGGAAAAGATTGCCGTGAACCTTTATGATTTCGTCCTTCTCGACCTGGGGCTTCCCGATCACGATGGTCTTGACCTTATCAGGGAAGCACGTAAATTAGGGAGCGAAGCATCATTCATTATCATTACCGCCAGGGGCGCCGTGGAGGACAAGGTAAAGGGACTCGACCTTGGCGCCGATGATTACCTGGCTAAACCCTTTGCACTGGTAGAGCTTCTTTCACGAATAAATGCCGTTGCAAGAAGAAAATTCAATATCGTCAGTCCGGATATTGTTCTGGGCGACTTCATAATGAAGGTTCAGGCACGTAAGCTTGTCTGTGATGAAAGGGAAGTGGATCTTACAAAAAAGGAATATGACCTTCTTCACTACCTGGTGCTGAACCGTGGCAAAGTGCTTACCAGGCAGCAGCTTTATGAGCATATCTGGGGAAATATTCTCGATGATCAGTACGACAGTAATTTTATTGACGTTCATATAAAAAACCTCAGAAGAAAAATGAATCAGCATGCCCCTGCTCCATGGCTCGAAACAGTGAGGGGAGTCGGATACAGGGTCAGTGATGAATAACATGATAATTTATTTTACGTGATCCGGCTAAAAACAAAGCTTGCTCTCTTCAACCTTCTCTCAAAGCTGGTCTTCACGGCTCTTTTCCTTTTATTTCTTCCCGGGATAATTGAAAGGATCTATCTGCGACAGGTGGACAACGACCTTATCCAGAAAAGGGAAAAAACCATAGCCATGATATCCGGGGCAGGGATCGAACCATTTATCGAATCCGATTCAACAGGGGCATTCGGAAGCTTCAACATCCTGAAAGAAGAATATATAAGCCTTGAAAAAACCCGGGGAGACGAGGAACTCAATGAGATAGTGATATGTGACAGGATTATCGAGGACGAGGTAATCACTTACAGGGCGATCAATTACACTTTTCAGGTTGACGGGGAAAGCTACCTTCTTGAAATAGGAAAAAGCCTTGAAACAATAACACAGGGAAGAAAAAGCATCTACAGGATCATTCTTGGCTTCCTGGTTTTCATTATTCTGCTCACACTCGTAACCGACCTGCAATATACAAGGATCATCCTTAAACCACTGGAAAAGATAAAGAGCAAACTGAGGGAAATATCAAGTCCCACAAAATTCGACAAGACACCGGTTAAAACCAATACCCTCGATTTTGCCGCTCTCGACAAGGCGATGATCGAACTGATGATGAAGATAGAGGACTCATTCCGCAAGGAAAAGGAGATAACAGTGAATATCTCGCATGAACTTATGACTCCCATCTCTGTGATGAGAAGCAAACTCGAGAATATCCTGATTCAGGAAGAGACAGGAGAAGAGACGGCAATACGGATAGAGGAATCGCTGAAAACCCTTCAGAGATTGCAGCGGCTGGTTAATTCCCTTCTGATGATCGCGAGGATAGAGAGCAGGCAGTACCTTCTTGAAGATACGGTTGATATGGCAGACCTGCTTACCGAGATTTCGGAGGAACTGAAACCGGTTGCCACGGATAAACAGGTTGAACTTAGAGGGCAGTACCTGTTTAATGGCTATCTCGGGCAGGTTAACAGGCCGCTCCTTTTTTCAATGTTCTATAATGTCATCAACAACGCGGTGAAAAATACCGGTAGCGGAGGAAGCGTAAGCATCAGCATGGAAAAGATCTCCGGAGCCCTGAATGTGACAGTATCGGATACCGGCAGGGGTATGACACGGGAACAGCTCGACAAGCTTTTCTCCCGGTTCAGTTCCAGGAGTGACAACGATGAAGATGGTACTGGTATAGGACTGGCAATAGCAAAATCCATAGCTGATCTGCACGGGATAACTATTTCAGTTTCTTCCATTCCCGGAAAAGGAACTGATTTTTCTTTCACATTTCCTGAAAATTCATAATATCTTCATCTTCGCGTGCTAGTTTTGTCCTGTAATACAATTTAAACAAAGCAGGAAATTATGAAGAAAATACTTTTGACATTCGCAGCGGCAGCTCTTATGCTGTTCTTCGCGGCTTGCGACAAGACAAATGATGGCTACGGACGACTTATTGTCAATATAACCGATGCTCCTTTTCCCATCGATATGGTGGAATCGGCTGAAGTGACAATCACAAAGCTGGAGATAAGGAAAGCAGGAGATTGTGTCAGGGAGGATACATGTTCCTTTGAGGTGATCTGGGAAGGATCGGAGACTTTCAACCTTCTCGATCTCAGGAACGGAGTAATTGCCAAACTGGCTGATATCGAGATACCTGAAGGTGAATATGATCTTCTCAGGCTGTATGTTGATGAAGCAAGCCTTAAGGTGAAGGATGGTGATACTTACACGGTTAAGGTGCCGGGCGGCAGCCGGTCAGGAATCAAGGTATTCATCAATCCTGTAGTGCTTGTTGAGGAAGGACTCACGGCGGAGATGCTCCTTGATTTTGATCTCTCCAATTCGTTTGTAGTCCAGGGTAATATGCACAGTCCTGCCGGTATTAAGGGATTTATTTTCAAACCTGTAATAAGGGCTGCAAATAATGCAACCGCTGGAAGGCTTGAGGGAACAGTAAAGGATGCTGAAGGAGTGGCTCTAAAAGATGTAGCCATCGATATTAAGCAAGGGGATGAAGTCGTTTCAAGCGCAATATCCGACGACAATGGAAACTTTGTCCTACTTGGCCTGCCGTGCGGCACTTATTCGCTAACCGCATCGAAGGCAGGTTTCAAAACCCTTGAAATGGAGGAAATTATTATAACAAAAGGAAACAGGAAAACCCTGAATCTGGAATTGAAGCTTGAAGAATAAAAATCCGGGGTTGTAGCAGAGACTTTTTTATTCTTCAATGTTAATACCCCCTTTATCCCAAAAGGGGGTATTTATTTTGCATATCTGGAGCGTCTTCCCATGCCGGCGGAAGGCTGTCTCAGGTTAATGTTGCCAGAAAATATACTTAGGACGGTTTGCATATTGAGGAAATGAGCTGGGCATTGCCAAATGGAGGCCGCCTCGAAGCCATACTGCCTAAACCCGCTGATGCATCCGGCAGGCTGCCGGGAATTACTAATGTTCCTTTCATCCGGGCCCGAATAAGTTCGATGCCGTCATGCAGGATGAGGCCTTTGAGTGGTTCGACAGATGGCTTAAATGAACATGACGGAGAGCCTGGTTGTTTATGTGGACAGGCATTGAGTTTCGCGGCAGATGGTAGCGTTGATTTCCCGGAAATACATGAACGATTCATTGAGGATGGAAAGGACACAAAGGCTTTTAATATTTCCGGAAATTAATTATTTTTGTCCTTCCGGATGATGGTCGGTTGGCCGAGTGGCTAGGCATCGGTCTGCAAAACCGGGTACGGCGGTTCGAATCCGCCACCGACCTCAATTAAAAATCTGATTGTATTGAATATCAATGTAATCAGATTTTTTTATTTCTTATTTTCCCCACCATTTCCCCACGAGTGCGAAAACTCGCCTTTTTCGGTGATTTTTTGGGACTAATTGGAATAAGGACAATGAATGAAAAAAAGACCCTGACGGCAATTCAGCAATCAGGGTCTGCCACGCATGAGTATTTCCCCCTCCTTGTCAATGTCTGCAATGGCAATTATACGACACACGGGGGCCAAATACAAATTTATTTTTCCAGTAATTTTACTATCTGTTTATTTGCCTCAACAAGTTGCCTCCAATTGTCAATCAGAAAACTTTTGTTTGATTCAGGCATGTTATGATGTATGAATACGCTTCAGATAATCCCTTTTTATACGCGGAATGTCACTAAAACCACTTTTATTATCCGGCCGGTGGCCATATTTTGCCTTAATTTATGGCCAGCTGGTTGTTAACATTTGTTAGCCTTGTTGAGGCCGTCTT
>JAXDBC010000039.1:0-17473 GCA_034679225.1 Bacteroidales bacterium | reverse complement strand
TTCGGCGGAAGGCACATCGATACCGGAGAATGGCCCAAATCAAGAATCAATCTGTCGCCCCGCGTTGGATTTACATGGGACATTAATTCAGATAAATCGATCGTGCTGCGCGGAGGATCAGGTATCTTTACCGGCCGTCTGCCGCTGGTGTTCTTCACCAACATGCCCTCCAATGCCGGTATGAACCAGATATTGATGAAACTGCAGACCCGCTTCAATAATCTGGGTATACCCACTTCAGTCGACCCGAGACTGGCACTGCTGGCAGGTGATATTATTACCGATGTTGATGAAATGATCGACAGGCTCGGCTTCCAGACAGTGGTAACCCCCCAGGATGGCAGCGTACCAAGTTCAATCGCCGGGGTGGATCCTGATTTCAGAATGCCGCAGGTGTGGAAATCCTCACTGGCAGTCGATTATAAAGTACCTGTCGAGTTCCCGCTCTCAGTAACTGCTGAAGGTATGTTCACGAAGAACATAAATGCCGTGATGATCGAGAATTACGCTATTAAGAATCCTGAATCATCATGGGCAAGATTTGCCGGACCCGACAAGCGTTACATTTACCCGGCCGACTACCTCTACAACAGTACTGTAAAGGACGCCTGCGTTCTTGTAAATACAAACAAGGGTTACGGTTACACATTTAATGTGACTGTCAATACCGAACCCGTGAATAACCTCGACCTGATGCTTGCCTATACCAGGACTGAAATGAAGGAACTGTCAGGAATGCCCGGCAGCAACGCGAACTCGGCATGGGTAGGTGTTTACTCGGTTGACGGACCTAACGTTTCGACTGTTCAGAGATCACAGTACGTGACGCCCGACAGGGTAACGGGATCTTTGTCTTACCGTATTCCTTACCTGAACGACCATATGGCATCCACCATAAGCCTGTTCTACTCAGGTTACTCACCTTACGGTAACTCATTTACCTATAGCAACGACATGAATGGCGATGCAGTAACTACCGACCTGATTTACATACCGAAACAGAAAGGCGAAATTTCATTCGTCTCTGCTGCCGACGAAAATGCCTTCTTTGAATTCATGGAACAGGACCGTTATCTGAAAAAGCATAAGGGAGAATATGCTGAAGCTTATGCCGCACGTGCACCATGGGTTAGCAGGCTCGACCTCCGCTTTGTTCAGGATTTCTCAGTTAAAGCCGGAAATACAAGAAACACACTGCAGCTGAGCCTCGACTTACTCAATGCAGCAAACCTTATCAATTCAAATTGGGGTGTTTACAAGAACATGGCCGTCAGTAACTATGGAGCAATCCTGAATTATGAAGGCAGGGATGCGGACGATGTTCCTACCTACTCGATGGTGAAGGTTAAGGATGCCTATCCGACCAAAACCTACGACACATACCTGAACATCGGTCAGTGCTGGATGCTGCAGCTTGGCCTTCGCTACATCTTTAACTAAATTTATACATTCAACTGTAAAGGGCGCCTCTGAGCAGGCGCCTTTTTTTTGCTGCATTATTTAGCTGCTTGAAACCGGTACCTTCCTCAAGCTTCTACAACCTTCTAATAATTAGGTCGATTGGAGGTCTTAATGTTGACGTTCATTGCCTTGATGAACTTAATATATTGATTAACAGTTAGATGCCTTTAAGTTAATAACTCAAGCTTGAAATGTTGATAACCTTGATTTTTTAATCTTGCATTGGGACGGAGGCTTGGCTATTTTAGCAATTACCCGCTTAAAAAATCAACGGTCGTATAAAAGTAACATTATCAAAGCTTAACATATTTATTTTTTTTTCAAAATGGGAGATCTATTTGTTCAGGAGTCAGTCATCACATCAGAAAAGGCAGAAAGTGTAAAAGCATCAGAAAACGGGAAAAGAACCGAATTGAAGGATCCTGACAAACAGTCGGCCGGGAAGAAACAGGAAAAAATGACCTATACTCATGATGAAGCTGTTGATGCCAGCGTTGAGTACTTCAATGGCGATGAGCTGGCTGCAAGGGTATGGGCAAACAAATATGCCCTGAAAGATTCCTTCGGTAACCTTTATGAGCTTACCCCCGATGATATGCATCGAAGGCTGGCCCGGGAGATCCGCAGGATAGAACTCAAATACAAGAACCCTCTCCCCGAGGAGCTGATATACAGTGTTCTCAAGGATTTTAAATACATAGTTCCACAGGGAGGGCCGATGACCGGCATTGGCAATGACTACCAGATCGCATCCCTTTCGAACTGCTTCGTGATTGGAAACGAAGGTATAGCTGACTCTTACGGCGGAATAATGAAGATCGACCAGGAACAGGTTCAGCTGATGAAAAGGCGCGGCGGGGTCGGACATGACCTTTCCCATATCAGACCAAAGGGATCACCGGTACTGAACAGTGCACTTACTTCAACAGGCGTTGTCCCCTTCATGGAAAGATATTCAAACTCAACCCGTGAGGTGGCACAGGATGGAAGACGGGGAGCGCTGATGCTCTCAATATCCATAAAGCACCCCGACAGCGGCAAGTTCATCGATGCAAAAATGGAAAGCGGAAAGGTAACAGGCGCCAATGTCTCGGTAAAAATCACCGACGAATTCATGAAAGCCGTTGAAAATAAAACCATTTTCCGCCAGCAATACCCTATTGATTCAGGTAACCCCAGATTCGTCAGGGACGTGGATGCCCTCCAGCTTTGGGACAAGATAATACACAATGCATGGAAATCGGCCGAACCGGGAGTGCTGTTCTGGGATACAATAATAAATGAAAGCGTCCCCGACTGCTATGGCGATCTTGGTTTTACAAGCGTGTCAACGAATCCATGCGGCGAAATCCCCCTATGTCCCTATGATAGCTGCCGGCTCCTGGCAATCAACCTTTACAGCTATGTGATGGATCCATTTACCGACAAGGCTGAATTCAACTTTGAACTGTATAAGGAACATGTGGGACTTGCCCAGCGATTGATGGACGACATCATCGATCTCGAACTTGAAAAAATTGATGCAATACTGGCAAAGATCGAGGCCGATCCGGAAGCGGAAGAACTGAAAATGGTAGAAAAGAATCTCTGGCTGAATATCAAGAAGAAATCAGAACAGGGAAGAAGAACCGGAATCGGCATTACAGCAGAGGGCGACATGCTTGCCGCACTCGGACTGAGATATGGCAGCGAGGAAGCGATCGACTTTTCTGTCGAAGTGCATAAGACCCTTGCTCTCGAGGCATACAAGTCATCCACTTATCTTGCAAAGGAAAGAGGTCCGTTCTCCATTTTCGATGCCGAAAGGGAAATGAATAATCCGTTCATAATCAGGCTAAAAGAGGCCGATCCGGTTATGTATAAAAACATGGTCAAATACGGTCGCCGCAATATTGCCCTTCTTACAATAGCCCCGACAGGCACAACAAGCCTGATGACACAAACCACCTCCGGCATCGAACCCGTCTTCTCGGTGTTCTACAAGCGCCGCAGAAAAGTGAACCCGAACGACAAGAACGTGAAGGTTACATTTAAGGATGAGGTGGGTGATTCATGGGAGGAATTCATAGTATTCCATCATAAATTCGTCGACTGGCTGATACTGAAAGGTTACGATCCCGATCAGGTTACTCGAATGAGCGACGAGGAAATCAATGCTATAATAGAAAAATCACCCTACTACAAGGCAACGGCAAACGATGTCGACTGGCTGGCAAAGGTGCGCATGCAGGGAGCTATCCAGAAATGGGTCGATCATTCAATAAGCGTTACAATTAACCTTCCTTCGGATGTTAAGGAGGAACTGGTAAGCGAACTTTACCTGACTGCCTGGAAATCGGGATGCAAGGGCGCCACAGTCTACCGCGACGGATCACGCGACGGGGTCCTGGTGGCCGGTAAAAACATCGCCAGGACTGAAAGACCGAAACGTCCGAAAGTTCTCGATTGCGACGTTATCCGTTTTAACTTCAACGAGGAAAAATGGGTTGCCTTCGTTGGACTGAAGGAAGGAAGACCTTATGAGATATTCACAGGTCTGGCAGATGAGGAGATTTACCCGATCCCGAAAACCATAGTCAAGGGAAAGATCATAAAGGTAAAAATGGATGACGGCAAAACAAGATACGACTTCCAGTATACCGATAAATACGGATACAAAAAGATCTTTGAGGGGCTGTCCCATATGTTCAAACCGGAATACTGGAATTATGCCAAACTTATATCCGGAGTCCTGCGTCACGAAATGCCGATCCAGGATGTGGTAAACCTGGTTCAGTCGCTGAAACTCGACAGCGAATCGATAAATAACTGGAAAAACGGCGTGGAGAGAGCGCTCAAGAAATACATACCAAACGGTACCAAAGCAAAGGGGAAATGCACTGAATGCAATTCCCACAACCTGGTGTACGAAGAGGGCTGCCTGATCTGCAAGGACTGCGGATCATCAAGATGCGGCTGATTGTTTTCAGGAAACCCTGCTGAAGGTTTTACCACCTGCTGATGTTTTACCCCCTGCCCCCTAAAGTTCAGAGGAGGTTTTGCAGTTATTTGATCACTTGTAGTTACCTGCCGGTTTTACCCCCCCTTCCCTCCCGATAGCTATCGGGACTTCCCCCAAGTTGAAGGAGCAGGAGAATTCTGCTAATATTGGGAAGGAATTTAGATAGCAACATTTAGTATAAGCAATTGAGCAACAACATTGAGTAGTGCCTTTCCCCCCTGGGGGAAACGGGAAAGGGGGTATGTGAATGCAAGGGATAACAAAAAAGGGGGTACGTGAATAAGGGGGTTCAGAGGAGGTTTTGCAGTTATTTGATCACCTGCAGTTCTCTGCCGATCTTCTTAAAAGCCGCTATAGCCTTGTCGAGATGCTCCTTTTCATGGGCCGCGGAAAGCTGAACCCTTATCCTGGCCTGGCCTTTCGGAACAACCGGGTAATAAAAACCCGTGACATAAATGCCTTCATTAAGCAAACGGGCTGCCATCTCCTGCGACAGTCTGGCGTCGTAAAGCATCACCGCACAGATGGCCGACTGGGTGGGCTTGATGTCAAATCCGGCATTCATCATCTTTTCCAGGAAGTATTTAGTGTTGAAATGCAGCTTATCCTGAAGTTCATTGGTCTCTGTCATCATCCCTATCATCCTGATGCCGGCAGCAGCAACAAGCGGAGGTATTGAATTGCTGAAGAGATAAGGCCGTGAGCGCTGTCGCAGCATATCTATTATCTCTTTCTTCCCCGTGGTGAATCCGCCGATAGCCCCGCCAAAAGCCTTGCCAAGAGTACCGGTTATGATCTCTATCTTTCCCTTGAGATTGTAAAGTTCGGTAACCCCGCGGCCAGTATCACCCACGACACCTGCCGAATGCGATTCGTCAACCATTATCATGGCATTGTACCTGGTGGCAAGATCATGGATCTTATCGAGCGGCGCCACATTGCCGTCCATAGAGAATACGCCGTCGGTCACTATAAGCCTGAAACGTTGGGCCTGAGCCTCTTTGAGCTTTTCCTCCAGGTCGTTCATGTCTGCATTGGCATACCTGTAGCGCTGGGCTTTGCAGAGCCGCACACCGTCGATGATGGATGCATGGTTGAGCGCGTCCGAGATAATTGCATCTTCAGCAGTGAGAAGAGGCTCAAAGACTCCGCCGTTTGCATCGAAACAGGATGCATACAGGATCGTGTCCTCAGTACCGAAAAACCCTGCCAGCTTTTGCTCCAGCTCCTTGTGGAGATCGCCCGTGCCGCAAATGAAACGGACCGACGACATTCCGTAACCATGTGTTTCGAGAGCTTTCTGCGCGGCTTCAACCAGTTTCTTATTGGCTGATAGCCCGAGATAGTTGTTCGCGCAGAAATTAAGAACCTTCTGACCCGTGTCAAGCCTGATCTCAGCCCCCTGGGGAGATACGATGACTCTTTCATCCTTGTACAGACCGGCTTCCCTGATTTCCGATAGAAGCTGAACGAGATGCTGCTGATAATCTTTATACATGGTATTGTTAGTTTAGTTGAAAGTTGAAAGTGAAAAGTTGAAAGCAATACATAATACATCGCCTATAATACATAATACATTGTCTTGCAGTCTTGCAGTCTTGCAGTCTTGCGGTCTCTTCTAATGCAGCACATCGCCAATAATACATCGCCAATAATACATAATACATTGTCCCTCCATCTAGTCCCATTCAAGTATAACCTTTCCGCATTCGCCGCTTTCCATAACGTCAAAGCCCTTCTGGAATTCATCGATGTTGAACCTGTGGGTTATGACCGGGTTGAGGTTTATCCCTCCTATGATCATCTGTTCCATCTTGTACCAGGTCTCCCACATTTCCCTGCCATATATACCCTTCATGGTGATGGCCTTGAAAATAATATCGCTCCACGGAACCTCGAAGTTCGACGGCAGTATCCCTAACAATGATATATTGGAGCCGTTGTACATGCTTCCGATCATCTCGATGAAGGCTTTGGGCGAACCCGACATCTCGAGGCCGACATCGAAGCCTCTCATCCCGAGCTTCTTTACAGCATCGGCTATTTTTTCACCCTTTGATGGATTGACAGTTAGGGTGGCTCCCATCTGTCTGGCAATTTCAAGCCGGTAGTCGCTGAGATCGCTGGCGACAATAAACCTTGCCCCGGAATATTTTGCAATGGCTATCGCCATACTTCCTATCAGACCGGCTCCCGTAACAAGGACGTCTTCCCCCAGCAGAGGGAAGGAAAGAGCAGTGTGTGTTGCATTTCCAAAAGGATCCATAATGGCAGCCCATTCATCGGGTATCCTGGGGTCGAGGAGAACAGCGTTAAGCGCGGGAAGCCTGAGATATTCAGCGAAGGCGCCATCGATATTCACTCCAATACCTATGGTGTTTTCGCAAACATGCTCCTTTCCCCTCCTGCAGTTCCTGCAATGACCGCAAGCCAGATGCCCTTCACCGGTAACCCTGTCGCCGGGCTTGAGATTCTTCACACCGGCACCTGTCTTCTCAATGTAACCCATGTATTCGTGCCCGATAACCATCGGTACCTTTATGGTCTTCTGAGCCCAGGAATCCCAAAGGTAAATGTGGAGATCCGTGCCGCAGATCGCGGTCTTCTTTATCTTTATTATCACGTCGTTAAGACCTGGCTCGGGAATGGGAACTTCATCCATCCATATCCCCTTTTCAGCCTTTGCCTTGACAAGAGCTTTCATTTTCTTCATGAATGCCTGTTTTAAAACACTAATTTAATAAATTTCTGCCAGCATGCTCATGATTATTATCAACAGCCTACGCACTTTATCAAATAGCTGAATCGCCTGGCACATTAATAGCATGTTTTAGCTATCTTTGAATTTGCAATTAACAGTTTTATAAGATTATGCCGCAAGTAAGGGTAAGATTTGCACCGAGTCCGACCGGACCGTTGCACATCGGAGGGGTCAGAACCGCTCTGTACAACTTTCTTTTCGCAAGAAAAAACAATGGCGTTTTTATTCTCAGGATCGAGGACACCGACCAGACAAGATTTGTTGAAGGAGCCGAGGAATATATCATGGAGTCGCTCAGATGGTGCGGAATAGTTGTTGACGAAGGAATCAGGGAAGGAGGGGAATACGGACCCTACCGCCAGAGCGACAGAAAGGAGATCTACAGGAAATATGCCGAAAAACTTGTAGATAAAGGCATGGCCTACTATGCATTCGATACTCCGGATGAACTGGAAAGCCTAAGGCTGGAATACGAAAAGAACAAACGGACTTTCATTTATAATGCCGGGATCAGGGGAAAGCTTAAGAACTCTCTCTCACTTGATGCGGTGGAATGGAATGCCAGGCTCGACAGGGGTGAAGCATACGTGATACGGTTCAAAATGCCCGGGGATGATGAGGTTCATTTCGATGATCTTATAAGAGGCCATGTCGTGGTAAACACTTCCACTCTCGACGATAAGGTACTGTTCAAATCAGATGGAATGCCCACCTATCACCTGGCCCATCTCGTCGATGACCACCTGATGAAGATCAGCCATGTGATAAGGGGAGAGGAATGGCTGCCGTCGCTCCCGCTGCATGTGTTGATGTACAGGGCCTTCGGATGGGAAGTTCCGTTGTTTGCACATCTTCCGCTTCTTCTGAAACCCGACGGCAAAGGCAAGCTGAGCAAACGCGACGGCGACAGGATGGGGTTCCCGGTATTCCCACTCTACTGGCCCTTCGGCGAAACGGCAAAGGGATACCGCGAGGAAGGATATTATCCGGAAGCATTCGTGAATATGATAGCTCTCCTTGGATGGAATCCGGGTACGGAACAGGAAATCTTCTCAATGGATGAACTTATTGAAGCATTCTCACTCGAAAGGGTGGGGAAATCGGGATCGAGATTTGATCCGGAAAAAGCAAAATGGTTCAACCATCAGTATCTGCAGAAAAGAAAAAACAGTCAGCTTGCAATGGAATTCAGGGAGTTCCTCAGGGAAAAGGGATTTCATTATGATATAGTGCGTCTTGAAATGCTTGTAGCGATGGTTAAGGAGAGGGTTGATTTCGCGAAGGAATTCTGGTCCCAGACCGATTTCTTCTTCAGGGCGCCCGAAGCTTACGACCAGGAGGCAGTCAAAAAAAGATGGAAGGAAAATACGGCGGTCATTCTCGGAGAACTTAAGGAAGTTCTTAAGGGAATTAATGACTTTTCAGCGCAAACGACAGAAACCACCGTTAAGTCATGGATAGAAAGCCGGGGATACAATATGGGCGCCGTGATGAATCCTTTCCGCCTTGTTATCGTTGGAGCCCTTCGCGGACCGCATATGTTCGATATCATAAGCTGGATCGGAAAAGACGAAACCATTGCACGCATCGAAAAGGGACTGTTGTTAATCGGAAGAAAATAAATGAATTTTCCGCGGCCAGGAGATTATATTGATATCCATACCCACGATTCCATACCCGTCCCGGGAATTTTTGCCGTGGAAAACATCATGGCCCATGAGGACCGCGATCCTTCAGGGATAAACGCCCCGGTCTACACGGCAGGGATACATCCCTGGCATCTCGACGAAAATAACGGTGAAGTGCTTCTCGCTTATATCAGGAAATTAGCGCCCGAAGCCAATCTGATCGCTTTCGGTGAAGCCGGCTTCGATAAACTCAGGGGACCGTCGTATGAGATACAGAAAGCAGTTTTCCATGAGCAGATAATAATTGCCGGGGAATTCAATAAACCCCTTGTGATACATTGCGTCAGGGCATGGAATGAACTGCTCGAGGCACACAGGGATGGAAAACCCGAAACACCCTGGCTGGTACATGGGTTCAGGGGAAAAAAGGATCTGGCCCTTCAGCTTATAAGACGGGGAATGTATCTTTCGTTCTGGTTCGACTTTGTAGTAAGGCCTGAATCTTCCGACTTACTAAAGGTTCTCCCAACCGAAAGGATATTCCTCGAAACTGACGGAGCCCCTGTGGATATCAGGGATATCTACACGAAGGTCGCTGCCGATCTGGGAATGTCAGTTGACAAACTGAAGGAACAGATTATGAATAATTACATGATGCTTTTTAGAAAAAACAATATGTTATAACAATGTTATAACATACGTTATAACATTGTTATAACATGTATATATTAAGCTTATGATCAACTGGTTATCACGGACTGAAATGCTTGCCGGGCCTGAGGCGGTTCAAAGGCTGCGTTCGTCGGATGTATTGGTGGTCGGTTTGGGTGGAGTCGGATCGTGGGCGGCCGAAATGATATGCAGGGCAGGCGTAGGGAAAATGACCATAGTTGACGGCGACAGCGTTCATGTCACCAACAGGAACAGGCAATTACCCGCTCTTGTGAGCACGGAGGGAAAGCCCAAGACGCTGGTGATGGCCGATAGGCTCAGGGATATCAATCCCGAAATCGAACTTACAGTAATAAATGAATACATCCGGGATGAAAGGATGATAGAAGTGCTGGAAAGAGGTTACAGCTATGTTGTTGATGCCATCGACACTCTGTCGCCGAAACTCTTCCTTCTTTATCATTCGGTCAGGATGAATATTCCCGTGGTGAGTTCAATGGGCTCAGGCGGGAAATTTGACCCTGTCGGAATTTCGGTAAGTGATATTTCGGAAACAAACAGCTGTGCGCTCGCCAGAATGCTGCGGAAGAGGCTCCACCGGCTTGGTGTACGTGAGGGTATTACGGCAGTTTATTCTCCCGAACCGGTCGACAAGAGCAGGGTAGAGCTCGTGGCAGGGGAAAGGAATAAGGCATCGGTGGTTGGCACGATGCCCTATATGCCTGCTGCTTTCGGGATCGCCTGCGCCTCGGTTGTGATACGCGATCTGGCAGAGATCCCGAGATGAAAGGCAGCCAATATAAGTGAAGCGCCGGATACTTCTTATTTCTTCTTTTCCGTTTCCGCCGGATTTATCTCCCGGGCAGTGTATCCAAGCTTTTCAATGGCTTTCTTAATAGCTTCATTGTTGTTTTTATCCCTGACATAAGTCACCGTGACTTCCTGGGTGCTGAGGTCACACCTGACATCCTTTATCCCCTTCTCATGGGGCAGGTTGGTCATGATTTTGTTGACACAGTTATCACAGTCGATAGATGTGACATATTTAACCGTTTCAGTTTTTTTGTTCTTCTGCTGGCCTGATACCACAACGGGAACTATTGCCAGAAGAATTAACGCGATGATTTTACTGATTGTCTTCATAACTTTTAAACATTGATTTTATTGATAATGAGCATAGTTAAAACAAATCCGTTCGAGGAGGGTTAAGTTACCAGACCTCCCTGTTATACATCCCTGTTAAAGAATATCCTGAAACCTGCATAGAGTTTCCTGCCGTGCACCGGACCCCATATAAGGCTTGAATCAAAGAACTCCCCGAAGGGATCGTCTGAGGCAATTATGGGATGCGACTGGCGGAAACCGGTCAGGTTTTCGGAGCCTATATATACATTCCATTTCCGGAAATTATATGTTACCTGGGCATTCATCACGGTATAAGCCTTGAAAGTTTCGGGCCCGCGGTATTGTTCGGGATTGGATGCCGTAGACGGGATCCTTCCCGGTCCGTTAAGCTGGAGAGTATAGTCGAACTGCCACTTCCTGAGATGAGTCAGCCACGATGCTGTAAGCAGGCCCTTGTACCTGCTGGCCAGGGGCTTTTCACGAAGCATCCCGTCGATAGTCATCCTGACATCGTTCCACCGCCAGGCAGCCAGTAGCTCAAATCCTTCAAATATCGACGATGAAGCTTCAAGCTGCAAGATGTTGGAATATGACTTTCCGTCGAGATTGTAAAACCTCACTTCGTCGGGATTGGCATCCATGTCGATGATTATCTGCCTGAGGAAGCTCGTGCGGAATACTTCGGCAGAAAGCTTCAGTATTTTCCCTCCGTAGGGTATACTGCTGCTAAGACTCATCCCGCTGTTCCAGGCTTCCTCGATGTCGAGATTATCGGGTATGCCTATGCCGCGGCTGCTGGCAAGAAGGAAGGAGTTCTCAGCAAGAACGTTACCCGACCTGAATCCTTTGCCTGCCGATGCCCTTAATGTAAGATGATCGTTGATTACATACCTGAGGTGTACCCGGGGGGTTAGCAGTGTTCCGTAGAGATTGTGGAAATCGGTCCTTATTCCTGCAATTACAGTCATCCTGGCACTGTCGGTATAGGTGTACTGGGCAAAAATCCCCGGTACTGATTCTTTTCTCCCGAAGCTCGTCAGCGACAGGGCTTCATCGTATTGGTCGTATTTATAGCTGAAGCCTGCATCGATACTGTGTTTTCCCAGTCCAGGGTTAAACTGGTACATAAGGTTGGAGTAATAAGCCTTCTGCACTCCGGTGTATTTTCTTTCCCCGAACCAGGAATCCTGATCATGATAGCTGAAATTCTGGATCCATCCGATGCTCATCGTCTGATCCGCGTCAAGCATTCCTCCCATTTTTGCAAAGCCCTCCAGCCTTCGGGTGTTTATGCTTATCCCGAAACCGTCAGTCCATGTGTCCTCGTTTCCTCTATGAAAACTTAGCTGTCCGCCTGTCCTTTCCTCTTCAAGCACCTTGATACCGGTCCGGAAGGAGAATCTTTCGGTCATATAATCCCATCTGTTGAAGAAATTGTACTGCCGGATATCAGGTTCATCCCTGAAACCGTCGTGATTGTGGTCGATGGCGCTGTTTTGCTGTTCTGCATGTCCCATAACCATAGTGCTGAGGCGGTTGTTGAGAAGAAGAGAGGCATTCGCGTTGAGCTCCCCGCGCCCCGCGTCGTTAATGAAGCCGTTAATGTGAAATATCTCGCTGGTTCGGGGTTTCTTGTATTCCACGTTTATCTGTCCGGCTATTGATTCATAACCATTCCTGACCGATGAAGTTCCCTTTGATATCTGGATGGATTCCATCCAGGAGCCAGGGATGTAGTTAAGTCCGTATGCCGTGTTAAGCCCGTACACCGATGGAATATTCTCCGACATGATCTGGGTGTAGCTGCCGGCAAGCCCGAGAAGCTGGATCTGTTTTGCCCCGGTCGATGCGTCGGAATAGTTGACATCAACAGAAGCGTTTGTCTCGAAGCTTTCGGAAAGGTTGCAGCATGCAGCCTTGCAAAGTTCCGCACCGCTTATGTTGTAAGTCAGAACCGGATCGAGCTTGTTGATGTAGGTTCCCGATGCACGCCCGGTGACCACTATCTCCGGGATCTCGTTGTTCTGCGACAGGCTGTGACTGATGTACTCCTCATCCGGCCCGATCTGAAGTGTGTCGGTGCTGTAACCGACAAAACTGACAACCAGTTTGTCGGCGCCCCTGACCCTGCGTATGCTAAAGTAGCCCGCGGCATTGGTGCTCGTTCCGGTAGTGGTGCCTGCCCAGACCAGATTCGCTCCGGCCAGACCGGTTTCATGCGGGTCAGAGGAATCAATGATCTTTCCTTCAAGCCTTCCCTGACCGTAAACAGCAGTTCCGGCAAGAAGTATTATGATTGTTAAATAATATCTGATTGTGTTCATCCTCTTAGTAAGTGAAATAAAAAATACAAACCGGAGTGCATACTGCATGCACGTCACGGCAGTTCAAATGTTACAGGATGAAAAATCAGGAAAGAAGCTGGCAGTGAAATGAAATTATGTCCCGCCCGCCGCCGTGTTTGTTCCGGACCGTTATGCTTATAGTTTCAGGCCGGCTGCAATAATCCGGACTATAGTCTGACAGGAGTATGGGCGCTGAATCCCCAATGAATTTTACGGATATCTTGCCGTTTGCAGCAAAATTAGTCAGCTTCAGCTTTTCGATGCTGAAATGGCAGCATTTGAATCTATCAGATTCAGAATTAGCTGTTTTCCTGTCGCTGCAGTGGTCCGCGGCCTCACAGCAATCATCCTCGGGTTCGACGGGTTCAAGGAAAATACCCGCCCTGACCGAAAAATCACCGCAGGACTCGCAATGATGGCAAATGATAGTGATCCCGGTGCTGGCGGCAAGGAATACAATGGCGACCAGCATGGATATTATCGATGATATGGTCTTTGCTATCTTCACAGTATGCAAAAATACTATTTATTCACGGATAAAAGCGTATGAACCGGGTGTTTTAACATTTCAGGGATTTTTGAAACTTAGGCCGGTTCTTGTTCGCCTGATGCCTTTTTCGAATTTCTTTTGAATAAAAAGTAAGCGGGAACGCCCACTACCACTGTCAGTAAGGCTATTGACGATTCCAGGGGACTTTCCATGAACGACAGTACAAGTATCATTACTCCAGCTGTAATGTAGATTATCTGCGGGATAGGGAAGCCTTTTATTCTAAGCGCATCAGGCTGAGTCTTCCTCAGTTTCCAGATACCTATGACTGACAGCACGGGAAAGATCCCCAGCGCGAAGCCCATGTAGGTCAGGACCTGTTCAAAAGTTCCAGAAAGAACGAGTAAAACTGCAATAAGCGCTTGCAGAAGTATTGAATTTGAAGGCACCTGGAACCTCTTGTGTATCCTGCCTGCCATCTTGAAGAACAGCCCGTCCTTTGCCATGGAGTAATACACTCTCGGACCGATGATTATAAAGGCGCTGAGAGAAGAGAACAAGGCAAAGGCAATAAGTATTGAGAACAGTATCTCGGCCGATTTCCCGAAAAGATTACCCATGGCAAGCCCTCCGATGGAGATCACTCCTTCCATGGATTCGGGATCAATTCCATATACATACAGGATGTTAATCCCGACATACAGGGCCATCACTATAAATGTTCCGTAAATCAGGGAACCCGGCAGGTTTCTTTTGGGGTTCTTTATCTCTGCTCCCAGGTAGGTGGATGCGTTCCATCCGCTGTAGGCGAACATTATCCACATCAGCGAAAGACCGATTGTTTTCCATCCAGCCAGTCCTGATCCCGGTGACCCGCCCTTATGGAAGTTTGAAAAATCGCCTTTTCCTGAAGCAAATCCGCCTGCAAGCAGGACAACAATAAGAAGGATCTTCAGTATCGTGAGCGCATTCTGGATGCGGGTGCCGTACTTGATTCCCCTGTAATGGATAAAGGTGAAGATGAGGATCACGGCTACTGCAAGAGTCTTTTTTGTTATCTCCTGCCCCATGAACCCGTTTGCCTGGAGCCAGTTCACAAGTCCGGGTACCGCTCTCGTGAAGTACTCGCTGAAACCGAGCGCTGAAGCCGCGATGGGAGCCGAAAAGCCAACAATGAAAGATACCCATCCGCTAAGGAAACCGTAAATCGGGCTGTAGAGCCTCGAAAGGAAAAGGTATTCCCCTCCCGCACCCGGCATTGCAGCACCCAACTCACCGTACGACAATGCCCCGCAAAGAGCAATGATGCCTCCCACAGCCCATAGTATCACCATGAGAAGTGGATTGTGAAGCTCAGCCATCAGGAGCCCGGATGTTGTGAATATCCCGGCGCCTATCATATTGGCAACCACTATATTGGTTGCAGGGAAAAGGCCCAGCTTTCTCTCCAGTTTTTCTTCCGCCATCTGTCTTCCGCTTATTTTTTCGATTTTTTGTAGCTTATAGCCATTCCTCCGCCCGTGCTGTTTAATGTTGTTTCATAGTTGTCAAGGCTCCTCACATATTCAAGGTAAATGGCAGGACCTCCGTATCCGCGGTTGCCGCCCCTTCCCCTTTCGGTTATGTTATGGGTTACAAAGCATCCCCCGACTTTCAGCTTTGGATCAAGCTCAATAAAATAATTCTTATACCAGTCTTTGTCGGCATCACTGAACACAAAATCAAAGGGTCCCTTAAGTTCCCTTACAAGCTTGTGAGCATCGGCAAGCCTCACATCAATATAATCAGAAAGTCCGACTTCCCTGAAATTCTCAAGAGCCGTCCTGTATCTTTCCTCATTGATCTCAATGGTGATAAGTTTTCCTCCTGTCTTGCTGAGCGCCCAGGCTATCCATATGGCAGAGTGACCCGTGGATGTTCCGATCTCGATGGCCGATTTGTAATTGCCTTTTATAATGATATCATACAGCAACTGCCCGTCAGATGCAGGGATGTTCATATCGAACCAGTAGTGGGAGTGTTCGGTTAGAAATTTTTTGACCCTCCTGTCAAGATCATTGCCGGCCTGACCGTACGTGTTGTTCAGGACGGGAACCGAAAGAAAAAGCAAAAATATTGCCAGATTCACGAAGATATTCATTTTCATTGCAATACGTTTTATGGATATCCCGGCACGACTTGAGCCTTCGGTCCTCTCCGGAATAATTCCGGGCAATATATAATTTTCATTTTACAATTCAATTAAAAATCTTTTTATAACTTACCCTGATCATTAATCAGTTATATTGTCCATCTTTTCCATTTGAGCGTATGAAAGAAGAGCCGGGAAACAATTATTCGCGTATTGTTATTTTTATTCTGGCACTGTTCACCGCGGCACTTCGTCTTTATGTGTCTGATAATCTTGAATATCACCGAGATGAGCTTCTTTATCTGTCACTCGGGCTTCATCCTGCTGCCGGGTATGCCACCGTCGCGCCCATGACAGGCTGGATAGCCTGGATAATGCAGGGAATATTTGGGACATCGGTTTTTGCAGTAAGGCTGTTTCCGGCGCTGATGAGCGCTGTTATGGTTTACCTGGTCGCCGCGATCGCCAGGGAAACGGGTGGCACGGGCTACGCGAGGATACTGGCTGCAGCCGGTTTTATTTTTTCAATCGCGGGCTCGCGTACTTTTCTTTCTTTAAGCCCATTGCATACCGATGTTTTCTTCTGGACTCTTATCTTCTATCTGATAGTAAAATACATTAATACATCTTCCGGCAGATACCTGTTGTTTATCGGAATAAGCGCGGGAGCAGCCTTGCTTAACAATTATTTTTCCGGACTTCTCATACTGTCAGTCCTGCTGGTACTTCCCTTTACCTGCCACAGAAATATATTTTCACAAAGGCAGTTCCGGATTGGTATGCTCGCGGGATTTCTCATTTTCCTTCCAAACCTTGTCTGGCAGATAGTTAACGGCTTTCCGGCGCTGAATCACCCGGTGGAGCTTGAACAAATCCGGCCGGTCAATACCGGCAGGGCTGCTTTTCTTGCCGAACAGCTGATCATCGGAGGAATGGCATCAATACTTACCCTCTCGGGGCTGATCCATCTTTTTACAAGCAGGCACGCGTGGCAGTACAGGTTTCCTGGAACAGTAAGCCTGGCCGTGATATTGTTGCTGATGATAGGAGGGAAGAATTTTAACGCATTGGGAGTGTACCCCTTCCTGATGGCTGCCGGGGCGGTGTTGTGGGATATGACGCTGAAGAAAACATGGTCGAAACTTGCACTTTTACTGCTGATCGTAATTCTTTCAGTACCTTCCCTTCCCATTGGGATCCCCCTGTTCGGCCCCGAAAAGCTTGCCTCTTATTTCGAGGTTCTGAAACGGGAGTATAAAATGGACTTTGTATGCAGGTTTGAAGACGGATCAGTTCGGGCGCTTCCCCGGGATTATTCAGATATGATCGGCTGGGAAGAACTCACGAAACTGGCTGCTCAGGCATGGGACAACATAGAAGACAAGAACGCGGCATTCATCTTTTGTGAAAACTATGGATGCGCGGGCGCTGTAACGATAATCGGGAAAAAATACGGACTTCCCGAAGCGGTCAGCTTTAATGAGAACTTAAGGTACCGGATCCCTTTAATCTTTAAGCCTGATATAAGCTCTGTCGTGTATATTGACGATGAAGTGGACGAAGATATTCATCGGATCTTCGGAAAGCTTACAAAAGTAGGCAGCGTATCAAATCCTCTTTCAAGTGAATATGGAACATCAGTCTGGCTTCTCGAGGAACCGTTGGGGAGTTTTAATTATTTCTGGATTGAAAGGGTGAAGCAGTTTTTCTGAGTATTTGTTGAAACGGCAAAAGGCACGGGGCACGGGAAAAAGAACGGTGGGCGGCATGAAGAAGGTGAATGGGAGAATGGGAGAATGGGAGAATGGGGGACGAAGAAAAGCACGGGGCACGGGGGGCAGAGACAGGTCTTGCAGGTC
>JAXDBC010000038.1:0-88673 GCA_034679225.1 Bacteroidales bacterium | reverse complement strand
TGATAAACAGTAAAATATGTATCTATCTGGAATCCTGAATTACCTTATATGGCCGGCTTTTATCATACTGAGCTGGTTCGCGGTCAAGGCCGCTTTGAAGTACTACGAGAAGAAGTATCCTCCTGAGAGGGAGGAGAGCTGAAAGGCAGATATAAGGCGGCAAGCGACATCAGTATGTAAAGCGGTATTATCAGGGGAGCCGAGGCGATGCCGAAGATGACAAGCATTGCAAGCACTGCTCCGGCAAATATGAATCTCCATTCATTACCGCTGAACCTGAATCCTTTGAATTTGTTTGAAATCAGAGGGATACGGGTTATCATCAGAAGCGACAGTATCACGGAGTAGATTGCCAGGGCAGCAGGAGAACCTGTAAACGAAGCCATGAAAGGCGATCGTGAGTATGCTGCAGCCAGAACAACTGAGATAACTGCAATGGCGTTCCCCGGTGTAGGCAATCCCATGAAAACAGCAGATTGCGTGCTGTCAACATTGAATTTCGCAAGCCGGAGTCCGGCAAGAACCGGCATCAGTATGGGAACAAATGGCAAAACATCTGTCATAAATACTGAAGCGCCGTGGCCTGTTCCTGCAGCTGCTTTTATCATTTCATGAATGATGATGGCCGGGGAAACTCCGAAGCTTACTATATCAGCCAGACTGTCAAGTTCTTTCCCGGTTTCGGAATATGCATGCAGCATACGGGCTGAAAAACCGTCGAGGAAATCGAATATCATAGCGGCAAGGATAAGCCACGATGCCACGACGAGAGAGCCGGAGGAGGCAAAAATCACGGAAATGAATCCGGCAGCCAGATTGAGACAGGTTATGAAATTCGGAATGTGCTTCATGTCGTTCAGTTCATGCCATTGTGATGACGGCAAGCAAAATTATTATAAATTTTACATGATTGGGAGAAATTATTAGATTTGCATCATTTATTACTGCCTTGATGATCAGTTTAAAGAATATAAGGATTGCAGTGGATTTTGACGGTACCATTGTGGATCATGAATATCCCGGTATCGGCAAGGAGAAACTGTTTGCATTTCAGACTCTCAGAGAACTCGAGAAGCTGGGGGCAAGACTTATTCTTTGGACCTTCAGGGCAGGTCCTGAACTTGAGCAGGCTGTTGAATTCTGCAGGAAGAACGGCATCGTGTTCTATGCAGTGAACCGGAACTATCCGGAGGAAGTATATGATGAATCAATCAGCCGGAAGATTGATGCTGATGTTTTTATAGACGATAAGAATGTCGGTGGCTTTCCAGGCTGGAGCGAGATATGGCAGATACTTGTTCCCTTCGATCTCCACCAGAAAGAAATGGAAAGGCAGATAGCCAATGCAAGAAGGAACAGTCTGAGGCGTTTGTTCGGAAGGAGAAACAGGCAGAATGAAAGCTGATATTCTGAAATCAACAATCGCGGTCATTCTGACCGCGGCCGCACTTCTTGCAGGCTCATGTTCAAACAGGGCAGGAAATGCAGTGAAGTCCGCCCCTGATACCAGAGCCAAAAACAAGCAGGAACTTCCGGCCAGCCTTATAAGAATGAAATCACCAGCCGAGAACGCGGAGTACAAGTTAAACGACCAGATAAAGATAGCCCTTGATCCGGAAGCTGATACCGGAACCCCCGACTCCGTGAAGGTGTTTTTTGACGGGAAACAGGTGGCGGTACTGTTTTCCGCTCCATGGGAATACACTGTTTCAGGCGATCTTACCGGAATGACAGGACGAAAGCCTGTAAGGGCCGTAGCATACACATCCGACCTTAACCAGTCGGTGACAAGATTTGTTATTATATATTCGGATTCAGCTCCTGAACGGCTTGGTTACAGGCTGATAAACACCTATCCCCATGACCCGGGCGCGTTTACCCAGGGACTGTTCTTTCACGAAGGGATACTTTATGAAGGTACAGGCCAGGAGTCAGGTTCGACCTTAAGGACAGTTGAACTTAATACAGGAAAGGTGATCAGGCAGGTTAACCTCGATGCATCACTTTTCGGGGAAGGCATTAGCCTTTACAACGACAGGATATTCCAGCTTACCTGGCAGAATAAAGTTGGATTTGTTTACAACCTTTCAGATTTAAGGCTGATCAACAAGGTCTATTACCAGGGAGAGGGATGGGGGATTACCACGATAGGCGACAGGATTATAAGAAGCGACGGAACGAATATCCTGTATTTCCATGAGCCTGAAATGTTTGATGCCGTTTCGCGACTTGAGGTTTATGACCACGAAAAGAAGGTCGACCAGCTCAATGAGCTCGAATACATAAACGGTGAGATATGGGCTAATATATGGATGACGGACCTTATTGCCCGTATCGACCCGAAAAGCGGTAAGGTGAATTCCTATATCGATCTCTCACGCCTTTTTCCTGAGTCTAAACGACAGAAAGTCAATGCAGATGTCCTTAACGGGATAGCCTGGGATCAGAAAGGAGGGAGGATATTCGTAACCGGTAAGCGATGGCCGAATCTCTATGAGATAGAGGTTATTGAATAAGCTTCTTCGCGTAAATGATATTTATCGCCGAAGGTATAATGCTGAATTCTGCCGGTGTGTGCCCAAGCGATTCCCCATCGGCTTCAATGAACAGCTTCGATTCGGAGCTTATCTTCAGCCCCTTGCTCCTGTATCCATCAACCTTCCGGTGGCTCAGTATGGTTCCGTCATAAAGCATGCCCAGGCTTCTTATTATTTCTAACTTCCCTATTTCCTTGATTACAGTGATGTCAAACAGGCCGTCGTCAGGCAATGCATCGGGAGTCTGTCTCATCCCGCCGCCACAATACCTCCCGTTGCCGATATTGATCGAGAATATTTTTGCATTGCCTGTGCTTCCGTCTATTGTAATTTCAACCTGAGTATTCCTGTATGTAATAAGACTGCGAAGGAGGTTATAGAGATAGATAGCCTTGTTGCTTCTGCCTTTTTCCTTCTGCCTGTTGGTCCTGAAAACCACAGCCGCTTCAAAACCTGTTCCGGCGATGTTTATAAAGTAGGTCCTGTGTTTCGTGCTGCCGATGTGATAGTCTATGACACCGATGTCATGAAGCAGCGTCTTTCCTTCTTTTATCACAGATGCAGCTCCTTCATAAACCAGCGGGATACCGAACATCCTGCCCCAGTCGTTTCCCGTTCCCACAGGTATCAGTCCTATCGTAACCTCCGTCGGATGGCAATGAGCCTGTGTGAAAACCCCGTTGATGATCTCGTTGAGCGTCCCGTCGCCGCCAACGGATATGATCTTCCTGTATCCTTCAGCCAGCATTGTCCTTGTAAATTCGGTCGCATCGCCTTTACCGGTAGTGGTGAGGGAGATAAAGTTTATGCCGTGCCTCCTCAGAATGTCAGATATCCTGCCGCTATCTTTGAAGCCTTTGGCATTGCCGGCATTGGGATTAAAGATAGCACACCATTCAGGCCTTCTTATTGTTTCTTCCATCGGGATCGTTTTGGACAAATATCTGAATAAATGAAGAATAAAAGCTTCACGGGGTAGTTTAAAATCGCGATATTGCAGAAGTCGCTAAAGATGAGAGCTCAACGAAGTCCGGGAAGGCAGCGTTGTTAATAAAATGTTGATAAGGATATATAAAATGTTTACAATTACATTGTTGGCTCTCCGGAGCTAAAAATTCATAAGTAGTAAATTTGTAGCTCGAAATCAATAAGGAATTTCAATCTGTAATCACATGGGAAGGATCATAGCTATTGCGAATCAGAAGGGAGGGGTAGGGAAGACGACGACGGCAATAAACCTGGCAGCCAGCCTGGCAGCCCTTGAAAAGAAAGTTATAATCATTGATGCTGATCCTCAGGCAAATGCCACTTCGGGAATGGGTATCGACACCCGTTCTCTGAAGGCGACTGTTTATGACTGCCTCGTTAACGGAAGGGAACCTGCTGATGCAATAATGATTAGCAGCATTGAAAATCTTACATTGATGCCGGCGAATATCGATCTGGTCGGAGCAGAGATAGAAATGCTTGATATGCCAGAAAGGGAAAAAATTCTAAAGCGGGTTCTTTCAAAGATTGCCGGAAATTACGATTATGTGATCGTCGACTGTTCTCCCTCGCTCGGCCTTCTCACTGTGAACGCGCTCACTGCAGCCAACTCGGTGATCATACCTGTACAGTGCGAATATTTTGCCCTTGAGGGACTGGGCAAGCTTTTGAATACAATTAAGATAATTCAGGGCAACCTGAACCCTGATCTCGAGATAGAAGGCTTTTTGCTTACCATGTACGATTCGAGACTAAGGCTCTCTAACCAGGTTGCTGAGGAAGTGAACAAGCATTTCCAGCAGATGGTATTCAAGACTATCATTCAGAGAAATGTAAAGCTTTCGGAAGCCCCAAGCTTCGGACAGCCTGCAATACTGTATGATGCAGATTCGAGAGGCACCGTCAATTATCTTAATCTGGCCAAGGAGATTATAGAAAAACATGATCCCCATGGTAATTAATCTGTTAACTAACTGACGATGACAAAGAAGCAAGCATTAGGAAGAGGGCTCGGAGCGTTGATCGATGGTGTTGAAAAAGAAGTTCTGGAGAGAAAAGTAGAACCCAATATGGATATTGCAATCGATTCGATAGACGGCAATCCCTTTCAGCCTAGAAGTCATTTTGATGAACAGTCGCTTGAGGAACTTGCTACATCAATAAGAAAACTGGGAATTGTCCAGCCCCTGACAGTAAGGGAAACTGCAGGAGGACGTTACCAGCTAATAGCCGGCGAAAGACGGCTCAGGGCCGCGCGACTGGCCGGGCTTAGCCATGTGCCTGCCTATATCAGGACAGCCGACGACCAGGCAATGCTAGAGCTTGCACTGGTGGAGAACATCCAGCGCGAAGACCTCGATGCCATGGAAGTGGCAATAACCTTCCAGCGGCTGATCGAAGAATGCCGGCTGACCCAGGAACAGCTAAGCGACAGGGTGGGGAAAAAACGTTCGACAATTTCAAACTATCTCAGGCTCCTGCGCCTTCCCGCGGAAATACAACTCGGGATACGAAACAAGAGTATAATGATGGGACATGCCCGAACCCTTGTAAATATAGAGAACCCGAAAACCCAGATGGATGTCTATTACCGTATCATCGACGGCGATCTGTCGGTGAGGCAGGTAGAGGAACTGGTCAGATCAATTCAATCTAAAATAGTAAAGGATTCGGCAAAAATCGAAAGAAAAAAGAAACTGAACGAGGATTTTAAACAGCTCTCGGAACATCTTAACCGGATCTTCTCAACAAAGGTCAACTTCAGGATAAACGAACAGGGTAAGGGAAAGATAGTGATCCCATTCGATAATCCGGAAGAGATGGAACGCATTTTGGGACTCTTTGACCGTCTTAACTACTGAAATTAATTATATTTGTCGCTCCGGTCCCGCCGGCAATGGGGAAAAAACCGGATTCTGTTGGTTTTGAGAACAATTGAAAAAATAAAAATTATTCTCATTGGCTTAATTTTTTGTGTCCCGGCTGTTTTACCGGCACAGGATTCAATTGTTGTTGCAAAGCCGGCCAGAAGAATATTCCGGCCCGAACCGATGAAAGCCACAATGCTTGCAGTTGCATTCCCGGGCTTTGGCCAGGTTTACAACAGGAAATACTGGAAGATACCATTCGTTTATGCCGGATTCGGCGGACTGGCCTATAGCGTGGGTTTTAACACCGGCAAATACAATGAGATGATGAAGGCATATCAGGATTTCACAGATATAATACCTGAAACCGACAGCTATATCGGACTGATAAAGGGCGCTGATCCCTCCGAGTATGACCCTGTCCTTCACCCCGATACCTATAACCCCTCTTCCAAATCGTGGGTTGAAGATAACCTCCTCAGAGCCGTGGATTATTATAAAAAGTACCGCGATCTCAGCTATATCGGAGTAGCTGCATGGTACCTGATAACCGTCCTTGATGCAAATGTCGATGCCAGCCTGGCTAACTTCGACGTTTCTGATCAGCTCGACCTCCAGATTGCCCCTCTGAGTATGCCTGTTCCCGGTGTTTCCGGAGCGGGCATTAACCTGAGTCTTGTTTATAATTTTTAATTCAAATGACCGGAAGAAAGATGATATTAAAGAAAACAGTTGTCGGATTCCTCCTGGCACTGCTCTTCACTAACTTATATGCGGTAAACGATACCATAATACTGAAATCAGAAATATACACGGAGAAAATTTCAGCCGACCTCGACAGCCTTGTCAACAGCTGGTACGTCAGACTGGCAATGGAGGGACATATCGATGACTTTACCAGCGATTCAGTAGGAATAGAATATCCCGATACCGTGTACAAGGAGAGGATAGGCAAAATCTATTCCCTTATGAAACTTCCCTACAACAGCATAATCAGAAATCATATTCATGTTTATACCATCAAGCAGAGAAAACAGTTCAGCGCTGTTCTTGGCCTGTCCGATTATTATTTTCCCAGGATAGAGGATATTTTTGATTCCTACGGACTTCCCGCCGAGTTGAAATATATGGCAGTCATTGAATCAGCCCTTAATCCGAACGCCGTCTCACGAGCAGGAGCCACCGGCCTGTGGCAGTTCATGTACAGCACGGGGAGAAGTTACGGACTGACCATCAACTCGCTGGTCGACGAGAGACGCGACCCGATAAAGGCCACTCATGCTGCTGCAAAATACATAAAGGATCTCTATCAGATTTACAATGACTGGATACTGGTTATAGCAGCCTACAACTGCGGTCCCGGTAATGTGAATAAGGCCATCAGACGCTCGGGAAACAAAAAGGATTACTGGGCTATCTACTACAGGCTTCCGCGCGAGACAAGAGGCTATATCCCGCAGTACGTGGCCGCAGCCTATGCAATGAATTACTATGCCGAACACAAAATCAAGCCTCTGCCACTTAACATACCTGTTGCAACCGACACTATCATGGTAAGTACCGATATACACCTTACCCAGATATCGGAGGTAATGGGTATCCCAATCGGTGAACTGAGAGCCCTCAATCCACAGTACCGGACAGGACTTGTACCCGGTTCTTCAAAACCTTTTTCACTGACACTTCCGATGAATCACCTGGGCGATTTCATCGACCTTAATGATACAATCAGAAACTATAAAGCCGATGTGTACCTTACACGGGTAAACCAGACGGCCGATCCCTCACGCTCAACATATGTTCCCCCTGATGTAAAGGGGAAAACCCGGCTGACATACACTGTAAAAGACGGAGATAACCTGGGCTTCATCGCGGAATGGTACAGGGTCAGCCTGTCCGACCTCAGGTACTGGAACAATATTTACAGGAATCTGATCAGGGTGGGCCAGAAACTGTCCATATATGTCGATCCTTCCAGGGCAAGCCAGTACGAGCAGATCAATGGCATGACCTTCGCGCAGAAACAGGCAATGATAGGAAAATCAAGTCCTTCAGGCCCGACAACCAGTATCATGCAGCCGGTGCAGGACGGGGATTTCATAACATACACTGTCAGACCGGGTGATACGATATGGGAAATAGTAAAGAAGTACGATAACGTCAGCACAACTGACGTGCTTCGCTTGAACAATATCAGCGATCCGTCGAGGATAAAAGTCGGACAAGTATTGAAAATTAAGAAGAAGAGCTGATCTCTATCCCCAGATGCGTCCATTTAGGTCATTTTTGCTTTTGCTGATATATCTGATCTGTTTTGCAGGTCTGGCCTATATTCTGCCCTGGAACCACGGTTTCCCCACCGTCAGAAACTTCCTGCCGGAGAAACTCTTTCAGCCTGCTTCAAATGACCTGCCGGAGCTTAACGGAGATGTAAATGACGATTATCATGAAACCCTTATCGCTCCCCCGCTGATTACTGTTGAAGCCGATTCCTCAGCAGCCGATACCATAGCCCCCCCACGCGATCCGATGTCGGTGTTCTTCGACGGACTGAACCGTTCACGCGTGGAACAGATCAGAATTCTTTACTACGGCGATTCCCAGATCGAGGGCGACAGAATAACTTCACAAATAAGAAGATACCTGAGAAGGGAATATGGGGGAACAGGCCCCGGACTGATGCTTCCCGTGATGCCGGTAAACTATACCAGGTCATTCTATATAAGGGCTTCATCGAACTGGAAAAGATACAATTACCTTTCATACCGTAACGCCCAGATAAGTCATAAGGACCTTGGCCCTTTCATGGCCTTCTGCAGGTACATGCCCGAAGGATCGGTATCAGCATCAAAGGTTAAATCGTGGATAAGAATAGTTCCGTCTGTCCTTGCCGATCCTGCCGAATCACGGTTCGAATATCTGAGGATCTTTTACAGGAACAGCCAGGGAGATGTGAAGATTGGGGTAAAAGCCGGTGACAACCCCCTTATTTCAGATACATTAAAATCGTCAGGAGAAATTACTGAGTATGTATGCCCTCTCAATAATGCATCCAATATCCTTATCGATTTCTCCGGCAATACTAGCCCCGATATTTACGGCATCAGTATCGAAAGCAAGACAGGAGTCGTGGTCGACAACATCCCGCAGCGGGGCAGCGCCGGGCTCGAGTTTACTATGGTGAATAAGGACAACATCGGGAAAGCCTTTGAACTTCTGAAGCCCGACATGGTTGTAGTACAATATGGTCTGAACCTGGCAACAACCATCAGGAGTGATTATTCATACTATGAAAAGGGACTTGCCAGACAGCTGGATCTTATCAGGGAGATATCGCCGGAAGCCGGACTGCTGGTCATCGGTATGACCGATATGGCCCGTCAGGTCGATGGCCAGGTAAAATCATATCCCAATATCCCTAAGATCATTAATGCACAGAGAAATGCTGCTGCCGGATCGGGAGCTGTTTTCTGGGATGCCAGAAAAGCAATGGGAGGACAATTATCCATTGTGCATTGGTTCAATATGAATCCTCCCCTGGCTAAACCCGACTATGTTCATCTCACTGAACAGGGTGCAGACAGACTTGCACAACTGATGATAAATGATCTGTTTACACGGGAAACTCCCGATCCGGTGGTAATGATACCTCCGATGGTACAGATCGATACATCTGCCCTCGCAAAGGCCGAAGCAGCTGTCTCTGCTGCTGAACCCAAGCCTCAGCAATCAATCGTAAAGACTGTTGTCTCTGAAATTTTCAGCTACGATCCTGACCGGATATTCGTTTTTACTTCAGCGGCTTTCTGGATCTTCTTCCTTCTGGTATTGGCAGGTTTCAGCCTGTTTTACAGGAAAATGTTTGCAAGGAACTTCTATCTCCTGCTGATGAGCCTGTTCTTCTACTATAAGGCCGGAGGTCTTTTCCTCTTTATTCTGGTTTTCGTTACTCTTATTGATTATACCTGCGGTCGCCTGATTCACAGGTCGGATACAAAGGCCGGAAAAAGCTTCTTTCTTCTCCTGAGCATCATTTCCAACATCGGAATCCTTATTTATTTCAAGTACACTGGTTTTATTGTTCAGATAATAAATGATCTGTTTGGTACTGAGATTATTGTCAGGGATGTGCTTGGCGCCCTCTCCAACAGTCTTCTCGGAACCGGTTTCAATATAGACTCAATCATTCTTCCGGTAGGGATCTCCTTCTTCACATTCCAGTCGCTCAGTTATACAATCGACATGTACAGGATGAAACTTGAGCCGGTGAGGAATGTATTGGATTTCGGATTTTATGTCTCCTTTTTTCCCCAACTTGTTGCCGGCCCTATTGTGAGGGCATCGGAGTTCATACCACAGCTTTACAGGGAATACAACGTTTCTGCAAGGGAGTTCAGCCATGCCGTGTTCCTGATAGTAAAGGGTCTTATCAAAAAGATAATAATCTCCGATTTCATTGCTGTCAATTTCATCGACAGGGTATTTGAGATTCCCACCGTTTACTCGGGATTCGAAAACCTGATGGCTGTTTACGGATACGGCCTTCAGATCTATTGCGACTTCTCGGGATACACCGATATAGCAATAGGATTAGGGCTTATCCTCGGATTCAGGCTTCCTTTCAATTTCAATTCACCTTACAAGGCAACTGATCTTTCCGATTTCTGGAGAAGATGGCATATTTCCCTCTCACGCTGGCTCAAAGACTATCTCTACATACCTCTTGGAGGAAACAGGAAGGGCAAGCTTAGAACCATCTTCAACCTATTGTTTACCATGCTTATAGGAGGTCTGTGGCATGGGGCAAACATGAAATTCGTGATCTGGGGCGGACTCCATGGAATCGGATTGACCATAAACAAAATAAAGGATTACATCTTTGGAAAACCTGTTCGTAAAGGCCGGCTGGCAACAGCGCTTTCAGTTTTCCTGACTTTCAATTTCGTAAGCTTCTGCTGGATATTCTTCCGGGCCCGGGATCTGCACAGCGTTGAACTGATGCTGGGGCAGATATTCAACGATTTCGTGCCGGCTTCATTCGAAACGGTCTTAAGTGCATACAGCGGAGCCTTTGCCCTGATGGCCGCAGGGTACATAATGCATTTTCTGCCCGCTAAATTCAAGGAATGGTACAGGGGAATATTCATCAACACCCCGCTTGTCGTTCAGTTTTTACTGGTTATGATTGCCGGATTTCTTATTTTCAGGATGGGCAGTTTTGCCAGCATGCCGTTTATATACTTCAGATTTTAAGCCGGACTGAATAAGAAAATAACAATGCTATAGTATGTTTGATCCCGAAACCGGACGGGCATAAGCCAGTACGTCGGCACCTGTTATTTCATCCCTGCACAGAATAATAAGCCTCTCCAGGACATTCCTGAATTCCCTTATGTTTCCTGTCCATTCAATCTTCTGCAGTTCAGCGATCGCATCCTTGCTTATTGTCTTCTTGCTCATGCCGTATTCTCGGCAGATCAGGGTGTTGAAATGTTCGGCAAGGATAGGGATATCATCCGCACGCTCGTTGAGTGTCGGGACATGTATTATTATCACGCTCAGCCTGTGATACAGGTCCTCCCTGAAGGTGTTGCCTTCTATTTCCTTCCTTATGTTCTTGTTGGTTGCTGCTATAACTCTTACATTTACATGTATATCCTTGTCGGATCCCACCCGGGTGATCTTGCTCTCCTGAAGGGCCCTCAGCACTTTGGCCTGGGCGGAGAGACTCATGTCGCCGATTTCATCCAGGAACAAAGTTCCCCCGTTTGCCTGTTCGAACTTGCCTATTCTTTGCTTGATGGCCGAGGTAAATGATCCCTTTTCGTGCCCGAACAGTTCACTCTCTATAAGTTCTGAAGGGATTGCCGCGCAGTTCACCTCCACGAAAGGGCCTTTTGCCCGGCTGCTCTTCTCGTGTATCTGGTGGGCAACAAGCTCCTTTCCTGTTCCGTTTGCCCCGGTGATCAGCACCCTCGCTTCAGTGGGAGCTACACGGTCGATCATTTCCTTTACCTTCATGACAGGCTCCGATTCACCAACTATCTCATACATCTTGCTCACCTTGTTCTTAAGCGCCTGTGTCTGAGTGATTAACGTAGACTTGTCGGTGGCGTTGCGTATGGTGATCAGAAGTCTGTTCAGGTCAAGGGGCTTTTCCAGAAAGTCGTAGGCTCCTTTCTTTATGGCGTCAACAGCCGTGTCGATATTGCCATGACCCGAAATCATTATAACCGGAACATCGGAAGAAATCTCGAATATCTTCTGAAGTACCTCAATGCCGTCCATCTTTGCCATCTTGATGTCGCACAGCACAATATCGTATGAATTGCTGCCGAACATCTCAAGCCCCGCCGGCCCGTCCTCTGCAAGGTCAACCTCATGTTTTTCATATTCCAGAACTTCCTTCAGGGTGTTCCTTATCGCCCTTTCATCATCAATAACCAGAATTCTTGACATAACTTGTATTATTCGTGGTTCCGGTACGTACCGCCGGACTTTCTTTTACCACCGTGTTTCAGATACCTAAACCATTTTAACCCGAGTACCTCAGCCATTTCCACATTTCCTTCCAGGATGTTTTCTTTCCATACATCAGGATGCCCGTCCGGTAGATCTTGGCTGCCATCCAGACGAAAGCAATGAAGGTCACGACCATCAGAGCCATTGAAAGGATTATCTGCCAGGACGGAACCCCGAAGGGGATCCTTGCGACCATTACTATTGGTGAGGTCAGAGGTATTATGGAACACCAGAACGACAGAGAACTTTCAGGATTCTGCATGGTGCCGATCGCAACCATCAGGGCCAGGATGATGGGTATAGTTACCGGAAGCATAAATTGCTGTGTTTCAGTTTCGTTGTCAACAGCTGATCCTATTGCCGCGAAGATCGAGGCATATAGAAAGTAACCCGTTATAAAATAGAAAACGAATGAGAATATGATCAGTCCCCATGGCTGGTTCATGGCGCTTTCAAACATCTTAGCGAACTCCGTGATCTGCGAATTTGTCATCTGTTCCTGCACGGCAGCCTGCTGATCCTTATCCATAAGGTTCTGGGGAACAGTCTGGGTGATCTCAGTGATATTCTTGTCTTTCAGTATGGTCGTTTTTAAAACGCCCACTATTGCAACAGTCAGCAACACCCAGATAAGGAACTGGGTGAGTCCGACAAGGGCAATGCCTATTATCTTTCCCATCATCAGCTGAACCGGTTTCACCGATGATACAATCACTTCCACTACACGGCTGGTCTTCTCCTCGATTACGCCTCTCATAACCTGAGAGCCGAACATGAACACGAGCATGTACATCAGAAAACCCCCGAAATACGCGAGAAACATGGCAATTCCGGTGCTGGTGTCCTTGATCTGTCCGGAATCGTCTATCTTCTGCGTCTGGATTGAGACCTTGGTTTCAACCTTCTTCATTATCTCATCTAGGTTCTCGATGTTGTATGTCATCAGTTTCTGCTTCTCGATCTCATTCTTGAGCGAGTTCTCCATATACTGCAGATCAGCTATCGGAGGCTGTTTCTTCGAGATGAGCTGAATGGCATTGGGGGTGTTTACCAGTTCGGATGAAATGTAGAGGATGCCATAATATCCTGCTTCTTCGAATGTTTTCTTGAGATCATTCACATTTACACCATCAAGATACACGAACTCAAGGGTTTTGGAGTTCTTCAGGGCTCCCCTGAACAAATCGGCTTCATCCCCGATAACCGCGATCTTCTTGTAGTCCATATCCTGGTTTAACATCACGACTGTCGGGAGAATGACCAATGCGGCCATGAGAATTGGAGCAAGGATGGTCATCAGGATAAATGACTTCTTACTGACCCTGGTAATGTATTCCCTGTTTATTATTGTGGAAATCTTATTCATGGTTAAAGGGTTAAATCATTGAGTTATTGCCTGGACTTAACTGCGGGTTTCAACTACCCTGATGAAAATGTCGTTCATGGAAGGTAGGGCAGGATTGAATGAAATCACTTTCCCGCGTTTGACTGCTTCCGCAAGTATATGGTTGGTGTCCCTCTCGTGTCCGGCCTTGAACCTGACAATGCTCCTGTTATTTTCAACCTGTCTGTCAAGGATCGTAATATTCCCGTTGCCGCTCAGTGTTGAATCTCCTTCGAAAACTATTTCATACTCATCACCTGCCCACTGCATTCTTATATCATCAACCCTGCCTTCGAGGATGGTTTTTGCCTTGTTTATCAGGGCTATATTGTCGCACAGTTCCTCAACCGATGCCATGTTGTGCGTTGAAAGAATAACCGTGGCGCCTCTTTCCCTCAGAAAGAGGATCTCATTCTTGATAATATTTGTGTTTACAGGGTCGAAGCCCGAAAAGGGTTCATCAAGAATGATCAGTTTCGGTTCATGCAGGATTGTGGTCACAAACTGGACCTTCTGCTGCATCCCTTTTGATAGTTCCTCCACCTTCTTTCCCCACCAGTCAATCATGTCGAGTTTACGGAACCAGTACTTTAGACGCCTCATGGCCTCAGCCTTTGAGAGCCCCTTCAAACGTGCAAAATAGATGACCTGCTCTCCGACTTTCATTTTCTTGTACAGACCTCTTTCTTCCGGGAGATAGCCTATTGACATAACATCTTCCGGCTTTAGTTTTCGACCGTCAAGGAACAGTTCTCCGGAATCGGGGCCCGTGATATGGTTTATTATCCTGATAAGAGTAGTCTTACCGGCTCCGTTCGGCCCAAGCAATCCGAAGATCGACTGTTCGGGAACCGATATGCTTACTTTGTTTAAAGCATAAAGCGATCCGAACTGCTTTGTGACGTTTCTTGCTTCAAAAAGTGCCATATTAATTTGAGGTATGGATAAAACAGAGATGTAAATATAGGAAACTCTCAAAAACTACAGCGGTTTCGGCAATGCATATTTAAAACAGTGAAATTATCCTAAAGAATCAGCGTACAGCCGGTGAAACGGTGACATTCCGTTTATGGCTATACAGCTTGGCGGCGGCTACTGGAAATAGCCTCTCATCCTTTCAAAGAATCCCTTGTCATCCTTGTCGGGCTTAGGGACGAAGGACTCACTGTCCTTAAACTTTTCAATTATTCTAGATTCTTCCCTTGTGATATTTTTCGGAATCCAGACATTAACGTTAACAAGCAGATCGCCTCTCCCGTAGCCGTTTACTTCAGGCAATCCCTTGCCCCTGAGCCTCAGTATCTTCCCTGGCTGGGTGCCGGGCTCTATCTTTATTTTCACCCTGTTCTCGACTGTCGGTACTTCAACATTGGATCCAAGGATTGAATCAGGTATGCTGATGAAGAGATTGTGGATAAGGTCCTTGCCTTCCCTTATGAGTTCGGGGTGTTCTTCCTCGTCGATGACCACGATGAGATCACCGTTGATACCTCCGCGTCGTGCCGCGTTGCCCTTTCCCTCAAGGTTCATCTGCATACCCCTGGAGACACCGGCAGGGATATTGATATTTATTATCTCATCCTTCCGAACAATTCCCTCACCATAGCATGAAGCACACTTTTTAGTAACGGTCTTTCCCTCGCCGTTGCACGAGGGGCATACCGAAGTGGTTTGCATCTGCCCAAGAAGCGTATTGGCAATACGGGTAATATGCCCCGAACCGTGGCAGGTGGTGCAGTTCGTGATGCTGTTTGCATCGGCTGCACCTGAACCGTCACATTTGCTGCAGCTTACATATTTGCTTACCTTGATCTTTTTTTCGGTGCCTGCCGAAATTTCCTGAAGGTCCAGTTTTACCCTGACCCTTAAATTGGTGCCTTTATTAACCCTCCTTCCACCGCTTCTTCTCGAAGATCCGAATCCGGCAAATCCTCCGAAGGCATCACCGAAAATATCCCCGAATGACGAAAAGATATCCTCCATGGTCATACCTCCCGGACCGCCGAATCCTTCACCGGCTCCGCTTACTCCTGCATGTCCGAAGCGATCGTACCTGGCACGCTTTTCATCATTGCTCAGAACTTCGTATGCCGCTGCAGCCTCTTTGAATTTCTCCTCGGCAGCCTTGTCGCCGGGATTCTTGTCGGGATGATATTTCAATGCCTGCTTGCGGTATGCTTTCTTTATTTCCTCCTTAGTCGCTTCCTTCGACACGCCAAGCACTTCATAATAATCTCTTTTTTCCATCCCGACTCCTTTATTTCATCATAATATAATATTGACTTCAATGGTATGATAGCCTGCCCCGCTCAAGCGGGGGAACCCACATGTTTGAAAATTATATAGATACGTGTTTGTGTATGCAATACATGTGGGTTTCATTTCCTGTTCAACAGGAATTATAACAGCAATCCTGATTATTCTCCTATAACAACCTTTGAATGTCTGAGTACCTTATCCTTAAGGTAATAGCCTTTCAGAAGCACTTCCACCACCTTGCCCTTCCTTTCTTCTTCCTCAACCTGGAGCTTCGCGGTTGCATCATGAATGTCAACATTGAATACTTCATTCAGCGACTCTATCTCTTTAATTCCCTGACGCTTCAGGTAATCAATAAACTTATTGTAGATCAGGTCAATGCCTTCCTTGATCCCTTCACAATCAGGCGATGATTCCATATGCTTCAGAGCCCTGTCGAAATCGTCAATGATAGGAAGGATGTCTTTCATTATTTCTTCTCCGGCATATTTGGAAATATCCATCTTTTCCTTTAAGGTGCGTTTTCTGTAATTGTCAAACTCGGCTGAAAGCCTCAGATACTTGTCCTGCATCTCTGCCAGTTTTTCCAGTATTGCCCTGTCTTCTTCTTTCCTTTTGTCAGCTTCTTCACTGGCTGCTGTTTCCGGGTCAGACTGACCTGCCTTTGGTTCATCTTCAGCGCCCGGCTTTGATGCTACGGTAGCCTCAGAGTCATGAGCATTCGCATTGCTTTTATTTTCAGATGTTTCAGGGTGGTTTATATCTTTATCCTCGCCGTCCTGGATTTTTCTTTTCTTGACCATTTAGCAATAGTTTTTTCTGATTTACACTTCTTGTCAGCAAATAATCTGCCAACACCCGTTGTTTGCCAATTTGACAGTATAGCTTAAGCGGGCGGTCCGGAAACAATTGATGTCAGAATGATTATTCCTGCAGTCCGGATTTATTTCAGCTCCTTGTTATTGATGCCCCTAGGGCATTCAGACGGGTATCTATCTCCTGGTAACCCCGGTCGATCTGCTCAATATTGTGAATAACGCTTTTGCCTTCGGCCGACAGCGCGGCGATAAGAAGGGCAACGCCTGCCCTGATGTCGGGCGACGACATGGTTGTTCCTCTCAGCCTGATCATCTTGTCGAGACCGATAACTGTTGCCCTGTGAGGATCGCAAAGGATGATCTGAGCTCCCATGTCGATAAGCTTGTCGACAAAGAACAACCTGCTTTCGAACATTTTCTGATGTATCAGCACGGCTCCCTTTGCCTGGGTAGCTGTGACCAGGAAGACGCTGAGCAAGTCGGGAGTCAGTCCGGGCCAGATGGCATCAGCTATGGTCATTATCGAGCCGTCGATAAAAGTCTCGATCTCATAGTGGTCGTGTTCCGGTATGTAAATGTCGTCGTCAATCCTTTCAATCTGTATGCCCAGACGGCGGAAGGAATCGGGTATTATCCCGAGGTTTTCGTATGACACATTTCTGACGGTGATTCCTGATCCGATCATGGCTGCAAGACCGATGAAGGATCCTATTTCGATCATGTCGGGAAGTATGGAATGGCGGCAGCCTCCAAGACGCGATGTGCCGTCGATATGAAGAAGGTTCGATCCGATCCCTTCTATCCGTGCTCCCATCAACACCAGCATCCGGCAGAGCTGCTGTATGTAGGGTTCGCATGCCGCATTGTATATCGTGGTCCTTCCCTTTGCCAGCGCCGCTGCCATTATAATGTTTGCCGTTCCCGTCACTGATGCCTCATCAAGATGTATGTAGCATCCTGTAAGTGAACCGGCACTGACCCTGTAAAACGGATCGGCGGTATCGAATTCGAATAAGGCCCCAAGCTTCATGAAACCCGTGAAATGAGTGTCAACTCTTCTGCGGCCAATCTTGTCGCCGCCGGGCTTCGGAATAAAAGCACGGCCAAAACGCGCGAGCAGTGGCCCCACTATCATTATCGACCCCCTGATGCTCGAACTAAGGGCCCTGAAATGAGCTGTCTGAAGATAATCAAGGTTGATGTCGACAGCCTCAAAGCTTATAGCTGATCCTGATTCTCTTGAGATTCTGACGCCAAGACAGCTTATCAACTCTATCAGCTTGTTTACGTCACTGATATCAGGTATATTGGAAATAGTTACTTTTTCATCGGTAAGAAGAGTGGCACAGATTACCTGCAGGGCTTCATTCTTTGCACCCTGGGGGATTATCTCACCCCTGAGCGGCTTGCCTCCCTCTACTATAAAACTGCCCATTAATGGCGGTTATGCATTTTCTTCCTGTTGAAAGGCTTGTTCTGCCTGTTACCCTGCGACTTGCCCGTCAGAGGCTTCTTCTTGACAGGAGGGATGAGTTCCTTGACCTCGAGAATCCTGATGCCTTCGGTTATTTTCAGATTTCCGCGCGAAAGGAATTTGAGATCGCTTATGATCACCTCATCACTTACCTGGCCGCGGTTCCAGGTAATGTATGATTTCTTCATCTGGTTCACGATCAGATTGGTGAGATATTCCTTTTCCTTGCCTTCTTCCATCTCTATGGCTGCTTCTATCATCAGCTCAATGATCCTTCCGTAGTGAAGAAAACGTATGTCACCCTGAGGATAGGGTACCTGCAGGGGCTTCTCAATGAATTTCTCGCGTTCCGGAGGAGGATAGGGCGAATCGATGTCGAGGTTGAAATCAGCAATGATAGCAAGGTGATCCCATAACTTGTGCTTGAAGTCACCTGTATCCCGGATCTGGGGATTCAGATTCCCCATAATCTGAATTATGGTCTTTGCAGCACGGTTCCGTTCCTCCCTGTCTTCAATGGTCTTTATGTGATCAACCATCTTCTGGACATTCCTTCCATATTCAGGCAATGTCATGCTTTTCCGTTGTGTATTGTAATCGTAATTCATCAGGACATCAGTTTTATGCAAAACTAATAAAATATATAGAAAGTCTGATAACTAAGAATCATAATAGATTCGGGGTTCGGGGTTAAGTTAAAAGTTGAACGGCACGCGGCGTGCGGCTAGCGGCTAGCTGTTCAAGTTCAAGGTTCGAAGCGTTTAGTGTTCATAGGCTAGAGCCCCAGAAACTTTATACCTAACCCCGATAACAATATCATGGCTCCGGCAATCACGTTGCTGTACTTTTCAACAGGCTTAAGATTTATTTTGCTGAAGCCCAGCTTGAAGGCAAGCACAACAGCCATCATGGTGGCGATGGTGACTATCGAGAAAAGAAGAGCAACAAGCACAGCGCCCGGTATATTGTTACTGGCTGCCGGGTACATAAGAACCGGGATCAGAGGTTCGCAGGGACCGAATGCGAAAATCAGGAAAAGGATCCATGGTGTGGTCCTGGCAGCAGACGACTCATGAACATGACTGTGATCGGAAAAATGGTCGTGTTCATGAACATGGCTTACACCGTCTGCATGAAAGTGAGGATGGGAATGCTTTTTACGGCGGTACAGGTTCCTGATACTGATAACCGTGTATACAAGCCCGAATGCAATGAAAAGCCAGGCCGCGATATCACCCCTGAACGACTCTAGCGATACGAGACGATTGACCGAGATGCCGATGGCTATCCCGGCTAATCCCAGCACAACCGAACTAAAAACATGCCCCAGCCCGCACAGGAATGTGATCAGCATCGTTTTCCTGAGACTCCATTTTCGCGCCTCGCTCAGCACTATGAAAGGAAGGTAATGATCGGGCCCGAGTATTGTGTGAACGAAACCCAGCGTTATTGCTGTTGCCGACAGTAAAGCGATGGAGTTTTCCATAAATCAAATATATTACAGCCCGCTTATTTTCGCTTAAAGCTACAATGATAGGAATTAATTCAATATACCCAGCCTTCTTCCGTGCAAATAATCTCCCCGATCCCCGTATTCAATGTGTTGAGCAGTCTCCGGGAATTACGTATGAAAAGCTTCATTTTCTGATAATCCGTTGGTCGGGGAAAGTGTTCCGGCCTGTTTTCGTATACCGAACAAGGGAGTACATAAAACTTTTTCCTGCCGTTCTCAACAGGAGTGTAAACCCAGGTGAGATAGTAACCTGCACGTGAAACCCTGGTGAGGCTATCCGGTTTTTCAAGTTCAATCCTCACCATCGCCCCTCCGTCCCTTCTTATGGTTCGCTGGTTCGAGACAAAATTGCCAAGTGAATATACAACAAGACTGTCGCCACGGCTCGAATCAGCCGGGGTCCATTCCATCTGCTGAAGTACATGGGGATGAGAACCGATAATCAGATCGGCTCCCTTGCTGAAAAAAAAGCGTGCCAGCCTTTTCTGTTCGGCCGACGGCAGTGTATCATATTCTATACCCCAGTGTACGAAGGGGATTATAACATCGGCATTGAGGGCAAGGGCCTTTTTAATATCGGAGCTTATAACTGAAGTATCGAGCATGTTTACTATTGTAGGTGCCGGCACTTTAAGCCCGTTGGTTCCATATGTATAGTTCAGAATTGCGACAGAGATGCCGTTCTTTTTAATAATTAACGGACTGAGGCTGTCCCTCGCGGCACTGTCGGCAAATGTGCCTGTATGCATTATGCCCAGGCTGTCGAGCCGCTGAATGGTGCTGAGGATCCCTTTCCTGCCCCTGTCGACCGAGTGATTGTTGGCTGTAACCAGAACATCAATCCCCGCGTTACTGCAGGCCGCTGCAAGAGAAGCCGGAGAACTGAAAGCCGGATAACCCTTGTAGGGAGTTCCGCCTAAGGTGACTTCCAGATTGGCAATAGCTATATCGGATTCGGATATCTCATCCCTTACATAGCTGAAAACATCATCATATTCATAATTGCCGGTCCCGGGATTAAATGCCGAAGCAATCTGCTCATCATGCCCCATAATGTCACCAATGAAAAGGAGGGAGAGATGGCTGATGTTAACACTGTCCTCCTGGGCGGCAAGCATTAATGCAGCCGGTGCCAGGCAGATAATGAGCAAAAATTTTCTCAACATAAAATAATCCTGAATAAAGAATAGGTAAAAATAAGAATTATTAAATTTGCCGGCTTTATTCGCGTGAACCAAATACTGATTACTTAATCCATGAGCTTCTCTGTCAGGCGTCCGGATATTAAAAAACTCTCTCTTCTGGGAGTTATTGTTACGATGGGGATAGTGTTCGGCGATCTGGGCACAAGTCCTCTTTATACAATGAGGGCCGTCCTGATAGGCGGAAGGGAAAACTTTTCAGAACTTCTTATTTACGGTTCCCTGTCGTGCATTTTCTGGACGCTCACCTTATCAACTACTATCAAGTACGTCATTATCGTACTCAGAGCCGATAACAACGGCGAGGGAGGTATCTTTGCACTCTTTGCACTTCTGAAAAAGAAGTCATCATGGGCAGCCATACTGACCATGATCGGAGGGGCGGCACTGCTTGCCGACGGTGTGATCACTCCTTCGATCACAGTTACATCAGCTGTTGAGGGATTAGGTATGATAAACAGCGATATTCCGGTAGTTCCAATTGTGATAGTGATACTGGCAGCCCTGTTTTTCATACAACAGTTCGGCACAAACCTTGTCGGATCATACTTCGGCCCGATAATGATGGTCTGGTTTTTTATGCTCGGAGCCATAGGGATATCCCAGCTGGTCCATCATCCTTTCATTCTTAAAGCGGTAAATCCTGTTTATGCCGGCAGGTTTCTTACGGAGTACCCCGGAGGATTCATACTTCTGGGTGCGGTATTCCTTTGCACAACCGGAGCTGAAGCACTGTATGCCGATCTCGGTCATTGCGGAAGGTCCAATATAAGGGTATCGTGGATATACGTCAAACTTTGTCTGCTGCTTAATTACTTCGGACAGGGAGCATGGCTTATCCTGAATTACACACAAGGATCCGATGTAAACCCTTTCTTTGAAATTATGCCGGGCTGGCTGCTTCTGCCCGGCATAATACTGGCAACAGCAGCAGCTATAATTGCCAGCCAGGCTATAATAAGCGGATCTTTCACCCTGGTCAGTGAGGCTATCTCACTAAACTTCTGGCCCAAGCTTAATGTTCTGAACCCAACGAGAATAAAGGGACAGGTATACCTCCCTGTAGTGAACTGGTTCCTATGGATCGCCTGCACAATTGTGGTGCTTTCCTTCAAAAAGTCGGATAACATGAGTGCAGCATACGGTCTGGCAATCACAATTACCGAATTGATGACGACTGTCCTGCTCTCGTATTACCTGTTGCAGAAGGGAGTAAACCACAGGCTCATACTGCTGCTTATGATGGTCTACCTGACAATCGAGGGAAGCTTCCTGATAGCAAACCTGCATAAATTTGTAAACGGTGGCTGGTTCACTATCCTTGCAGCTTCGTTTTTCTTCGTGATCATGTATGGATGGTATTTCGGGAGAAAGCTGAAGAACAGGTATGTGACCTTTACAAACCTGAACAAATATACCGATATGTTCAGGGATCTGGCTATGGATGAGTCAGTTCCGAAAACTGCTACAAACCTGGTCTATATTATCAAGGCAAACAGGATTGATCAGGTTGAGTCAAAGGTGATACATTCCATTTTCCTTAAACAGCCCAAGAGGGCGGAGACATACTGGTTACTTCACGTTGACAAGACAGATGAACCCGACAGGATGGATTATAAGGTGACTCACATAATCCCCGGGATACTGATCAGGGTCGACTTCCACATCGGTTTCAAGGTTGAACCTAAAATCAATCTGTTTTTCAGGGAGGTTCTTGAAGATATGACAGAATCTGGGGAAATAAAGCTGGAAAGCAGTTACGACTCCCTGAAAAAGCATCAGATTCCCGCCGACTTCAGGTTTACCCTGATAGACAGGGTTATGCCGCGCGATTACAAATTGTCAAACCTTGATACACTGACACTGACGCTTCACAGCTTCTCGAGGCTAATCTGCATTTCGGACGTCAGGGCACTTCAGCTCGATTCTGTAAATACCATCGAGGAGAAGGTTCCTATAACAATTGATCAGCCTGTGGGGCGACGGATCAGAAGGATGACCGCTCCTGAATAGTTTCGCGGCTTGTTGTTTTTCTGAGAATGCCAGCCCCGGAGACATTTCGGCAAATCCGTGATCTGGAATACCTGTTCAAAGCTTAAATATGCTATTTTAGCCGCGATTATTTGCAGTGAAAATATAATTCAGACTGTTATGAGAAGAATTCTGTCCTGCCTGTTATTGATGTTCATACTGGCTTTACTGACAGGCACAGCCCAGGAAAGCTTCCGGATTGCAGTTCAGGCCGACAAGCCCGGAGCTGAGATCCGGCCCACCATGTGGGGTGTTTTTTTTGAGGATATCAATTTTGCAGCCGACGGCGGTGTTTATGCCGAACTTGTCAAGAACCGTTCCTTTGAATTTGAGTTTCCGCTCAGCGGCTGGAGGCAGTTGTCGCAGCAGAACGGAACGGGAAGGATAGTCCCCGGCTTCTATTATCCATATAATCCAGGAAACCCTCATTACGTAAGCATATTTCCCGATGCGGCCGCAGGTTCCTTCGGAATTACAAACGAAGGCTTCCGTGGAATGGGTATAAGAAAAGATGCTCAGTATAACTTTTCAGTTAAGGCAAGGCTTCATGAAAGCTCCGGCTTAATAATGAAGGTGGAACTCCTAAGCGCCTCCGGTCAGATTATTGGAACTGCAGTGATTTCAGGTTTTACAACTGAATGGACAAATCATAAGGTGTCATTTGCAGCCTCTGAAACCGAGCCCAAAGCCTTGCTGAGAATCACTCTCGAAGGTAAGGGAGCCATCGACCTCGACATGATCTCTCTGTTTCCGGCGGATACCTGGAAAGGACGCGAAAACGGACTCCGGAAGGATTTAGTCCGGATGATAGCTGACCTTAAACCCGGTTTCCTGAGATTCCCTGGGGGCTGCATAGTTGAGGGCAGGACAATTGAGAACCGTTACCAGTGGAAAACAACAGTCGGGCCAGTTGAGGACAGGAAATTGATAATGAACCGTTGGAACCTTGAGATAAGAAACCGCCAGGCTCCGGATTACTTCCAGTCGTTCGGACTGGGATTCTATGAGTATTTTCTTCTTGCAGAAGATATCGGCGCAGAACCCCTGCCTATTGTCAATTGCGGAATGTCGTGCCAGTACAATGCTGCTGAAGTGGTGCCTCTTGAAGAACTTGACATCTATATTCAGGATGCACTCGACCTTATTGAATTTGCCAATGGCGAAACATCAACCCGATGGGGAGGATTAAGGGCTGAGATGGGACATCCTGAAAAATTCAATCTTAAATACATTGGAGTAGGTAATGAACAATGGGATGTGCAGTATATTGAAAGATACAGGGAGTTTGAAAAGGTTCTCAAGGATAAGCATCCTGAAATCAAGATTATATCCGGTTCAGGTCCGTCGGCTGCCGGCAGGATGTTCGAGTACGGCTGGACTGAACTGAGCAAACTTTCACCCGACCTGATTGACGAACATTACTACATGCCTCCCGAATGGTTCCTTCAGAATGCCGCGAGGTATGACAACTACGACAGGAGCGGTATCAAGGTCTTTGCAGGGGAATATGCAGCCCACGGGAAGGAAGACAGCGACCCGGAATCGAGGAATACATGGTGGAGCGCCTTGTGCGAGGCAGCATTCATGACAGGTCTTGAACGAAACGCCGATGTGGTTCATATGGCATCATACGCGCCTCTTCTTGCCCACGTCGATGCCTGGCAGTGGCGCCCCGACCTGATATGGTTCGATAACCTTAATGTAATAGGAAGTCCCAACTATTACGTCCAGAAATTATTCTCAAACTACAGTGGAACCCACATCGTTCCGGCACTCTCGGAAGGCAAGGCGCTCACGGGCCGGGACGGAATCTATGCAAGCGCTTCACTCGACAGGAATAAGGGAAAATTGTATGTGAAAATTGTAAATGCAAATGAAAAGCCTGTTCCGGTGCAACTCGACCTCGGAAGGATGCCCTATACAAGATCCGCGGTGCAGCAAATACTCAAGTCAGAAAATAAAGAGGACTTTAATTCCGTTTCCGGGGGCGAAATAATAAAACCGGTCACAACACCGGTCAGGATGAACGGCAGGAGAGTGGATGCAACAATGGAACCGCTCTCGGTCAATTTAATAATCATAGACTTTAAGACAAGATGATGGACTTGATTCACACCGTGGTTGATTGGTACATGGTCAATCTGAACTATTTTACAATCGGGCTTCTGATGACTATCGAAAGCTCATTCATACCTTTTCCTTCGGAAGTTGTAATACCTTTTGCAGCATACAAGGCTGCCGAGGGTGAACTGAATGTCTTTCTGGTGGTACTGGCCGGTACGGTTGGAGCTCTTGCAGGAGCAGTTGTAAACTATTACCTGGCATTGTATCTGGGCAGACCGCTGGTTTACAGATTTGCAGATTCAACCCTCGGGAAAATGCTGCTTCTTTCAAAGGAAAAAGTGGTCCACGCTGAAGAGTATTTTGTCCGCAACGGTAAATCATCAACTTTCATCGGAAGACTCGTTCCTGCAGTCAGGCAGCTTATTTCAATACCTGCAGGCCTGGCAAGAATGAATATGAGGGATTTTATTATCTATACCACCTTGGGTGCGGGAATATGGAACATTATCCTTGCCGTGACAGGCTATTTTATTTACGACCTGAAGGATAAGATATTCCCCTATATCGATAAAATACTTATCGCGCTGGGTATCCTGTTTGTGGCTTATTTGGTGGTGAAAGGGATTAAAAAGAGGAAATCACGTAAGGTATAATCCCTTCATTTCGCGGAAGCCGGCCCGGGATATTAAAGTATTGCAGGTAATAAAAACAAAAGGCCGAGAACTCCGATGGATCCGATTATTACTCCGGGACCTATCCTGTGGTTCTCAACCTTGATTATATTCTCCATAGGAACAGTTAGACGGCCATTTTCAACCTTTACTGACGTGAGTGGTTCGGCATAGATCCTTACCTGAGGGTTTTTACTGATATCTCCGGCTTTATAAATAATTCCTGCAAAATGGGTTCCGGCTTCGGTTACAGGCCTGACGATCCAGGTGCTGTCACCCGAATGGAAATAGTAAAGGTCCTTCCGTTCGCGGGAGGAGGAAGGTTCTCCCGACAGGCTTGTCATGGAAGAGGAGCATCCTGAAAAACCTGTGACAAAGGCGGACAGGATTGTTATGACAATAGTCGGATACCTGATAATGTTTAGCATAAAACAGATAGTTGGTTTATTCGTCTGGAAACCCTTCAGTCTTTTTGTTTGCTTCCGGCACTCAGAACAGGATGCCGTTGACAGGCTTCCCTGAAAATTTCCTTTCATGATCTATAAGCCATTTCTTCTTGTCGAGGCCGCCTCCATATCCAACCATGTCGCCGTCGGAACCGATTACCCTGTGACATGGAATCACAATGGCGATCCGGTTTGATCCGTTTGCACCCGCGACAGCTCTGAATGCCCCGGGATTGTTCATCATTTTAGCCTGTTCCAGGTACGAGATTGTCTCTCCGTAAGGGATCTTCTTAAGAGTTTCCCATACCTCACGCTGAAAGTCGGTACCCGGGGTTACCAGTTTAAGAGTGAATTCCTTGCGTTTTCCCCTGAAATACTCCTTAAGCTGTCTCCTGAGAGCCCTGAGATGCCTGTTGCTGCCGGGTTTGATTGTCGCGTTAAAAGCAAGCGCGAGTTTGTTGATTTCAGATTCCAGGGCAGGCCTGCTCGTGAATTCAAGAAAACATATGCCCTCTTTCATGGCAGCTGCTGCCATATCTCCAAGGGGCGTCTCTATTGTGATGGTCCTGATCATAATGCAGACCTTTCAATGACTTATTTCTTCTTCGGGTACCTCGCGGATTTTGACTTGATATACTTGATGTTCCTGAACCGGAGAGCCGACCACTCATCATTTACCGAAATTACTCTCGTTCCATAGAAATCCATGTCATTCAGCGACTTCCAGCCATTTTCCCGGTTCAGTTCCGAACTGCATTTCCCGGAACTCTTCTGATAACAGAACCATAAAACTCCGTTATCAACTAGATTATGCAATGCAAGCGGGGCAAATGCTTTAACTTCGGTAATCTTCCTTACAAAAATAAGCATGAACTCGTAGGGAAATCTCTGGTCTATTTCACTGTCGATCTGAATACCCCTGATCTCATCGTCTGAACCCAGGATAAAATCCCTGCCGGAATTCATGACTACTATCCTTTTCTGCCCCTTGTAATTAAGTTTTTCAAGAAGAGTACTCATACGGATACCCGCTTTTAAATGGCAATTTAACAAAAAATGTAATTGATTGTTATCTTTCCCTTAAAAGATGTAACTTTACATCGTCATTTACGGGGTGCCTTATTATTACGGGCTGAGATCATACCCTTGCACCTGATCCGGGTAATGCCGGCGTAGGGAACAAATGCACCCGGTATATAGTTTTAACTGATACAGAGATGAGGAAAAAACTGCTTTTTCTGTCGTCACTTATTCTGCTGGGTTCCTTTTCCTTTCATATGACAGGCCAGAGCCTCAGCGGCAAAGTTACCGACTCTGCTGGCGAAGCACTCGCGGGTGCCGCCGTGATTATTGAGGGAACTTTTACCGGTGTCCATACCGATGCCTCCGGGAACTACATGCTCGCACGACTTAAATCCGGGTATTACACCCTGAGATATTCCTTCATGGGATATGAAACACAGATCAGGGAGATACATGTGACAGGAGATATGAAAGAGGATGTGAGTCTGCGACTGAAAACCATTGTAACCAACGATGTCATAATAAGCGCGACAAGGGCCGGGGAACAAACTCCGCTCGCTTATTCAAATGTGACGGGAGAAAAACTGGAAAAAAATAATTCCGGCCAGGGAATACCTTTTCTTTTGAATCTTACACCTTCATTTGTCGGGACATCGGAATCTGGAAACGGAATCGGATATACCAGTCTGAGGATAAGGGGAACCGATGCTTCAAGGATAAATGTCACCATTGACGGAATTCCCCTAAATGATCCCGAATCGCAACAGGTCTTCTGGGTCGACCTGCCCGACCTGGCTTCCTCTGTCGACAATATTCAGGTACAGAGAGGAGTGGGAACTTCATCTAACGGGGCCGGTGCCTTCGGGGCTTCAATAAACATCCAAACTAAAGGTATTGAAAACGAACCATTTGCAGGGATCAGTTCGGCTGCCGGCTCCTACGGAACTTTCAGAAACAGCATTACAGCCGGAACAGGATTGCTGAAAGAGAGGTTTGCATTCCAGATGCGCTGGTCCGATCTTAGAAGCAATGGATATATTGCCAGAACAGGATCGGAACATAATTCGGCCTTGTTCAGCGCTCTGTTCCGGACTGGAAAATCGCTTATAAAAGCTAATGTTATACTTGGAAAGGAAAAAACAGGGATAGGATGGTGGGGAGTGCCGAAAGAGATGCTTAACATCGACAGACGTTATAATCCGGCCGGAGAATACTCCGATGACCTGGGAAAGGTGCATTATTATGACAACGAAAGCGATAACTACACCCAGAATCACTATCACCTGATATTCGGCAGGAAAATAAATGATTTTGTTTCCTTAAATTCCGCCCTTCACTATACTTACGGCAAAGGCTATTACGAAGAGTTCAGGGAGGATGAAAAGTACAGCAAATACGGCCTTCCGGAAGTGACCATCGGAAGCCTTACAATGGATGAAACCGACCTGATCCGGAGAAAATGGATGTCAAACGGTTTTCACGGACTTGTCTGGTCGCTGAATTACCGTAAAGATAAAATTGACTCAAAGATCGGAGGCGGAATTAATCTCTATTCAGGCGACCATTATGGAAGGATTATCTGGACGAGATACCCCGGATCAGCGGAGAACAATTATCAATGGTATTTCAACAATGGTGAAAAAAAGGAAGCAAGCCTTTACGGGAAGATAAACTATTCATTAACAGATAAACTGTCGGCTTTTGGCGACCTTCAGTACAGGCATGTCAACTACTCGCTCAGGGGCGAAGACGACGATCTAAAGGATATCGGGCAGACTCATGAATTCCATTTTTTCAATCCTAAGGCAGGACTCTTCCTCAGGCTCTTTCCAGGACAGGAGGCTTTCCTTTCGTTGTCGGTGGCTAACAGGGAACCGACACGAACCGATTTCAAGGAGGCTTCGGGCGACAGTGAGGCAACACCAAAACCTGAGCGGCTTTACGACATTGAGGCCGGCTATGTTGTAAGAGCGGCAAAGAGCTCGGCAGGGCTCAACCTGTACGGAATGCTGTATCGCGACCAGTTGGTGCCGACGGGCGAACTAAGCAATGTGGGCTATTCAATAATGACAAATGTCGAAAAAAGCTACCGGATAGGAGCCGAACTGACAGCAGGCTTCAAACCGGCAGATTTCATCGGTCTCGATTTGAACCTGACACTGAGCAGCAACAAGATAGTTGATTTTGTAGAGCATTATATTGATTATAATACATCCGACTGGTCGGAGGAATACAAGAGCCTTCATCTCGGTAAGGTTGATATAGCCTACTCGCCTTCAATTACAGGAAGCAGCAATCTGTATGCAAATATCCTCCCTTCCCTGAAACTGCATTTCATTACAAAATATGTCGGGAAGCAGTATTTCGACAACACCATGAACAGTGAAAGGATGCTGGATCCATACATGGTCAGCGACATTATGATCGATTTCGAACCGGTGATTAAAAACCTCAGGAGCGCCGGTATTCAACTTCTTGTAAACAATGTCTTCAATGCAAGATATGTGAGCAATGCATATGGAGGCAACTGGTTTGAAGACGGAAAGGAACTTAGCTGGGCATATTATTTTCCCCAGGCAGGAACCAATTTTATGCTGAGGCTGGGACTGGAATTCTGATGATATGAGCATTAACGTCTGGATAGCAACAAACTGGATAGAGATATTCGGAGCCTTAAGCGGCATAATCTACGTGTTTCTCGAGATAAGACAGAATATATGGTTGTGGCCGGTTGGCATAGTAACCAGCGCCGTTTATATTGTTGTTTTTTTTACAAGCAAGTTCTATGCTGATATGAGCCTTCAGGGATACTACCTGGCTATGAGCTGCATAGGATGGTATTGGTGGGTGAAGGGCACAGGGCGCGGGGCACAGGGCACGGGGCACGGGGCACAGGGCTCAGGGCACGGGGCACAGGGCACAGGGCACAGGGCGCGGAGTCCGGGGGACTTCAGGTAACGAGGTTAAAATTGTTAACAGGTTTAGTGCTCACTGCTGTGTTCATTTTGTCGTATTCCGGTATCTGGTTTATCCTGTCGAGGTTTACCGATTCACCTGTGCCGGGATGGGATTCCTTCATAACAGCACTGTCGGCAATAGCAACCTGGATGCTTGCAAGAAAGATATATGAACACTGGTACCTCTGGATCGCTGTAAATGCCGCGTCCGTGATGATCTTCGTTACGCGGGGGCTTTATCCCACGGTTATTCTCTACGCGGTGTACCTTGTAATGTCGTTCGCCGGACTTAAAGTATGGAAGAGATCCATTTCTGCATAAAATCACCGGCAACCTTCTTTAGCTGAAGCTTCAGAGGTTAAAGCCGGCCGCGTTCCTTAAGAACTGAATAAAGAATTGTTACAGAATCTTCCTGCCCGTCGCCTCTGCAACTTTTCTCAGGCTTGTCATAAGCTGTCTGAAGTCGTCGGGATCAAGCGACTGGTAGCCGTCGCAGAGAGCTTCGCCGGGCTTGTAATGCACTTCCATGATTAGGCCGTCGGCACCGGCTGCAACAGCAGCCCGTGCCATGGTCGGAACCATCCAGCTGTGACCTGTTCCGTGACTCGGGTCGACTATCACCGGGAGATGTGACATATACTTGAGCATGGGAACTGCATTGAGGTCGAGGGTGTTCCTGGTGGTGGGTTCAAAAGTGCGGATCCCGCGCTCGCAAAGTATCACCTGGTCGTTGCCCTGGCTGAGGATATATTCCGCGGCAAGCAGGAATTCCTCTATAGTGGCCATCATGCCCCTCTTCAGGAGGATAGGCTTGCGCGACATTCCTGCTTCCTTTAGAAGCGGATAGTTCTGCATGTTCCGTGAGCCAATCTGCAGCATGTCGGCATGCTGTGCAACAAATTCCACCTGGCGGGTATCCATTACTTCCGTCACGAATGGAATAGCGTTAACGCGGCTTATTTCTTTAAGCATTAATACTCCTTCCTGACCCAGTCCCTGAAAATTATAGGGAGACGACCTTGGCTTGAAAGCCCCGCCCCTGAGCATGGATGCTCCTCCGGACTTAACTATCCCGGCAGTCTCGGAAAGCTGTGCGTGATTCTCAACAGCACATGGTCCGGCAATTATAACAACTTCATCCCCTCCAAAGCATATTCCTCCGGCAATGACCTTCGTGGGATTGGATTTGGCCTTCCTGTTTACAAGGGGTGGGATGGAACATCTTGCATTCAGCGAATCATTGTAAAAATCGGCAACCATCAGATTTTTATAAAATCAGGACTGCAAAATTACTATTAATTATGCTAATTAAGAGTTAAAAATGTAAAATATGACTCAATTGCAATTTGCAATTAGCAATTTACAATTAGCAAATACCGCAAGGTTCAAGTCACAAGGCGCAAGGTCAACTTTCTGCGCTGAACGCTAAACCTCGAACCTCTTACTTTCACTCACCCGCATTCTTGTTTCACACTGCATTCATTTACCCTATTTACTGTTATCCCCTGCAGTCACATACCCCCTTTCCATCCCGTCCCGATAGCTATCGGGAGCTCCCCGCATTTACTCACCCCCTTTCCCGTTTCCCCCAGGGGGGAAAAGCTTCTTCCTATGAAAGTTACTGCTTAATCTGTTATATCAAATATTACAATTTGTATTCCTTTCCAATATTAGCAGAATCTTCTTGCTCCTTCACCCCTGGGGGAAGGTTGGGAAGGGGGTATAACCGGCAGGGAACTACAGGTGATTAAATAATTACAAAAAGACCTCAGAACCCCCTTATTCACGTACCCTCTTTTTTGTTACCTCCCTGCAGTCACTCACCCCCTTTCCCGTTTCCCCCAGGGGGGAAAAGCTTCTTCCTATGAAAGTTACTGCTTAATCTGTTATATCAAATATTACAATTTATATTCCTTTCCAATATTAGCAGAATCTTCTTGCTCCTTCACCCCTGGGGGAAATCCCGATAACTATCGGGAGGGAAGGGGGTAAATAACCAACGAGGATGTTGCAGGAAGGCTCAGGGCTCAGGGCACAGGGCACAGGGCACAGGGCTCAGGGCTCAGGGCTCAGGGCTCAGGGCAAGCAGGACTGCAAGACCGCACTTAATAAAACTAACATTTAACATATTTTTTCTTTATATCAAACTTTTTTAGTATTTTTAGTTTTTTTATGATATTTTAATATTTACCCACCTAAAACCTGAAACTATGAAAACATTTAATTCCTCATGATGATCCTGTAAGGTAGCCGGGAAACCGGTTTTGCCAATCTCTCTAACTTTAGCTCATAATCGCATTATTACAATTGTGGTATTGTAAGTATTTTACTAAATTAAACCAAGAAATCTTATGACAAAAAAACAAAAAGCATCTGTCTTTCTAAGGTCCGTCCTGAAAACACCGGGATTGGCCCTGAAACAGATGGCAATTCTGCCAATGGTGTGGATACTTCTTATGTCAACCGCCTACGCGGGGAGTGTCCCTTCTGACGACCCACAGAGGATATCTGTTGCAGGTCGTGTTACTGATAACACGGGTGCCGGGCTGCCCGGTGTCAACGTGATTGAAAAAGGAACAACAAACGGAACGATCACGAACATCGACGGGGGCTACTCCCTGACAGTATCTTCTGCCGCTTCGGTTATTTCATTTTCATTCGTTGGTTATACAAGCCAGGAGATTACCGTGGGAAGCATGACTTCCATAAATGTTGTTCTGGCAGAAACGGTTTCCAGCCTTGATGAAATCGTGGTTGTTGGTTATACCACCCAGGTCAGGAAAAACCTCTCCGGTTCCATATCAACCGTTCAGGACGATGCACTTCAGGCTGCTGTGCCCGCTCCTTCCGTAATGTCGCGCCTTCAGGGGCAGGCTTCGGGTGTTACCGTGAGTTCAGCCAACCGCCCGGGAGGCGATGCCATTATCAGGATCCGTGGTATCGGTACCATAAATGACTCCGAACCATTGTACGTGATTGACGGTGTACCTACCAGCACAGGCAATAACATCAGCGCAAACGACATTGAATCGATCTCAATACTTAAGGATGCTGCCTCAGCTGCAATATACGGAGCCAGGGGCGCAAACGGTGTTATTATTATAACTACCAAGCGCGGTCGTGCAGGTCAGGCAGCCAATATCGACTTCAACTTCCGCTCAGGAGTACACATGAGTGCAAACCAGTATGATCTTCTTAATCCAACCGAATACATGGAAGCCGTGTGGCTTTCTTTCAAGAACAGAGGGGTTCCGCCGCAACATCAACAGTACGGAAACGGCTCCACCCCGGTTATGCCTGATTATATTCTTCCTGCCGGAAAGATGGAAGGCGATCCCCAGGTAGATCCGTCGCGTTACAGCTACCCCGACGAAACGATTTATAAAGCCAACAAGGAAGGTACAAACTGGTATGATGAGATATACAGGAAAGGCATTTCCCAGGAATATGACCTTTCAGTACGCGGGGGCGGAAACAGGTCAAGCTACGCGTTCTCAGGTAATTATCTTAATGAAAATGGATTGCTGATCCACACGAACTTCAAGCGTTATACCTTCAGGGTTAATTCCGACGTTCAGGTAAATAACTGGTTTAAGGCAGGTCAGTCACTGCAGGCAATATATATTAATGAACATGGCAACCTTTCCCAAAGCGGTGAAGGAACTCCTATTTCAAATGCATACCGTACACAATCTATAATCCCCGTTTATGATATCGCCGGAAACTTTGCAGGTTCAAGAGCCCCTGAAATGGGCAATGGCTCCAATCCTGTGGCAGGCCTTTACAGGGCAAGAAATAATCAGGGCCAGTGGGCGAGAGCTCTGGGGAACTTTTATGGTGAGTTTACAATACTGAAAGGGCTTACCGCTAAAAGTTTGTTTGGTTACAACTTCGGCCAGTGGAACTATAAGGGTTATACAATCCCCGATTTTGAGTTTTCTGAACCTAACAAAGTTAACGGGCATAATATCAGTTCCAGCTTTGGCTTGCAATGGAACTGGACAAATACGATTAACTACATCACTACAATCGCCAACGATCACAAACTCAATGTTGTTCTCGGCACCGAAGCCATCGAAAGCAAGGATGAATGGGTAAATGCAAGCAGGAGCCAGTATTTTTCAGAAGACCCGAGTTATATGTGGCTCAGCTCCGGTGAGATCAATAAGGATAATTCCGGATCAGGTTCATCCTGGTCATTGTTTTCACTGTTCGGACGAGTTAACTATGACTACAAGGGAAAATATCTTGTTGAGGGAACTATTCGTCGCGACGGTTCATCAAGGTTTAGCGCCGCCCACAGGTATGGTGTTTTCCCGGCTGCTTCAGTAGGATGGACACTCTCGGAAGAGAGCTTTATGCAGGGTTCACAGAATTGGCTTAACTTCCTGAAGTTGAGAGCAGGCTGGGGGATGTCGGGAAATGACAGGATTGGAAACTATAACTCCTATTCCACATACGGTTCCAACAAATACACCGCCTCCTACGCGCTGGACGGTTCAAACACGGCCGCTATAACCGGATTCGAGCCTTCCACGCTCGGTAACCCCGACGTGACATGGGAAACCACGACCACCATGAACTTGGGTGTTGATGCCATGTTTCTTAATAACAATATGACCTTTGCATTTGACATCTGGCAGAGAAATACAAGCGACATGCTATTCCAGCAGCCAATACCAAACGTTGTGGGCCTTGCAAGGCCGCCTTTTATCAACATTGCCGAGATGATAAACAAGGGTTTCGATCTGGAACTCGGCTACAGGAACTCAGCCATGGACGGCAAATTCAGGTATAACCTGAAACTGACACTCTCGCATTACAAGAATGAGATCACCAAGATTGCTCCGGGTGTCAGCTACATCGCGGGAACATCCGAACGGCAGGTTGAATATACCCGTGCTTATGTCGGAACCCCTTTCCCGGTGTTCTACGGGTATGAAGTTGAGGGTATTTTCCAAACCGCGGAAGAAGCTGCAGCTCATCAGCCTTTCGGAAACACAGGTTACAATGTTCCTGGTCATTTCAAATTCAAGAACCAGCTGACAATTGATTCCGACGGAGACGGAGTGATGGATAGAGCAGATAATATAATAGATCCCAATGACATGACATTCATCGGGAACCCTCATCCCGATCTGACCGGTGGTCTGAATATTGACCTTGGCTATGGGAATTTTGACCTGAATATGTTCTTCTATGGAAGCTATGGAAATGATATCATCAACTACGTCAGCAGATGGATAGATTATGGCCAGTTCAATGGCGGATTAAGCAAGGATGCCCTTTATAAATCATGGGGCAGCCCGCATCTCGAAAATAATGCAGATGCAAAACTTCCCATGCTTGACCAGGACGCCAACTCCCAGAACTCCAACTCCGCTTTTGTCGAGGATGGTTCCTTCCTGAGGTTTAAGACACTGAGACTGGGTTATACACTTCCGAGAGATTTTGTAGGCAAGGCACAGATAAGGAGCGTTAATTTTTATGTGCAGCTGACCAATCTTTTTACTCTTACCAGGTACAGCGGACTCGATCCCGAATTATACAGAACAGGCGATGGAATGGGTCTGGATAATGGCTCATGGCCGACTTCAAAACAGCTAATGTTCGGAATCAGCCTTGGTTTGTAGTGATTAATAATTGTTACATTAACACTGGAACGATATGAAACCCACATGTGTCAAATATACAAACCTACATTTGTATGATTTTCAGTCATGTGAGTTCCTCCGCCTGAGCGGGGAAGGAATCATTCCATTAAAAATAAAAATCTTATTATGATGAAAAAATTATCAATGATACTGGCTGCATTCTTTCTCGTGGCCATGTTCTATTCCTGCTCGGAAGATTTTCTGACAAAAACTCCCCAGGGACAAACATCAGAGAATGTCTTCTATAGCGAGAAAGGTATTGATGCGCTGTTGACAGGAACATACGGGATGGTCAAAGGAAGCGCACTCTGGACCGTGTCCTGGGGCGCCTCTATCCAGAACTGGACTTACGGATCAGTTGCATCGGACGACGCCTACAAGGGTTCGGAAATTACCGACCAGGTTCCCGTCAATTTTATCGAACGATGGGAAGTGACCACCGATAACGGCTATCCGGCCGACAAGTGGAGACTTTGCCTGGGTATGGGAGTTGACCGTGCCAACAAAACTCTGAGAGTGATAGATAAAACTCTCGAAGACGGAACAATAACTCAAGAGGTTGCAGACAGATTCAGGTCCGAGGTCCGCTTCCTCAGGGGACTGTTTTATTTTGAAGCCTGGCTGGTGTTCGGAGATTATATCCCGATTATTGATGAGACAGAATTGGATCCGGCATCCGTTTCAAATGAGAATGCCGATGGAGCCGTGCTTAATTTTATCATTGCCGATCTGGAATATGCTGCAAGTAAGTTGCCTGCCACACAGGCACAGCCCGGCCGTCCTACAAAGTGGGCAGCAAAGGCCGTTGCCGCAAGGGCATACCTGCAGAAACTGAAATATGCCGAGGCTAAACCACTGCTTGATGAAATTATAAATAGCGGACAGTTCAAATTGATGCCCCATTTTATTGACAACTTCAATATTGCTACCGAAAATAACGAAGAGTCCATTTTCGAGATTCAGGCAAATGTCAATGACATAAATGAATCGCTGAATGCAGAGATGGGCATAGGCCTTAACTGGCCTCACGGGGGCGACATAGGTATGTGCTGCGGCTTCCACCAGCCATCGCAGAACCTTGTAAATGCATTTAAGGTAGATGCGAACGGATTGCCAATGTTCGACACATTTAATGACGTGGACCTGAAGAACGATCAGGGAATATCATCCGATCAGCCATTCGTACCTTTTACAGATGAAGTTGACCCCCGTCTCGACTGGACGGTTGGCCGCAGGGGAATTCCATATAAAGACTGGGGAATAATGCGCGGTAGTAACTGGATCCGCAAACAGTCGGAAGGGGGACCTTACATGCCTTCAACAAAACCTTTCTTTAAAAAATCGGAACGCTACACTCTCTCAACCACAACCGGTTGGCAGACCGGTGTAAATGCCAATAACTGGCGCTATATCAGGTATGCACATATCCTTCTATGGAGAGCTGAAGTCGCTGCATTTGAAAACGACCTGGTGACAGCAAGAAATTATGTTAACCAGATCCGCGACAGAGCCGATAACCAGGTTGTTATGGGAAGGGTGACCATTAATGTCCTGCCGCCTTCAGTATACCCGTGGGGAGAGGGATCAACAGATGCCGACTACGGTGTAGGTGGTGCTGTCGACTGGACTCAGCCTGCAGCAAATTATAAGATCGGACTCTATCCTCCTTTTGCAACCAAGGAAGAAGCCATGAGAGCTGTTCAGTGGGAGCAGAGACTTGAGTTCGCGATGGAAGGAAGACGCTTCTTCGACCTCAGACGCTGGGACGACCTTCCTGCAGGTTTGAGAGTTGACATGGCAGCCACTCTTAATGCTTTCCAGAGGGGCGACCTGAGAATCAGGTCTTTCATGCATGGTGCAAGCTTCGAAAACAGGGATAAATTCATGCCTGTTCCACAAGGTCAGATCGACCTGCAGAAAGGCGTACTTGTTCAGAATCCTGATTACTTGTAACAGATAACCGGCTTGGCCGGAATAAAAAAAGGGGCTGATTCAGCCCCTTTTTTATTCCTCCTTCTCCAGATTGCCATTATTCCACAGGTAACTAATTACCTCCCGGCAATTATCACAACCATATCCGGGTGAATCGGGAGATACGGTAGATACCTCGGCAATTATCTTCCTGTCCCTGATATCGTGAACAGTAAAAATCCCACTGACGGTCTTCGCAACCCTGAAGGTATCGGCTGAAGCCAGTAGTATCATATGATAATATCCCATGATCGACCTGCCCTGCATGGCGTAAAAGGGAACTATGCCGTCTTCAGCTTCATCATCGTCTATGAGCCCGGTTACAATCTTTCCATGATTTATCTTGTAACCGCTGATATCATTGGTGATGGTTAGCAATCCGTCCTCTTCGTCGGTAAAAATCCTTGCATTACCAAGCTTCCTGGCAAAATAAGCCGAGGAATAATCCCTTGCAGCTGTTATTATATCCCCCGAAGCGCCTTCCTTTCCGCCTCCTGATCCCTTACCGGAACATGACACGATGATCCCGGAGGTAATCAAAAAAATAAGCAATGGTTTCATTCGTATATAATTTATTTTAAAAATCTTATGCCTGCCCCGCCAGGTTGTTTTTATGCATTTGACACATATGGGTTTCATGATAAAAGGCTTTATTAATTTCAAATGTAAAGAAAAGAAAAATGTTCCCGAAGTGTTTCACCGATTTCCTGCAGCTTTTAGCGTAGCAGGCAGAATGTGTAATGTGAAATAAAATTTTACCTTTAGAGCTCAATTCAGTTTCAAGTGTACAGGTTGAGAAAAGCGAGGGAAATATTTCAGTCAATTCTGGTTGTGTCAGTCATCATTCTGTTGACGGGTTGCAGCGGCAAGCCGGGTCTGGAGCCTTCGGACACAGGCAGACTTCCCGCGATTGAGCCTGATTATACTGATGTCACCATTCCTCCGAATATAGCGCCAATGAATTTCAGGATAGAGGAGGAGGGCGATTGCTTCTGGCTTACAGCAACATCCGAATCCGGCGCTTTTAGTATTGATGTCAGATCGTCGGATGGTGTCATTAAGTTCCCCGCGAAATCATGGAAAAATCTTACCGGGGCTTCTGCCGGAAGCAGGATCAGAATAGAAATTTCCGCATCACGGAAAAGCTCGGGGAAGCTTGAAAAGTTTGAGCCTTTCCATATGAATGTCTCGGAAGAACCGGCCGATCCTTACCTTGCCTACAGGCTTATCTATCCGGGATACTACAACTGGTCGCGTATCAGGATAATGCAGAGGTCGATAGAGAGTTTCAGCGAAGAAACTCTTATCGACAATAAAATACTCGATATGAACTGCATCAACTGCCATTCGTTCAATCAGTACAACCCCGGCAAGTTCATGGTACACATAAGGGGATCAAACAACGGAACCTATATTTCCGATAAAGGCCGTTTCCTCAGAGTCGATCCGAAGATTGAATCGATGCCCGGCGGAGCAACATATCCATCATGGCATCCCGGCGGAAAGTATATCGCCTTTTCATCAAACCAGGTTCGCCAGGGCTTTTATGCAAAACCCGAAAAACTGATAGAGGTCTTTGACCTTGTTTCGGATATCGTGGTGTACGACATTGAAAGAAATCTCACCTACCACGCTGACGACGGTGATACCACCGGCTACCTTAAAACATTTCCCTCGTGGTCGCCCGACGGACGCTGGCTCTACTTTTGCAGGGCCCTCCAGACCGGCAGCCAAGCGGCCATGACACTCGATGATATCGAAGAAACAAGATACGACATAGTGAGGATACCCTTTGATCCCGAAACCGCGGGCTTCGGAAAGACGGAAATGGTTTTCAATGCATCGCTAAAGGGGAAAAGCGCATCCTTCCCCAGGATATCCCCCGACGGCAGATACCTGGTGATTACACTGCATGATTTCGGCACTTTCCCCATCTGGCACAGGGAGGCCGATCTTCATATAATCGACCTGAACACCGGGGAAAGCAGGAAAATGGATATCAACAGCAGCGAGACGGACAGCTACCATACCTGGTCGTCGAACGGGAAATGGCTGGTCTTCAGTAGTAAAAGGACCGACGGCAGAACAACCCGGCCCTTCCTGGCTTACTTCGGAGGGTGGAATAAAACGGGAAAGCCTTTTATCCTCCCGCAGAAAGACCCGGCATACTACGATAAACTCATGGAATCATATAATATACCAGAATTTGTAAATGGAAAAATACCCCTCGGACCACGCGATTTTGCAAAGGCAACTGCAATTGAGCCGGTGGAGGCTAAACCTGGAAATCCCGAAAGATCGCTCTCGACGGAAAAAATGAAAAAGGCAGGAATGAAGCGAAACCCGGGAGAAAAGTCGATTCATGAATAAGGCTGTACCGGATGGATCCCCTGGGAGGGGTAGGTTATGGCTCAGGGCTCAGGGCACAGGGCTCAGAGCACAGGACTCAGGGCACAGGGCACAGGGCGCAGGGCACAGAGCACAGGACTCAGGGCACAGGGCACAGGGCGCAGGGCACAGGACTCAGGGCACAGGGCACAGGGCGCAGGGCACAGAGTGAAACTAAGAGACTGCGGGACGAAGAGACCGCAAGACTGCAAGACCGCAAGACTGCAAGACCGCAAGACTGCAAGACCGCAAGACCGCAAGACTGCAAGACCGCAAGACCGCAAGACTGCAAGACCATGACAAAGAACCGTAATAAGAAAACAACCCCCAAAAAGCAGGTGCCTGTACCGGCCCCTGACCGGAGCTGGTATTTCTTTGCCGCTTTCTTCCTTATTGCCTTTATCTATTTCCTGATCCCCGGCAATTATGTCCTCTTCTTCCAGGAACAACAGTCGCTGTTCCTGTATTCAGCTGACTATATCCTTGAGTTTTTTGATAAACCGGGTGCCCCTGCCGACCTGATAGCAAAATTCCTTACCCAATTTTATATTAATAGTTTCGCGGGAGCCCTGATCCTGGCCCTGGTACTGTCATTACCGGCTGTGATAATGCACGGGATAAACCGCGGGCTGATGCCGGGATCGGGCCTGGCAATCATTCCATCCTGCCTGCTGCTCATCATGCAGACTCATTATTATCACCTGATGCTCTACAATGCAGGATTTGTACTGCTTCTTTTCTTCTTCCTTATAGTGGTAAGCCGTGAAAAGACCGGGGATATGTACATCGCCCTGACCTTTTTCCCTGTCCTATATTACCTTGCTGGCGCTTTTGGCCTGATATTCACCGGGATGTTCATTGTTTACAGTCTTGTTTACCTGAAAGGACGCCACAGGTATCTAATGCCGCTGATGCTTGCAGGCCTGGCAGGATTATGCGTGCTCTTATCCGACAAGTTCCTGATTACCGATGACATAAAACAGCGTTTCCTTTATCCCCTTCCGGATATAAACGACAGCCTGCACAGGCTGATGTTCCGGTTAATGACAGCCTTCCTTGTGCTGTATCCGGTAATTACCCGCCTGGCCGGGAGATTAAGGATAGTAAGACCGCGGGAACGGTTTGCCGCGACAATTGTACTGCCGGCAATTATTCTTTGTACTGCCGTTGCAGCTCTTGCAGCAGCTTTCAAGCCGCAGACTGCCCGCGTCATAAACCTCGAGAAGCTTGTTTTCACCGGGAAATACCAGGAGGCAGTTGAATACCATGAAAAGAAACCCTCAGAAAATCTTATAGGACAGTATTTTTACAACATTGCCCTTTCGTCGACCGGACAGATGTGCGACAGGTTGTTCCAGGGAAGGCAGGACTTCAGGACTTCATCATTGTTCCTCCCATGGAGCAGTGAGCATATCAACTGGGGTGCACAAGCCTTTTATGCCATCGGACTGATTAATGAAGCTCAGCGTTGGGCCTACGAGGAGATGGTGGTTTATGGCAAGAGGCCCCAGAACATGAAACTGCTTGTAAAAACGAGCCTTATCAACGGCAATTACAGCATGACCGCCAAATATGCTTCAATCCTGAAAAAAACGCTTTTTTACAGAAAATGGGCAATGGATCATGAAAAACTCGCGGGCGACCCGCTCGCGGTTAAATCGGATCCGAACCTGGGAAGGAAAATGAACCTGCTTCCCGGTCAGGACTTCTTTATCTTCCTGGAAACGCCTGAAAGCAATTTACCCAGGCTTGTGAACCAGAATCCCGGCAACAGGGAAGCCTTCGAATACATGATGGCCTGGCTTCTGCTCAACAAGGATGTGGAAATGCTGGTCGACAACGTCCGACTTATGAAAAACATGGGATACACCAGGATACCCAAATACATAGAGGAAGCAATACTTATATACTATAACAGCCAGGGTGTTTTTCCCGATCTTGGGGGATTGGAACTGAGCAGTGAGACGAGATTGAGGTTTGAGCAGTATTTTGCCGCTTTTATGAGCGCCAGGCAAAATCCGGCACGGCTCGAAGCGCTTATGAGGGAACAGTTCGGCAAAACTTTCTGGTATTATTTCCACTTCAGATAAGTTCCGCCTGTTTGCAGATACTTTATAAATCTTCAGGAGATTTGAAGGTCGGGATAAAAGTCCTATATTTACGCCTACACCTAATTAACTGAACCATGTCTGGCAGGTTTTTACTTCTTGCCCTCTTCTTATTTGTGGCAACTGATAACGCTTTTGTTCTGGCCCAGAACCGGGTGGCAGACGGATACAAGGGTATCTGGTACAGTACCGGAGATCGCGGCGAATACGGTTACAAGCTTTCCGGAGGCTTTGCCACCTTCGGTTCCCGCTACCGTCCGATTGCAATATACTCGAAGGAGGCGAATAAAACCTTCTTTGTTTACGGCGGTACCTTAAGCGAGAAGGAACGTCACCTGCTTATCATGGTCTCTTATTATGACCACGCGAGGAATATTGTTCCGAAACCTGTTGTTGTCCATGATAAGGAAGGAGTAAGGGAACCATATGACAATGCCTCACTTTCAATCGATGGCATGGGATTCCTGTGGGTGTTCGTGAGCGGAAACAGCCGTACAAGGCCCGGATTGATTTTCAGAAGTTCCAAACCTTATTCCATCGAACGCTTTGATAAGGTTAAGGAATTGGAAATGCTGTCGCCCCAGCCCTGGTGGGATCCGGGAAACGGCTTCCTTCTTCTGTGGTCGAGGGTGTTAAAAGAACTTGAGATTCGCTTCTCATCAAGCACCGACGGGCAGAACTGGACGGATTCCCGTACACTGGCAAGCATGGGAGGACATCTTCAGCTTTCAGGTATCTGCAACGGAAAGATCTACACGGCATTCAATTACTTTCCGGAAGCCAATATCGACCGCCAGACAAATCTTTATCTCCTTCATTCCGACGATCAGGGGAAAAGCTGGAAAACTATTGATGATAAGATCATTGAAACTCCACTGAGAGATGTTCTCAATGATGCCATTGTAAGGAATTTTGAAAAGGAAGGACTCCTGGTTCATTTGTCTGATATCGACTTTGATACTGAAGGCAATCCGGTTCTGCTCGTGATTCTCTCGCGCGATATTGAACCGGGGCCCCGTGGTGGTCCAAGGGAGTGGATGGTGATCAGCAGAAAGGATAATAAGTGGAATTTCAGCAAGCTGTGCGAGTCAACACATAATTTCGACAGGGGAGCCCTTTACATTGAAAAGGACGAATGGAAAGTGATAGGTCCTACTGAACCCGGCCCTGAAAAATACGCGACCGGAGGAGAGGTGGCAATGTGGGTAAGTAACAACCGGGGCGGGAGCTGGGAGAAAAAAGTGCAGATTACTTCACAAAGCAGGTTCAACCACTCCTTCGTCAGTAAACCCATGAATGCCTCAAAGGAATTCTACGCCCTGTGGGCCGACGGGAACACAAGTGAGTTGTCCGCATCTTCCCTTTATTTTACAAATGAAAGCGGTACGCGGGTCAGGATACTTCCCTATGAGATGAAAAGGAAATTTCAGAAACCGGCCAGGCTGAAATAACATCATTCCAGCTTGTATAATCTTGCCGCGTTGTCGTGGAAGATCATCCTGGCAATTGTCTTTGATTCCTCTTCAGTGTAATAACCATCACTTACCTTTTCGGAAAGCACGCCGGAAATTATGTTTTTTGCCAGAACAAGTTCGCTGTAAACGTTTTCAACAGCCATGGCATCTCCTCCGAAAGCAATAAGCCTGTTTACCGGAACCATTTCAAGCCATTCATTCAGGTGGTGGCGGATATAGGTGGGCGAGACTGCCCAGGCCCAGTTCATATCGATATATACATTCCTGTAATTCTTGGCAATGGCCGACAGCTCTCCACCGTAAGGGAAGCTTCCGTGATACAGCACGAAATTGATATCGGGATACTGCGCTATAATGCCTGTCAGGTGTTCGGGATTGGAATTGTCGATCAGCTTGCCTTTCCCTGCCTGAAGCCCCGTGTGAATGGCCACGGGCATGCCGTATTTCCTCGAAAGGCCCATCAGATGGTGAAAAAGATAATCCTGGAGAGGCTTGGCATCATTCATCGATATCATGTGATCCATATCTCCGTTTACCAGGTTGCGGAAAACTTTTCTTGCCGATTCCTTGTCGGCCTTTTCAAAGTTGAGGCTTCTGTAATAGGAAGCAAAGATCTTTACGGCAACCATCCCGTTTTTAACCTCCTTTTCAAAGGCAGTGCTCAGCGATTTCTCAAGATCATCAAGTGAATAGATTGGATCGAGCTGCCTGATGGCAAGGGAGTCAAGCCCATACTTTGATCTTAGGATCAGCCAGTTGTCAAACCGCTTGACGTATCTCACGTAGCTTTCCCTGCCGGGTATGAAGTTTCCGTCACTGATAAGGTAACTGATATGGCACGAATCGCGGAGAATCCTGTCGAACCAGTTTGTTTCATAGGCATTCCGGATCTTTTCCGAAAGAGGAACAACGGTTGAAGCGTTGAGATCGTCGATACTGTAGAGATGTTTTATGCCGTACAGGATTATCCTGTTGAAAGAGGTGTTGAATGAGTTCTGCCACCATGGTTCGATAATCTTCCATTTTGTCATGGGTGAAAGTTCCTCATTGAAAAGTTCATCGTACAAGGTGTCAGGCATACCCGCGGAGATAAGATCGTCGTAGCCGTTCTGAAGAAGCAGAAGTGAAAAATCAAGAAAGAAACCATCTTTGAGAAGTTCCGGACCTAACAGGTGTTCATGCGTGTCTATTATTTCCAGCGTGTCAATATATTCCCTGATGCGCGAATCGAAACCGGGCGCCGGAAGAGGCTTTATCTGCAACTGAGCCATTAGGGGCGCTGAAGGGGCAAGAAAGAATAATACCAGTGCGATACTGTACTTCATCAGGAATGGTAATTCTGCTTGTAACAAAATAATAGACAACAAAATTGATTAAATATTCCTGACTATCTCTTTAATTAACTTTATTTAACTATGAAAAAATAAGGGGCGATGCACTGCATCGCCCCTTGTATGTCAGATTAAGCTGTTATTCGCTTAAAGTGCTATCTGCTAATAGTCGGGATCCTGTTGGATTATACCTTGCTGAAGGTCGATAACGCTCTGGTGGATTGGCCAGTATTCATCCTCTCCCGCTACAAAGACAGCGCCCTGGAGGAATGTCCTGAATCCAATATCATCCTGGATATATGCATTGAGTGTCTCTGTAATGATGCCCCAGCGCCTCAGATCGAAGAAACGGTGGTTCTGGGTGGCAAACTCAAGCCTTGTTTCGTGCTGTACTGCAAGCAGCGCGTTTGCTGCATTGTTGAAAGGATACTGGCCGGAAATATCCGGGTAGGGCTCAATGACATAGTTCGCTGCCGGCCTGGTCCAGTCGACAACAGGGTTTTTCTCGAGGTTCTTGGTGCTTGTGCACAGACCCATGACCGGTGTGCTGTTTTTGGCACGGTTCCGGATCATGTTCACCAGTTCCCTTGCATAGTCGAGATCGTTTTCGGCGATGGCACATTCCGCTCTCCACAGGAGAATGCTTGCATAACGCATGGTCCTGTAGTTTTTGCCGTTGTAGAAGCCGCTTCCATTGACATTGAGCGACTGTTCTGACTTGGCGTGCATGAAAAGCTTTGTCATGTAAGGTCCGCCGTTGTTCTGTTCACGGATCCAGTCGTTTCCGGGGTGGATTCCCCAGCCAAGGAAGTCGACACCGCGGCGTGCAATAAGATGGTCTACACGCGGATCAAGAGGATGGTTGGTCGGGGTGAAATCCTCATCGCTTTTAACACCCATGTCATGTTCGAGAGGATCGCGAAGCGCGGGATCAAGAACGGGAAGCCCTTCAGCTGTTGTCTGGAATGCCTCGAAAAGGTTCTGTGAAGGCTGAAAGAATCCCCAGCCGCCGCAGCTTGCCGGCCCCTTCTGGTGAAAGTTGCAACCCGAACCGTGAACAGCCGAATGAGCTGTTGCAGTAGTCGTACACTGAAGTTCGAAGATCGACTCGACATTGTTCTCATGCATCATATCAAAGTTCCATGAAAACTCGGGAGCAAGAGAGTACTTACCACTGGAGATAATCTCATCAAGAAGGAGTTTTGCTGCAGGATACTCTTTCTGGTACATGTGAGCCTGGGCTTTGAAAGCCATGGCAACATACTTGTCTGCGCGACCCTTTTCATTATTGTATTTAGTTACAGGCAGGTTGTCGATAGCATACTGAAGGTCGGCTTCAATGCCATCCCAGCCGGCATCGGTGTTGGGAACTTCCTCCGGAGTAATGTCTCCAAGTTCTTCCTGGGTCTTTACATAAGGGATCCTTTCAAAGATTTTGTTGGCCTGCATATGGAACCATGCCCTCAGAAATTTGGCTTCAGCTTCTACCTGTTTTGCCCTCTCGGCTGTAAGCGGTGAAGGACCTGCCTGTGTCTGCCACAGGAACTGCAGGGCGACGTTGGCGCGGGCAACTCCGTCATAGCAGAGTGTCCATCTGTCACTTAGATAGGGATTGTTTGGAAGAGCCTCGTACCTCTCGAGAAGGTTGAAGTTGGCCTGGTCGCCGCTCGATGTTCCCTTGTAGCAATCATCCGAACATCCGGCTGAATAAGTCCAGTCACTTGTCATGGCGCCTCCGAACATTGAACTTCCGTTCTGCATCCTTTCATATACACCAACAAGAAGAGCTTCAACGCCATCAGGTGTCTCGAGAATAATTTTTGATACAACTCCCGGGGGTTCCTTGGTGAGGTACTCATCACTGCAGGAATATATCATCAGCAAGCTTCCGAAAAGTATCGCGATTGATAATAATTTGGTTATTCTTTTCATATTCGTTTAAGTTTACTATTCATAAAAACATCTGTTACAGGCCAAAAGAGATCCCGAAGATAAACTGCCTTCTTGTTGGCCATGCGCCGGAGTCTATACCCATGTTGATTCCTGCACCTGAGATTTCAGGATCAAGTCCCGAATACTTGGTGATGGTGAAAAGGTTGGAACCCTGGAAGTAGATCTGAAGCGAGCTGAACTTGTTGTTCAGTATCCTGTTGAGGTCATAGCCGACCCTTAAGGTCTTCATACGAAGGAATGATGCATCCTCAATAAATGCCGTGGAGGGCTCCTGGTGAGGAGTGTCGTTAGAGTAAATGATGGGCATGGTGGCATCCGCGTTGTTCTTCAGATGCGGGCTTCCCCATGATTCATAAAGCCTTCTCTTGCTCTTTCCCGACTCGAACTGCGTGTAATCGATGAAACGACTTACATAGTTAACCAGATCATTGCCCACTGAAGCATAGAGAGTAGTCATAAGGGAAATTCCCTTGTAACCAAGGTTCAGGCTGAGACCGGCGGTGAAATCCGGGTGAGGTGTTCCGATGTAGGTACGGTCGTAAGAATTGATCACATTATCAGGAACTCCGTTGGGGCCGCTGACATCTTTGTATTTGAAGTGACCGGCCTTGTTATAGGTTCCGAATGCAGGAGCCCATGCAGCTGCTTCCTCGTTGCTCTGGAAGATGCCTTCCACTACATAACCGTAGAATTCAGGGAAAGCGTGGCCTGTCTGAGTCCTGGTGTAATACTTCTCACGAAATCCCGATCCCTGGTAGAAGTCGGTGGAGACATCGGTAAGTTTGGTCAGCTCATTCTTGTAGCGCGATAAAACAAGGTCGGCGCTGTAATAGAAATCGCCGTTCAAAGCTGTATTCGAGTATCCCAGTTCAAGATCGAAACCGGTGTTCTTCATTTCACCGATGTTGATTGAAGGCCTGGTAGCTGTACCAAGAACCAATGGCAGCTGCTTTTGGTAAAGCATGTCGTGGGTTTTACGCTGCCATACGTCGAATGTCAATGTCCAGTGGTTGAAGAAAGATGCATCGATACCAAGGTTGGTGGTCGTGGTGGCTTCCCATTTCACATCGGTGTTACCGAATGTCGACTGGTAGAAACCCGTGTTGCTGAAATTGTTATGATCACCGGTCATACCATAGCTGGCGTTTCCTTCACTGTATATGATCTGGGTGTAGCTGTTGTAGTTACCCATACGGTCGTTCCCGACTGCACCCCATCCTGTACGGATCTTCAGTTCGTTGAGCCACTGCTTGGTTGAAGCCATGAATGCTTCCTCGGTCATTCTCCATCCAACAGAGAATGCAGGGAAGATACCGTATTTTTCATTACCGAAACGGGATGAGCCGTCACGTCTTACTACTGCTTCAACCATGTATTTGTCGGCATAAGTGTAGTTGGCACGTCCGAATATCGAGAAAAGGCTGTAAGCATTGTTGTCGTCGGAATTGCTTATACTACGAAGACCGGTGTTAAGATTCATGTAGTTGGGATCCTTGACAGGGAACTGCTGCCTTCCTGCAGTAAGCCTGGTGTATTTGTTAGCGTATGCTTCAGTACCTGCGATAAGCTTGATGTCATGGCTGCCGGTCCTGAGACCATACTCAATGGTGTTTGTCCAGGTCCAGTTCAGATTGGCTCTGTTTTCCTTGGTAAAGCTGTCATATTTTCCCCTTTCCGCGGCTGCCACTTCAAAATAGTCAAAATTATCAGTGTTTCGTCCGTATTGGTTGATACCGATAAGGGATTTCGCGGAGAGTCCCTTCAGTATGTTGAATTTAACGAAGGTGTTTCCGCTAACGTCCATCTGAGTGGTTTTGTCATACTGGTTTGACCAGGCAACGAAGACGGCATTACTGGAATTACCCATGGCTGAAGGCCTTGATCCGGCAAACGTGGTACCTGATTCGTCGTAAACCGGTACAGCGGTCGGCATCCTGTAGCACCACGAGATAAGGGATGATTCAGAGTTGTCGCCCTGTGCACCGCGGTCGGTGCTGTACTGAATCCCCACGTTGGCTCCAACATCAATCCATTTTGCAGGAGACGCGGACACATTGGCGCGGAAGCTGTAATTGTCGAAGCCGGTGTACTTGAATATACCTTCCTCATTGGTATAACCAAGCATGAATGCATAGGCAGCGTTCTGTGTACCGCCGGCAATATCGAGGGTGTACTCCTTGTAGGCTGCATTCCTGGTGGCAGCTCCGTAGAAATCGGTCCCCGGGCTGGTTCTGGTAATGAGGTAAGTGTCGCTGCCGTCTTCTTCAGCGATCTTGTTGTCGTACAACTTCATGTCGGCACGCGGGTCACCCGCCATTGCAGCCGTCGGGAAGATGAAATCCGGGATAACCGGGCTCGAACCATTACCAAACTGCTGGTGTTTGTAGCCTGAAACACCGCCGTTTTTGGCTTCAAGCCAAAGCATCTCAGCCCATTCCTGCGTGTTGAGCAGGTCATAGAACTTACCGGGAGAAGTGAATCCCTGCCTTACATTAACGTTCATCTGGACTTTCTGGTTTTTCTTACCGCCCTTGGTGGTGATAAGAACAACACCGTTGGCTGCCCTTGCACCGTAGATCGACTGCGCGGCAGCGTCCTTCAGTATAGTGATTGTTTCAACGTCGTTTGGTGAATAGGAACCTCCGGGAACACCGTCAACAACGTAAAGAGGACTGGCGTCGTTGATGGTCGTCATACCTCGGATCCTGATCGTCGAGCCCTCGCCGGGCGTGTGCTGGTTCAGAATGGTCACACCCGCGATCTTACCCTGAAGACGGGTGATCGGGTTGGTGGCGGCACTCTCTGATAAGGCGGCTGCACCAACCTGCGACACGGATCCTGTAAGGGACTTCCTTGCCTGGGTCGAATAACCTACAACCACGATCTCATCAAGGGCCGATAAGGATTCCTGAAGAACTACGTCAACCGCGTTAAGCGAACCAACAGTCACATCCTGACTGGTATAACCGATGAATGAAAATGTCAGCACCGAGCTCGATCCGGCAACGGTAAGTGCATAATTTCCGTCGGCATCGGTAATAGAGCCATTGATGGTGCCTTTTTCCAGAATGTTCACACCTGGCAACGGCGCTCCCGAATTGTCGGTAACGCGGCCGGTGATCCTCTTCTGTTGCATATCACCCGGATCAGCGCTTGCAGTAAATGCAGGCAGAGAGCCAAGCAATACCAACACTGTCAAAAGTTTCATGACAAGCCTTGAACTTGTACGGAATGAAACAATTCGCATGATTTTTTTCGTCATACTTTTGAGAAGTTAGTTAGATTAGATAATTAAATAAAAAATGTTCCAAGTAAAATTTACTTGGTGGATAAAAAATGGAGTCTTAAACTCCCACTGAAATTAAATAGCAAATGAATGTTTGTACCATAGGCAACATGGGTTAGGTTTATAGGGTGTCCAAATATAGTTGAATCTTCGATAGATTACTACAAATCAATTTTTTTTTTTTGTCATGTGATACTCAGTTTGTTTTGCTGAATTATATAGGGCTGTATGCATTACAGACGCTTGTTTTCCCATGCAGAATAACTAAATTTCAGCTTTTAATATTAATTAACTGTCTGCAATGATGTATCAAAACATCATTTTCGATATCCAGCGAACTGTAATACTCGCTGACGGGAACTTTCCCATGCATCCGGTGCCTCTTGCATACCTCCGGAAAGCTGAACATATAATCTGCTGCGACGGCAGTATTAAGAACCTTGCCGGTTCCGGACTGGAAGCTGAAGCGATAGTGGGCGACCTTGATTCCATCGACCGCGAAATTGCCCGGGAATATTCCGGCCGGCTCTTCAGAGACCCCGACCAGGAGACCAACGACCTCACAAAGGCAGTCAGGTGGTGTATTAATAATAGTTATATGGATATTGTGATTGTCGGAGCCACGGGAAAAAGGGAAGACCATACCATCGGCAACATATCACTCCTCGCTGAATATGCCAGGGAAGTCAGCGTCGTGATGGTAACCGATACCGGAATATTCACCCCGATACTGGGAAGCAGGTCACTAAACTCCTTTGTTGGTCAGCAGGTTTCACTGTTCTCGGTAAACCCCGAAACTGAAATCAGTTCTTCAGGTCTGAGATATGAACTTTCAGGCCTTAAACTCATGAACTGGTGGCGGGGAACCCTGAATGAAGCAACAGGCGATTCATTCGAGATCCGCTTCGACGAAGGAGCGGTTATAGTTTATCAGAAATTCAGGGGGTAGGGCACAGGGCGAAAGAACGGCGGGCGGCGGGCGGCACGCGGCACGCGGCTCGCTTTATATAATAAATTGAGCAGCAAGGAGCTTTACCCCCAACCCCCAAGGGGGCTTTACCCCCAACCCCCTAGGGTGAAGGAGCAAGAAGATTCTGCTAATATTGGAAAGAAATATGAACTTCAATGCTTGATATAACAAATTGAGCAGCAACTTCCATTGGAAGAAGCCTTTCCCCCCTGGGGGAAACGGGAAAGGGGGTATGTGAATGCAGGGGAATCGGGACGGGACGGGAGGAAAAGGGGGTCAACGAGAGTAAGTGATTCAGGGTTAAGTGTTTAGTGTGCAGCGTTTTTCAGAAAAGTTAAAAGTTCAGCAACATCCATCTTCTTCTGCTCTCCTGTTGCCATTATCCTGAGGGTAACCAGGTTTTTACTGATTTCATCTTCACCCGCGAGAACGATATAGGGTATCTTCCTCGAACCGGCATAGGACATCTGCTTTTTCAGTTTGACGGTATCTGGATAGAATTCGGTGCTTATCACGTTCTCAATCAGCGTGCTTCTTAGCTTCAGGGCAAATCCGGTTTCTTTCTCGCCGAAATTGACTATCATCACTTTTGTCTGCACCACATCCCTGGCGCTGAAAAGGTTCAGCTGGGTCATTACATCATATATCCTGTCGGCCCCGAAGGAGACTCCCACGCCGGAGACTCCCTCCATACCGAAAACTCCCGTAAGGTTATCATAACGCCCTCCGCCGCATATGCTGCCGATACTGACATCACGCGACTTGACCTCAATGATGGCCCCGGTGTAATAGTTCAGTCCCCTTGCAAGTGTCAGATCAAGTTCTGTCGCTGCTGTCAGTGATGTACTTCCGATATACGAAAAGAGCTTCCTCATTTCCTCAATTCCTTTCAGTCCTGTCTCTGATTCTGAAAGCGTCGCTTCAAGTTCCGACAGCTTTTTCTCAGCGCTTCCCTTAAGCTTCAGGATGGGCTGCAGCCTGTAAATGGCATCAGATGATACGCCTTTAGCCTTCAGTTCTTCATTTACCGCATCTGTCCCGATCTTATCCAGTTTATCGATAGCAACCGTTATATCGGTGATCCTTCCCGATTCGCCGATTATCTCTGCAATGCCTGAAAGTATCTTCCTGTTGTTGATCTTTACCACGATGTTTATCCCGAGATCTCTGAAAATATCATCGATAATTCTTATCAGTTCATACTCATTCAACAGGGAATCACTTCCAATTACATCAGCATCGCACTGGGTGAATTCACGGTATCGTCCTTTCTGGGGCCGGTCGGCTCTCCACACCGGTTGTATCTGGTACCTCTTGAACGGAAAGACTATTTCATCGCGATGCTGAACGACATAACGTGCGAAGGGCACCGTGAGGTCGTACCTGAGCCCCCGTTCACAGATAGTTGAGGATATCTTATTCAGGTCTCTGTCAAGAAGTTCCTCATCGCTTACACCTGAAAGGAAATTTCCTGAATTGAGAATCCTGAACAGCAGTTTGTCACCCTCTTCCCCATATTTTCCAAGCAGGGTCGACAGGTTTTCCATTGCAGGCGTCTCAATAGCCTGGTAGCCATAGTACCTGAAAACCTTTTTGATTGTCTCAAAGATACTTTCCCGTTTCATTATCTCTTCCGGTGAGAAATCGCGGGTTCCTTTTGGTATTGAAGGCTTCATTTTAATAAGATAAAGGACAAAAGTAGGAATAAAAAGGGAAAGTCGTATAGTCTTGCTCCCCGCGGTCGCCTGTCGTTCGGTCGTGCGGTCTTGCGGTCTTGCGGTCGTGCGGTCCTGCGGTCGTGCAGTCGTGCGGTCGTGCCAGACCGCAAGACCATTCTAATATTTGTTCGGAACAAAATTCTGCTCCGTGATGGGAGGCCTGACATAAGCTACCTCATGTTTCAGCGGCGGGAGCTTTATTGATTTTTGGGTAAGGTCCTCGTAGGGGATCAATGAAAGCAGATGATCGATGCAGTTCAGCCTGGCTCTTCTCTTGTCGTCAGCCGGAACAACAAACCAGGGCGACTGGCGGATATCGGTGTAGGAGAACATCTTGTCCTTGGCAATAGAATATTCAACCCATTTTTCTCGAGACTCCACATCCATCTGACTTATCTTCCAGCGTTTTGTAGGATCATTTATCCTGTCCTGAAACCTCTTTTCCTGCTCCTTGTCACTTATTGAGAACCAGTACTTTATTAATATTATTCCGGACCGGATAAGCATCCTTTCAAATTCCGGGCACGAACGCAGGAACTCCTCGTATTCCTCATCGGTGCAGAATCCCATCACCTTTTCAACCCCAGCCCTGTTGTACCAGCTTCTGTCAAACAGGACTATCTCACCTCCTGACGGAAGCTCAGACACATAGCGCTGGAAATACCATTGCGTCTTTTCCTTTTCGGTGGGAATACCAAGAGCAACAATACGGCATATTCTTGGATTCAGACAGCCTGCAATGGTCTTGATTACTCCTCCCTTTCCGGCGGCATCTCGGCCCTCAAAAACCACTACAACCTTAAGTTTATTAGCTTTCACCCATTCCTGCAGTTTGACGAGTTCAATCTCAAGCTCCCTGAGTTTCTTCAGGTACTCGGCGCTTCCTATCTTATCTCGTTTCTCAGCCTCGATGTCGCGATAGAGATCCTTTTTCTCGAAAACCTTTACCCTGGCCTTCTTTCCCTTAGTGTTTTTCTTAACGGCAGATGCTTTCTTTGAAGCAGATGCTTTCTTTGCGGCAGTTTCTTTCTTCATGGCAGAACGGGTTAATCAGCTCAGAAATATACAAATTTCTGAGCTGACAACACTTGCATGAACAAAAAAATTACTGAATGAAAGGGATACACAGTGGATATCTGAATTCTTCGCCCTTCGATGCCCTGACACTTGCTATGACAATACAGATCACTTCCAGGAAACCGAGGAACAGAAGTATTGGAATACCTACTATTATAAAGGCAAGAGGGGTTGCCAGCACCATGTATAATAAGATGGAAATCTGGAAATTCAGGGCCCATTTCCCGTTAAAGTCCACCCATCGCGACTCATCCTTCTTCAACAGCCAGCAGATCAGCGGCCCCAGGATGCCTCCGAAGGGGAAAAAATATCCGGCAAACGCGGACAGATGACACAGCATTGCCCAGTTCCTTTCGCTCTCCGACAGTTCTCTTATTTCGTACATCGGGTTATTATTTTTGATTTAAAGGTGCCCGCTCAGGCGGGGCAAGCCACATGACTGAAAATTATGTAAATACGTGTTTTTGTGTTCGACAGACATGGGTTTCATGACGACTCTTTTGCTAAAAGACGCTTTTCCCCGGCAGATGTTGCATTTCAGGGCCTGATAAAACGCTTCAGATCCGCGGGAAGCAGTCCGTTGGGGTTATTCCCATCTATCCTGTGCTGGTTGTAGTAATATAAACCCGAATCGTCGGTTCCGAAAAGCATCTTGTAACAGAAACCTGCCGTCGCATCCTCTCCGGGACCTACTTTATGCAGGATCAGTATATTGGGTGTCTTTTCATGAATAGCCGTGACAATCTCATCTTCTGAAACAATCTCAAAATCGTAAGGATACAGTTCTTTTATTTTATCCGCGGAAGCAAGAGCCGGTGAAAGATCCGCCTCTGTTGCAAGTATCTTCCTGCTCCTTACTTCGGGGGTGAACCGGTTGTAATAGCTTAGCAATCTTCTGCCTACCATCATGGGGTTTTCAGCTATCAGACGGGCATGATTCTGCATAAACAACAATATTGCACCCAGTTTATACCCGTATTCCAGATCGTCCTCTCCGCCGGCTGAAAGGGGAATTGCCGATATCTCAGGCATTTTACCTATTTCAGGTACATTCTTACCCTGTAGAAGGTTTAAAAAATTATATGAGGAGCCCGACTTGTCGTTGGCCGGACGTGTTTCGGTAAGGATAAGGAAGGAGAAGGCAGGGTCGCCGCGTTTTTCATCAAAATCGTCCTGATTTATGAACTCGAAAGGCGTGACGGTCCAATATTCCGTAACTGCCTGCCTGATATATGCATTATAGATTGTGTTGCCGCTTTCAAGCACGACACATGTTGTGGATGACATAAACTGCCTGATTTCACTGCCTGAAGGAAAAGGCGCCTGCCCGGACAGTAATCCGCAGAAAACTGTCAGCTGAAAGAACAAAAAAAGTCTCTTCATTTAAAGTCCCTGGTTTGAAGGAATATACAGAGGATTCCTTTCGTTAAACTTGCGTATGTAAACAAACATCAAATCCTTTCTCTTTTTTCTCGCGAGATGCATGTATTCCTCGTAAAGCTCCTGGTCCTTCATAAGCAAAAGCTCCGTATTCTCAACATCATATTCCAGGACATTACCCGTGTCAAAATCAATAAGATACTGCCTTAGCTCATTGCGCCCGATATTATTTCTGTAAGGAGAATAATAAGGTCCGTACGGAGAATAGTAGTTACCATAGGAATAGGGACTGTAAAGGCTGTAAGGGTACCTGTAGTAAGGATAGGACATGTAGGGATCGTAATACCCGTAAGGATAATTGTAGTACCTGTTGTCATACGATGTCACGTCGGCAACAAAATGGCAGATACTCCCTATAAAAGTTATCCTGTTGAAGTTCCCCTGTACCTGAATATACAGTATACCGTTCCTGGCAAATGCCCATATCTCCGACTTGTCAATTTCCTGTCTGACTCCCATCGCGTCGTAAAAGTAGATTTTGTCCGACTCCAGCAGATTCTTGAAAAAATCCTTGTCATTGTAATCGGTCGAAGTCAGAATCTTTGCCTTTGGTATGGGCTTGTTTGTCTTAACCTGATCGAAATTCAGGTAAATACCGTCTTCGAACCGGAAGTCGGGTGTATATTCGACCATCCCGTCATTTTCCTGCCCGGCAGCCGGATAAAAAGATCCGCCGGCGGAAATCACCGCGAACACCAGCAAAACCCTGATTATCGTCTTCATATTGGCAGATGATTTATATATCTGAAGGTTCAAAAACTATACCACAAAAACAAAAATAAGATTTTCCTGCATAGTAACGTTATCTAATTGAATGGATATTTATCACCAATGAGATTTATTTTACATTTCTACAATACATCTGACATAGTACAATGACAATAAACGTTAATGGCACAGCTAATTCCGGAAGTATGTATTCCGGGGAAGAATTTGCCGGAAGAAGGAATCTGATCGAGGTCTATTCAATAGTTTCGCTCATCTGCCTTATTCTTGCAATAGTTCTCCTGTCGTTCGACGTGCGCCTGCCCTGCGGCATCCTGATAATAGCAGGCGCCACCATGCAGATCCTGGTATTCCGCAAAACCGGCTCCCTGCTGAAAACCGTCAGGGAATCGATTGAAGAAGCTTCAAGCTCTGGAGAGAAGAAAGAGGATGTAATCACCGGGTTTTCTCACAGGATCCGTGAGCCGCTCAATAATCTCGTTGTAATTTCCGACCTTCTTCTCAACACCGAACTTCAGAAAAAGCAGAAGGAACTGCTGGAAACCTTCATTGCCTCTACAAACAACATGGTTACAATTGTCAATGAGTTAACTATGGAATCGGCAGGCAGCATAAGCTTTGGCAAACGCAAAGCCATAAGATACAACATGCTTTCAACGATTCAGAACACCATCGACCTTTTCAGGCAAAAGGAGAAGGCAAAGCTCGACTTTATCTTCAGCAAAAAGGATTTCAGTGAATATGAATGCAGCGGCGATCCGATAATAATAAAACAGATTCTTCTCGATATATTCAATACCATAGAAGCTGGACAATCGGGAATACCTGTAAAGGTCAATATCAGTGTAAAGAAGGAGAAACAAACGAAGCAATTGAATAATCTATACCTGAGAATACAGACCGACAGAAGAATCAGTTTCATTGATCATGAAGGTACTGCCGGTCAGCTTGCCGCACGGCTGATATCCCGGAAAAAGGGCAGTTTCAGTCAGGAACTGGGTGAGAATTTCTCTGTACTGAATATCAGGATGCCTTTCAGCTGTTCTTCCCCCGGAGTGCTTCAGGCAGGACACTCTGAAAAGGAAACCATCTCTGAAAAGGAAAGAGTCCGGAAGGAAATAAAGGATGCCAGGATACTTCTTGTTGAAGATAACCTGTTAAACCGGGATACTACCCTGTTAATGCTCAAACCCTTCGCCGGCACGGTCGATACGGCTTCAAACGGCAGCGAAGCAATGGAAAAACTCAGGGAATCGGAATATGACCTGATCCTTATGGATATTGTGATGCCGGTGATGGACGGGATAGAGGCGGCTGAAAAGATCCGTGAAAAGGAAGCAGGTTCCGGGAAACATGTGCCGGTAATTGCCATAACTGCCAATGCAATGATAGGAGACAAGGAATTATGCCTTTCGTCAGGGATTGATGATTATATTTCAAAGCCATTTCATCCTGAAATGCTGCTTGAAAAGATCAGTCAGCTGCTCTGACTACATAAATATTCATAAGTGTTCATATCCGGCCATTCCATGTTCAGTTCCGGAAACTTTCCACGGCACTTTCAGAAGAATACAGTATCCCCGCCATCTCTTAAAAGACCTGAGTACCTGAGTGAAAAGGAAGGTACAAAACGGTCAAAACCAAGGGAATCCCATTTTTTGTCAACGCTTTCTATTGTTTCCCTGCCGGCACATACAACATTCGGCCACGGCCGCGGGAAGCCTCCCTCCCGGTAAACCTTCATGGTTCCGTCAATCAGTACCGATCCGGGGGCTATAAAGCAATGATCTCTCACGGGATCGGAGTTTCCAAGCAACTGCCAGGCTGCAATATTCATATCATCAAGGTCAACAGTGTGATCGAGCACCAAAACCAGACAATAGCTCAGCAAGCCGGAGTTTTCTTTCAGAAACCGGCATATCCTGTCAACACTTCCGCTGTCTTCCGAAGGATTGGCGCCAAGCAAAAGAATTTTATTCCTGCCGTTTACCCTGTATTCCCTGAATCCCTTTATGAAGGGTACATTCAGGATGCCTGCCGGATCAATGTCACGCGGATCCGAAGATATTCCGGCCGGTCGTATCCCCCCTGTCTCTTCAGGGAGTTTTACCGTAGCATCCACCCCTGCCTTTCCTCCGAATGAAAAACTGCCGGACGAATGATCCAGGACATCCATAGGTCCGGAGTTAAACACAAAATCCTTCTCCGGCACCGTGTTCTCAGCAACATGAGCTGCAAGCTCCCTGTAATTCCTTATGTCGACATCGCCGCTTACCACTACCATGTATTTTGTGAACATCATCTGTCCCGCTCCCGAAAGGGAGCTGATAACCTTCATCCCCTGCCCGGGGAAGCTCTTTTTTATCTTCACTATAACCAGGTTATGGGCAACGCCGGCCACCGGCATGTGAAAATCGATTATTTCCGGCTGAATGGCCAGCTTCAGGGGTGCCAGGAATATTTTTTCGGTTGCCAGCGCGAGCCACGCGTCCTCGTGGGGCGGTATCCCTACAATGGTTGCAGGGTAAACGGCATCGGCCGCGTGCGTGATGCAGGTCACATGAAAAATGGGATACAGGTCAGCCAGACTGTAAAAACCTGTATGATCCCCGAAAGGTCCCTCCAATACCGGCGGTTCAGCAGGATCGACATATCCCTCGATTACAATATCGGCATCAGCCGGAACATATAGATCATTGGTAAGGCATTTCACCATTTTAACTCTCTTTTTCCTGAGGAAGCCGGCAAGTATGTATTCGTTTATATTTTCAGGTAAAGGTGCAGTTGCACAATATGCATAAACGGGATCGCCCCCGAGTGAAACCGAAACCGGCATTTTCTTTCCTGTCTTCTTCCATTCCTCATAATGGTTTGCACCCGTTTTGTGCCTGTGCCAGTGCATTCCAGCAGTATCGGGTCCGAACACCTGCATCCGGTACATTCCGGCATTTGTCTTTCCGGTAACAGGGTGCCGTGTATGAACGACAGGCAGTGTTATGAATCTGCCCCCGTCGTGGGGCCAGCATTTAAGAACCGGAAACATCGTCAGGTCGGGTTTGCCGTGAATCACCTGCCGGCATCTTCCTCTCCCGCGGACATTAAGGGGAAGATACCCGGCAATCCTGATCAGTTCAGGCAGTGATCTTATTCTGCCGGACATCGATCCGGCGGGGCCGGTGAGCATATTGAACAGCTTTTCCAGTTCCCCGGCTGTGCCGGAGATATCGTCTGTTCCGAGTGCCATTGAAAGTCGTCTTTCCGAGCCGTAGGCATTAATAAGAAGGGGGAAGCGGGTACCGTTATTTTCAAAAAGGAGGGCTTTCCCCCCGGTTTTCACTATCCGGTCGGTTATTTCCGCTATTTCGAGAACAGGATCGGCAAAGGAGCTTATCCGGTGCAGTTCACCGGCCTTCTCAAGCTGTGTTATAAAATCGGCAAGTCCGGAATAAGGCATATAATGGAAATAAATGAATCAAAGTTAGTAAAAGACGTGAAAAAAGCATGTTGCCGGAAGGTTCGGAAAACCGGGTAGTGTATTTGAACAAAGGAAGTATATAAAACAGTAATGGGAACTACTCGTTTGAATAGTTCCCATTCGCCTTTTGCAACCGAAGCCGCGACGGGCGTCAGGTTACTGTTATTCTGACCGGCTGATTTTCCTGATACGGGATCAGCCCCTGGCGTTCCGGTAATGCCTGTTACAGCTTTACCTTCCTGCTGTCCTTTTGTCCGGTCCCGCGACCGGGCTTCCGGGACGAAGCGTCATTCAGGCTGACTGATGTCATTTCCCGGAGGATCTGTACCAGTTGCAGAAAATTTTACGTGCCGAAACCCGTTTTCTTCTGCCTGCCCTGTGACTGAATCGTTGAAAGAACGTTTCCGGTTTCATCGATCTGCCTGGTATCCTGAACCGGAGTTCATTTTCCAGGGCTTCGGCTCTCCTGATATGCAGTCCCGAAGGTCTGACCGAACCTGTTCGGGCTTCAGTTAAGAAGCCTTTCCCTGTTCCACATCATTTGAGCAGTCTTTTATCGCTCACCTGATAGAACAAATGTACATTAAGAATATGATATGGCAATGGAGAGGATGTCTGTTATTGTACACGCGATATAAACATGAGTTATCAACAATTGTTAATAACTTTATATCAGATTAATAACCAGGTTATTACATTGTTATAACGCTCAAAAAAATCCCCCGTAGCCATAAACTCCGGGGGATGAAAAAATCAAATTATCCTCTTATTTTTTATACCCGTAGACAGCCAGGTTTCCAAGGGATTCCTCGATCCTGAGCAGCTGGTTGTACTTGCATATCCTGTCGGTTCTGCTGCACGATCCGGTTTTGATCTGTCCCGAATTTACAGCCACTGCAACATCAGCAATTGTTGCATCTTCGGTTTCTCCCGAGCGGTGTGATATAACGGTTGTATATCCTGCCCTGTGAGCCATTTCAATGGCATTGAGAGTTTCGGTTAGTGATCCTATCTGGTTAAGTTTGATAAGGATAGAGTTTCCACAGCCTGTTTCAATTCCTTTCTTAAGGTATTCAACATTAGTAACGAACAAATCGTCGCCAACGATCTGGATTTTCTTTCCAAGTCTATCGGTAAGCATTTTCCAGCCGTCCCAGTCGTTTTCCGACATTCCGTCCTCAATTGAGTCGATTGGATATTTTCCCACCAGTTGTTCGAGGTAGTCGACCTGTTCCTTTGAGGTTCTTCTTGCTCCTTTCGGGCCTTCGAATTTAGCGTAGTTATATATGCCTTCCTGGTAGAATTCGGAAGCAGCGCAGTCGAGGGCTATTTTGATATCGCTTCCCGGTTTGTATCCTGCTGCTTCAACTGCTTTTAGGATTGTGTCGAGAGCGTCCTCCGTTCCATCGAAAACAGGTGCAAAACCTCCTTCGTCACCTACCGCGGTGCTAAGGCCGCGTTCTTTAAGGACTTTTTTAAGCGAATGGAACACTTCTGCTCCCATGCGCAGGCCTTCTCTGAAACTGGGAGCTCCCACCGGCCTGATCATGAATTCCTGGAATGCGATGGGGGCATCCGAATGTGATCCGCCGTTTATTATATTCATCATGGGCACGGGAATAGTGACTGCATTTGATCCGCCGATATATCTGAACAGTGGTAATCCGTGGTATGATGCAGCCGCCTTTGCCACCGCGAGTGAAACTCCGAGAATGGCATTTGCACCGAGAGTACTTTTTGTTTTTGTACCGTCGAGTTCTATCATTTTGCCATCGATGCCGGCCTGGTCTGTAACGTCCATTCCTATAAGCTCTTCTGCAATAACGTTATTAACATTATGAACGGCTTTAAGAACGCCTTTTCCGAGGTATCTCGACTTGTCGCCATCTCTCAGTTCAAGCGCCTCATTCTCGCCGGTGGATGCTCCGGAGGGGACTGCCGCCCTGCCCTGATAACCGCTTGCAGTCAGAACATCAACTTCAATTGTAGGATTTCCCCGGGAATCCAGAATTTCACGTGCATGTATACTAATTATTTGTCCCATTGGAATTATTTTTTTATTAAACAATATTGCAAGATATACAAAAAAAGGGATATAGCGCGTATGACCATATCCCCCTGGCTGAAAATTTCATCCGCTATTCTTTTTCTTCCGCTCCGGATTCGGATTCCTCCTCAATCTTCGGTTCCTTTGTGCTCTTTTTTGCTTTTGCAGACGCGGTTTTTCCTGCTTTTGCATCAGCCTTTTCCGTTTCGCTTTTCTTTGATGATCTTCTTCTCCTGGCAGCTTTTGGTTTGGCAGCTTCTGTTCCCTGCATCGTCTCGTTGAAGTCGACCAGTTCGATTATGCACATTTCAGCGTTGTCGCCGATACGGTTCCCCGTTTTCAGTATTCTTGTATATCCTCCCGGCCTTTCGGCTATTTTGGGTGATATTTCCCTGAAAAGCTCAGCAACTGCCTCTTTGTCCTTCAGGTATCCGAAGACAACCCTTCTCGAGTGGGTTGAGTCTTCCTTCGATTTTGTAATCAAGGGTTCCACGAATGTCCTGAGCACTTTAGCCTTTGCAGTGGTGGTTTTTATCCTTTTGTGAAGGATGAGCGATGAAGCCATATTGGAAATCATCGATTTCCTGTGCGAGCTTTTTCTTCCAAGGTGATTTATTACTCTCTGATGTCGCATTTCTCTATTTCCTTACCTTGTTTCAACTTAATCTCTGTCTAACTTGTATTTACTGACATCCATTCCGAATGTCAGGCTCATTGACTCAAGCAATTCTTCGAGCTCGGTGAGTGATTTCTTCCCGAAATTCCTGAATTTGAGAAGATCATTCTTGTTAAACTTAACAAGGTCACCAAGTGATTCCACTTCAGCTGCCTTAAGGCAGTTGAGAGCCCTTACGGAGAGGTCGAGGTCGACCAGCTTGTTCTTGAGGAGCTGGCGCATATGAAGCACTTCCTCATCAAATTCCTCGTTTGCCATTTTTTCTTCCGAATCGATGGTTATTTTCTCATCCGAGAACAGCATGAAGTGATATATCAGGATTTTTGCAGCCTCCTTCAATGCTTCCTTCGGATTGATTGATCCGTCTGTATCTATTTCGAGCAGAAGTTTCTCGTAGTCGGTTTTCTGTTCAACTCGGAAGTTTTCAACTGTATATTTCACATTCCTTATCGGGGTGAAAATTGAATCGATTGCTATCAGTCCGAATTCGCTGTCGACAGGCTGGTTTTCCTCAGCCGGTACGTATCCCCTTCCCTTGTTTATATTAAGTTCCATCTGGAGCTTGACGTCTGCTTCCATTCTCAGTATTACCTGATCGGGGTTAAGAACCTCGAAGCTGCTCAGAACGCTGTTCAGTGCTCCGGCCTTGAACACTTCCTGGCCAGTGAACTTGATCATCACCTTTTCGTGATCAACATCTTCGACTGTCCTTTTGAAGCGAACCTGTTTCAGGTTCAGGATGATCTCCGTAACATCCTCGATGACTCCTGTTATAGTGGAAAACTCATGGTCGATGCCTTCTATTTTCACGCTAGTGATGGCATAACCTTCGAGCGACGACAGGAGTATCCTTCTCAGGGCGTTACCCACTGTAATGCCATAGCCGGGTTCCAGAGGACGGAATTCGAACTTGCCGTACCTCTCGGTGGCTTCCAGCATTATAACTTTGTCGGGCTTCTGGAATGATAAAATGGCCATAGAACTTATCTTAAAAATTATTTCGAATACAATTCAACAATTAACTGTTCCCTGATGTTTTCAGGAATATCAGAACGTTCAGGTACTGTCATAAACTTACCTGCCATCTGGGCATCGTCCCACTCGAGCCACGGAAGCTTTGAATATTTCCTTGTTGTAAGTGAATCTACTATTGTCTCCAGTGATTTTGATTTTTCGCGAACTCCGACAATATCTCCGGGTTTCAGCTGGGATGAAGGTATATTGACCACCTGTCCGTTAACGGTTATATGTCTGTGCGAAACGAGCTGGCGCGCGGCTGCTCTTGTCGGGGCAATCCCGAGCCGGTATACCACGTTATCGAGGCGTGACTCCAGGAGTTGAAGGAGAACCTCACCGGTTACGCCTTTTGCTCTCTGGGCCTTGTCGAAAGTCCTGTGAAACTGTCTTTCAAGGATTCCGTAGGTATATTTGGCCTTTTGTTTTTCCTTGAGCTGGATTCCGTATTCCGAGGTCTTTTTTCTTTTTTTGTTCATACCATGCTGGCCAGGAGGAAAGTTTTTCCTGTCGAGATGCTTGTCGGGTCCGAATATTGGTTCCCCGAATTTTCGTGCAATTCTTGATTTTGGGCCGGTATATCTTGCCATTGTGCTATTATTTTACTGAATTACTATCCTTCGCGTCACAAATTAAACTCTCCTTCTGGCCGGGGGGCGGCATCCGTTATGAGGCATCGGTGTCACATCGATGATTTCCGTAACTTCGATACCTGAATTGTGTATCGACCTTATTGCCGATTCACGGCCTGCACCCGGTCCCTTAACGTATACCTTCACTTTCCTGAGGCCAAGGTCGTAGGCAACCTTGCTGCATTCTTCTGAAGCCATCTGAGCTGCATAAGGAGTGTTTTTCTTTGATCCCTTGAAGCCCATTTTACCGGCTGACGACCATGAAATAACCTGACCTGAATTGTTTGTCAGACTTATAATGATGTTATTGAATGATGAATGCACGTGTGCCTGACCGGTCGGTTCCACCTTAACGATCCGCTTCTTCTGTGCTCCGGTTTTCTTTGCCATATCCTATTTATTTAGTAGCTTTTTTCTTGTTAGCAACGGTCTTCTTTCTTCCTTTACGCGTTCTGGCATTGTTTTTTGTGCTTTGTCCTCTGACCGGTAAGCCGAGTCTGTGACGGACACCACGGTAACAGCCTATATCCATAAGTCGTTTGATATTCAGTTGGGTTTCTGAACGAAGCTCCCCCTCGAGTTTGTAATTATCAACAAGGATGCGGCGAATTGAATTGATCTGCTCATCAGTCCATTCCGAAACCTTTGTATTCCTGTCGACTCCGGCTTCATCAAGCACTTTCTGAGCAGTGCTTCTCCCCACCCCATAGATATAGGTAAGGCCTACTTCACCTCTTTTGTTTCTTGGTAAATCAATGCCAACAATACGTGCCATATATTACTTTTCTTAAATAAGTTGCAAAATTAAATAAATTATCCCTGTCTCTGTTTAAACTTGGGATTTTTCTTGCTTATTACATACAAGCGCCCTTTACGCCTTACTATCTTGCAGTCGGCGCTGCGCTTTTTAACGGATGTTCTTACTTTCATTTTCTATTATATTTCTTATTTGTACCTGAATGTTATTCTTCCCTTTGTCAGGTCGTAGGGCGACATTTCCACCTTGACCTTGTCACCCGGGAGGATCTTGATATAATGCATCCTCATCTTGCCGGATATATGTGCTGTTATGACGTGTCCGTTTTCGAGCTCTACCCTGAACATTGCATTGGAAAGAGCCTCGATGATAGTACCGTCCTGTTCGATTGATGCTTGCTTCGACATACGATTACGATTTATTTAGAACTTCATCAATAAATTTAAAAGTTGTTAATACATCTGCTCTTCCCCTGTCGACAGCCACGGCATATTCATAATGAGCCGACGGTAAGCCGTCGATTGTCTTTATCGTCCATCCGTCCCTCATCTGGATTGTCTCCTTCTTTCCGAGATTGATCATGGGTTCTATGCAAATAACAAGCCCTTTTTCCATTTTGGACCCTGTACCTCTCCGTCCGTAGTTCGGCACTTCGGGTGGTTCGTGAAGGCTTTTCCCGATTCCATGACCGACAAGCTCCCTTACCACCGAATATCCTCCGCTTTCAGCCTTATTTTGAACTGCCCTGGAAACATCCCCGATCCTGTTGCCGGCGATAGCTTCCTTTACTCCTTCCTCAAGAGCCTCTCTTGTGACATCCATAAGGCGTCTGACTGATTCGTCTATATCGCCCACTGCAAAAGTAAAAGCGCTGTCACCGTACCATCCGTTTAGGATCACACCGCAGTCGAGCGATACAATATCTCCTTCTCTGAGGATGTATGATGAAGGGATTCCGTGAACCACCTCATCGTTGACAGATGTACAGAGTGTCGCGGGAAAACCTCCGTATCCCTTGAAAGCAGGGATTCCACCGTTGTCCCGTATAAATTCCTCCGCGATACTGTCAAGATAAAGAGTTGTTACTCCCGGTTTGATAAGCGATGCAAGTTCCCCAAGTGTTTTTGACACCAGCAAATTGCTTTCCCTCAACAATCCGATCTCTTCATCAGTTTTTAAATACAACATCAAAGAACGCTGAACTTTGTTAAACTGACCTCACGGAGCCGGATCTGCCCTTGACACGACCCGATTTCATGAGACCGTCGTAATGACGCATAAGCAGGTGGCTTTCTATCTGCTGCAGCGTATCAAGCACCACCCCTACAAGAATAAGGAGGGAAGTACCTCCGTAAAACTGAGCAAACTGCGGCGTTACCGAGAATTTAACGGCGATGGCCGGCAGAACGGCAATAAGTGCAAGGAAGATGGAACCCGGCAATGTGATTCTCGACATTATTGTGTCGAAGAACTCGACCGTTTTCCTTCCCGGTTTGATGCCGGGGATGAATCCCCCGTTCTTCTTCATATCCTCAGCCATCTGTACAGGATTGATTGTGACGGCAGTGTAGAAGTATGTAAAAAGAATGATCAGAATAGCTGTAACCAGGTTATACCAGAACCCGTACATGTTTGAGAAAGCCACCACGAATCCCGAGCTTGACTGAGCATAGCCTGCTATTATTATCGGAAGCATCATTATTGCCTGGGCAAAAATGATTGGCATAACACCTGCGGCATTCACTTTCAGGGGTATGTACTGACGTACGCCGCCGTACTGCTTGTTGCCTACAATTCGTCTGGCATACTGCACCGGCACCCTTCTTGTTCCCTGAACCAGAAGAATAGTTCCAAGAATAATTACAAACAAAATCACTATCTCAACTATGAGTCCGATAGGACCTCCTGCACCGTTCATCCTGGTTCCGGCTTCGAATATGAAGTTCTGGGGCAGTCGTGCAACGATCCCGATCATGATGATGAGCGAAATACCGTTTCCTATACCTTTATCGGTTATTCTTTCACCGAGCCACATCACGAACATGGTTCCCGCGGTAAGAATAATTGTTGACGACAATTTGAAGAAGAAGCCGTTCTCAAGAACAAAAGCGCTTGCCGGAAGCTGAGCGGAAAGGTTTACAAGGTATGTTGGGGCCTGAAGAACAAGGATAGCGACAGTAAGATATCTGGTGTACTGGTTCATTTTCCTTCTTCCGCTTTCTCCTTCCCTCTGGAGTTTCTGGAAATACGGGAATACGATTCCCAGCAGCTGTACCACGATTGAGGCTGATATATATGGCATTATACCCAGTGCAAAGACTGATGCCTGCGAAAAGGCTCCTCCCGAGAACATGTCAAGAAGTCCCATCAGCCCCTGGGAAGTCTGTGCCTTGAGAGCTCCGAGCTGTGATGGATCGACGCCCGGCAGTGTCACATACTTGCCAAGCCTGTAAAGAGCAATTATGGCCAGTGTATAGATCAGTCTTGCCCTAAGATCTTCGATCTTGAAAATGTTTCTTATAGTCTGGAAAAATCTCATGAACTTATATTTTTACGACGGTACCGTTCTGAGCTTCAATTGCTTCTGCTGCCGATTTACTGAATGAGTGGGCATGGACCTCCAGTTTTCTTTCAAGCTTTCCCCTGCCCAGAATTTTTACAAGGGCATTTTTTGAAACAAGCCCTGCCGATCTGAGAATCTCTATATCGATCCTTTCAAGTTGATTTTTTTCGGCAAGTGTCTGCAGGGTACTGAGGTTTATAGCCTTATACTCGACGCGGGATATATTTTTGAAACCGCCCTTTGGAAGTCGTCTCTGCAGGGGCATCTGACCTCCCTCAAAGCCTAATTTCTTCTTATAACCTGAACGCTGTTTGGCTCCCTTATGTCCCCTGGTGGAAGTACCGCCTTTTCCGGAACCCTGTCCGCGGCCAAGGCGCTTGCTTTTCTTTACTGATCCCTTCGCAGGTTTTAAGTTACTTAGATCCATTATAATATCAATATAATACCGTTAATATCCTAAATATTCTCAATTTTAACCAGGTGCTTCACTTTTTCAACCATTCCCAGTATTTGTGGAGTGGCTTCATGTTCAACACTATGGTTAAGCTTTTTAATTCCCAGTGCTTCGAGAGTTCTCTTCTGTCTTTCGGGTTTTCCGATTTTGCTTTTTACCTGGGTAATGCGAATTTTTGCCATTGTGCTTTGCTTTTCTATCCGTTAAACACTTTTTCCAGAGTTACACCCCTTTGTTCGGCAACGGTAACTGCATCGCGCATCTCAAGAAGAGCTGCGAAAGTTGCCTTTACAAGGTTGTGCGGGTTGGAAGAGCCCTTCGATTTCGCGAGCACGTTCTTTACACCTACGCTCTCTAACACTGCACGCATTGCTCCACCGGCTTTTACCCCGGTTCCTTCGGTGGCCGGTTTGATAAACACCTTTGCTCCTCCGTATTTGGCAAGCTGCTCGTGCGGAATTGTTCCATGAATTACCGGCACCCTGATCAGGTTTTTCTTGGCATCCTCAATACCCTTTGCAATTGCAGTGGTCACTTCACTGGCTTTTCCGAGCCCGTGTCCTACTATTCCGTCTTCATTTCCCACAACAACAATTGCCGAAAAACTGAAGGTGCGCCCTCCTTTTGTAACCTTTGTAACTCTTTGTATGCTAACAAGTCTGTCCTTGAGTTCGAGATCGCTGGTTTTTACTTTTCTTATTCCGTTTCCCATAATATCAGAATTTTAGACCGCCTTCGCGGGCTGCTTCAGCCAATGATTTTACTCTACCATGATATTTATAACCGCTTCTGTCGAAAACCACATTCTCGATGCCTTTTTCCTTACATTTTTCAGCAAGTGATTTTCCAACCAGTTTAGCCTGTTCGGTCTTTTTAAGGCCCGTCTGTCCGGCCAATTCCTTTTCCCTTGAGCTGACCGAAAGGATAGTAACTCCTTTGTTGTCATCAACGACCTGGGCGTAGATCTGCTTGTTGCTGCGGAATACTGCAATACGCGGTTTTTCGGCAGTTCCGTTTATTTTTTTCCGGATTCTCATCCGGATCCTGTTTCTTTTTTCCAGTTTGGTTAAAGCCATGTCAATTATTATTTAACCGTTTTATACACTAGCTGATTTGCCTGCTTTTCTTCTGAGTTGTTCACCGACAAATTTAATTCCCTTACCCTTATAGGGTTCCGGTGGACGCAGGGATCTTATCTTCGCGGCAACATGGCCGATCAGCTGCTTGTCGGTACAGGTAAGGGTAATAATCGGATTGCTTCTTCTCTCGGTTTTGGTTTCCACCTTTACTTCCCGGGGAAGTTCCAGGATTATGTCGTGGGAATAGCCAAGGCTCATTTCAAGCAATTGTCCCTTTGCTACCGCCTGGAATCCGACACCCACCAGTTCAAGCTCCTTCTTAAAGCCCTCCGAAACACCTGTCACCATGTTCGCGATCAGTGCCCTTGTAAGGCCGTGAAGGGATTTATGGATCTTCGATTCCGAAGGTCTTGTAACGATGATGCTATTATTTTCAACCTCAACCTTTATATCTTTGGCAATACTCTGCTTCAGTTCTCCCAGAGGCCCTTTCACACTGATCACATTGGAGTCGCTGATCTCAACGCTGACTCCTTTGGGCAGGTTTACAGGTAATTTTCCTATTCGTGACATTAAAATATCCTCCTATTTAGTATACATAACATAATACTTCACCACCAACATTTTCTTTTCTTGCCTCCTTGTCGGTCATAAGTCCCCTGGAGGTGGAGATAATGGCAATTCCCAGCCCGTTTAGCACTCGTGGCAGTTCATCGGCACCGGAGTATTTTCTCAGGCCGGGACGACTGGCCCTTTGTATACTTTTGATAGCCGGCTGCTTGCTCCTTGGATTGTATTTCAGGGCTATTTTAAGCGTACCCTGGCCATTTTCTCCCTCGATCAGTTTGTAGCTCAGGATATAGCCTTTCTCGAAAAGTATCCTGGCAATCTCCTTTTTTAGATTTGATGCCGGAGCTTCTACAACCTTATGACCAGCCATAAGGGCATTCCTGATTCTGGTCAGCAAATCTGCAATGGGATCAGTCATTTCTATTATTCTTTCTTATTGTTAATATTCATTATCTGTTTTACCAGCTTGCTTTCTTTACACCCGGTATAATACCAAAGGAAGCCATCTCCCTGAATGTTATCCTGCTTATTCCGAACTGCCTCATGTAGCCTCTTGTACGGCCTGTGATCCTGCACCTGTTACGCAGCCTTATGGGATTGGAGTTTCTGGGCAGACGGCTCAGCCCGACATAATCGCCTTCTGCTTTCAGTTTTGCTCTTTTAGCAGAGTATTTTTCAACCAGTTTCGCGCGTTTTACTTCGCGGGCTACCATTGATTCTTTAGCCATATAATCAGTTTTTAGTGTTTTTAAAAGGTAATCCGAAATGTTTCAGCAGTGAAAGGGCTTCCTCATCGCTTTTGGCAGTTGTCACGAAAGTCATCTGCAAACCCATGATCTTGGTAACCTTGTCGATGTCAATCTCCGGGAATATTATCTGTTCGGTGATCCCGAGAGTATAATTTCCCCTTCCGTCGAGTTTTGAGCTGATCCCCTTGAAGTCACGGATCCTGGGCAATGCAACAGCGATAAGTCTTTCAAGGAACTCGTACATCCTGTCCTGGCGTAGTGTTACCATAACGCCGATAGGCATGTTTTTCCTTAGTTTGAAATTTGAGATGTCCTTTGTGGAATAAGTCTGCACAGCTTTTTGGCCCGCGATATCTGTTAATTCCTTAACACTGGCTTCGAGCAGTTTCTTGTCGGCTATTCCCTGTCCGACCCCCTGGTTAAGGACAATCTTGGTCAGCCTCGGTACCTGCATAACAGTCGAGTAGCTGAACTCCTTCATTAGAGCGGGGACTATCTCTTTCTTATATTTGGTTTTCAATACAGGTGTATACATTACTTGATCTCCTCTCCTGATTTTTTAGAATAACGCACTAGTTTATTTTTATCATTGAGCCTCCTGCCGATCCTGGTTGGCTTTCCGGAAGCCGGATCAACGATCATGAGGTTCGAAATGTGAATCGGGGCTTCTTTCCTGATAATACCTCCCTGGGGCGATTTCGCGTTGGGTTTCGTGTGCTTGGAGACGGTGTTCACTCCCTCGACGATGGCACGTTCCTTAGCCCTGTCAACGTTAAGGACACGTCCTTTCTGACCTTTCGATTCGCCGGAAATGACCATTACCGTATCGCCCTTTTTGATATGTAGTTTCTTCTGCATTGCTCTTGGTTTAAAAATTAAAGTACTTCAGGTGCAAGAGAGACGATTTTCATATACTTGTCGCGTAATTCCCTTGCCACCGGGCCGAAGATACGGGTACCCCTTACTTCGTTCATATTGTTCAGAAGGACCACTGCATTGTCGTCGAATCTGATGTATGATCCGTCGGCACGGCGTATCTCTTTTTTTGTTCTGACAACGACAGCCTTGCTTACCGTTCCCTTTTTGGCTTCGCCGGAAGGGAGAGCGCTTTTGACGCTGACAACGATGGTATCGCCGACTGAGGCATATCTCTTTCTACTGCCGCCGAGCACCCTTATGCACAAGACTTCCTTTGCTCCGGAGTTATCGGCTACTGTTAACCTGGTTTCCTGCTGTATCATGACTACTTCGCTCTTTCAATTACTTCAACCAATCTCCATGTTTTATTCCTGCTCAAGGGTCTGGTTTCGGAGATCCTCACCGTATCGCCGATGTTGCAAGTATTCTCTTCATCGTGAGCCATCAGTTTCTTTGTCTTGTTCACGAACTTGCCATAAATGGGATGTTTTACCTTCCTCTTGATTGCTACCACTATCGATTTGTCCATCTTGTTGCTGACAACAACACCGATACGTTCTTTTCTGTTATTCCTTTCCATTGCCTGACTAGATTTTCGATTTTTCTTTTAGTTCCCTTGAACGGAGTTCGGTGAGAAGACGCGCGATCGTAAGTTTGATCTCTTTCATCTTCTGCGGATTATCCATTGGGTTTATTGCATGATTAAGCTTCATGCGGACAAGCATGGTTCTCTCGGTATCTATTCTTTCAATAATATCCGGTGTGCTTAATTCCCTTATTTCTGAAGTTTTCATTTCTTTCTCCGTGTTTTATTCATGAACGTAATCCGTCCTGACAATGAATTTAGTAGTTATCGGGAGCTTCTGAGCACCAAGCCTTAAGGCTTCCCTAGCCACATCAAAGGGTACTCCTTCGGCTTCTATAATAATTCTTCCGGGTGTTACGGGGACAACAAATCCTTCCGGTGATCCTTTTCCCTTACCCATACGCACCTCGGCAGGCTTCTTTGTAATGGGTTTGTCGGGAAACACCCTGATCCATATCTGGCCTTCACGTTTCATATAACGGGTAACAGCCTGGCGGGCAGCTTCAATCTGTCTTCCCGTGATCCAGCACTGTTCAAGCGCCTTGATGCCAAAAGATCCGAAAGCAAGCTGATTTCCCCTCTGGGCTATTCCCTTCATCTTTCCTTTCTGTGCTCTTCTGTATTTGGTCCTTTTCGGTTGTAACATGGCTCAAATATCTTTTAAAAAATTTCTAATCACTGAGGTTTACCTCTTTGCTTTCCTTTTAAGTGTTTTGCTCTTGGCATTCCTTATACCGATGTTGGGGCTGAGGTCTCTTTTTCCGTAGACTTCTCCGTTGCATATCCACACTTTGATACCAATCAGGCCTACCTTTGTATGTGCTTCGCCGAGGGCATAGTCAATATCTGCTCGAAGGGTGTGAAGGGGTATTCGTCCTTCCTTGTAGGTTTCGGTTCTTGCCATTTCAGCTCCTCCCAGGCGACCTGAGATCACGACCTTGATACCTTCAGCTCCCATTCTCATTGTGGAGGCTATCGACATCTTTATTGCCCTGCGGTATGATATCTTTCCTTCCAGCTGGCGGGCTATGTTGTTAGCAACGATATTGGCATCAAGTTCAGGGCGCTTGACCTCGAAGATATTAATCTGAACCTCTTTTTTTGTTATCTTTTTCAGTTCCTCCTTAAGCTTGTCAACCTCCTGACCTCCCTTTCCGATAATGATGCCCGGTCGCGCGGTGTTAACGGTCACGGTTATGAGCTTCAGGGTTCTCTCAATTACTATCTTCGCAAGGCTTGCCTTTGCAAGCCTTGCATTCAGATATTCCCTGATCTTGGTGTCTTCGACCAATTTTCCGGAGAAATCCTTTCCTCCATACCAGTTCGAATCCCAGCCTTTGATAATGCCTAATCTGTTACCTATCGGATTTGTTTTTTGTCCCATCTGGATTATTTTGATGTATTTTCACCTTCCTTGTTCATACTGTCGAGCACCAGTGTCACATGGTTTGATCTCTTTCTTATCCTGTAAGCTCTGCCCTGGGGAGCTGTCTGCAGCCTTTTCATAGTACGTCCGCCGTCGACATTGATATTTTTCACATACAGATTGCTCTCCTCAATCCTGACACCCTCGTTCTTCAATTCCCAGTTGGCTATAGCGGAAAGCAGGAGTTTTTCGAGGCTGCGAGATGCCTGCTGAGGACTTAATTTCAGAACGTCGAGAGCCCTGTTTACTTCCATTCCTCTGATAAGTTCCGTTACCAGTCTCATTTTACGGGGTGATGTCGGACAGTTCCTCAGAACCGCCTGGTATCTTTCTTTTGCAGCTTCTTTTCTCTTTTCTGCACTATTTCTTTTTCTTGCACCCATGTCTCAATGTTTTTCAGTTTACATTACTTGTTGCCCGAGTGACCCCTGAAGGTACGCGTGGGAGCAAATTCTCCGAGTTTGTGTCCCACCATGTTCTCCGTGATGTAAACAGGGATGAATTTATTGCCGTTGTGAACAGCTATTGTATGTCCTACAAAGTCGGGTGAGATTACCGATCTTCTCGACCATGTCTTAAGGACCGACTTTTTCATTGTCTTGTTCATTTCAAGAACCCTTTTTTCCATTTTGAACTCGATGAAAGGGCCCTTCTTTATTGATCTGCTCATAGTTTATCAGTTATTTTTTCTTCTTTCAAGAATATGCTTTGAAGAATATTTCTTCCTGTCGCGGGTTTTGTAGCCCTTTGTCGGCATTCCTTTGCGTGATCTGGGATGACCTCCTGAAGCTCTTCCTTCGCCGCCGCCCATTGGGTGGTCGACCGGGTTCATCACAACACCCCTTACTCTCGGGCGCCTTCCTTTCCAGCGTGAACGTCCAGCCTTGCCCGATTTCTCAAGGTTATGATCGGAGTTCGACACGCTTCCTATAGTTGCGCGGCAGGTAGTCAGAACCATCCTGGTCTCACCCGAGGGAAGCTTTATGGTTGCATACTTTCCTTCCCTTGCCGAAAGCTGCGCGAAAGTACCGGCGCTGCGGGCTATTGCTCCTCCCTTGCCGGGTTTCATTTCGATGTTGTGTACAACTGTTCCTAGCGGGATGTCATTCAGAAACATGGTGTTGCCAATTTCGGGTGTGGCATCCTTTCCCGAGATTATAACCTGCCCTACCTTAAGTCCGTTAGGGGCAATAATATACCTTTTCTCTCCATCCTCATAAACAACAAGTGCAATTCTCGATGACCTGTTGGGGTCATATTCAATTGTCTTCACTGTTGCATGTATGCCATCTTTATCCCTGAGGAAATCGATGACCCTGTACATCTTTTTGTGACCGCCTCCGATGTACCTCATTGTCATTCTGCCGTTAACGTTCCTTCCTCCTGATTTCTTCAGCGGTCGAAGCAAGGATTTCTCCGGCGCGGCCTTTGTTATTGTATCAAAGGCGCTGATGATTTTGTGTCGCTGACCTGGTGTTACAGGTTTTAATTTTCTGACTGCCATACTGGTTGCTAAATGTTGCTATAGAAATCTATTGTATTCCCTTCAGCCAGGGTGACCACAGCTTTTTTAAAAGCTGCCGACTTGCCCACGAGCAGACCCGACCTGGTATTCCTTGTCTTGACCTTTCCGCCGTATCTTATCGTGTTCACCGATTCGACCGTGACACCGTAAAGCTCCTCAACCGCTTTCCTGATCTGGATCTTGTTGGCCGACCTGGCAACGACGAAACCGTAACGATTGAATTTATCGCCGTCTTTCGTCATTTTTTCAGTCACTATTGGTTTAAGCAAAATATTCATCACTTAAATATTACATGTTTTCAAAAGTTGCCTGCAAAACGTCAATTGCACTCTCCACGAGTACCAGTGTTGAAGCTTTCATGATATTGTAAGTGTTTAATTCATGGGCAGTTACAACTTCAACCCCTTGTACATTTCGGGATGACAAATATATGTTTTTATTTTGTTCCGGTAAAACAATAAGCGAATTTTTCCTGCTGATATTCAGCTTATCGTTCAAACTGACCATTTGCTTTGTCTTTGGTGCTTCAAACGAGAAGTCTTCCAGAACAATGATATTATTCGCGGAAGCTTTATATGAAAGCGCTGATTTTCTGGCAAGTTGCTTGAGTTTTTTGTTCAACTTGAAACCATAGTACCTTGGTTGCGGTCCGAAAACTCTTCCACCACCGCGGAAAAGAGGGTTTTTCAGGCTTCCGGCACGCGCCGTACCGGTTCCTTTCTGCCTTTTAATCTTCTTATTGCTGCCGGCAACTTCTCCACGTTGTTTGGCCTTATGTGTTCCCTGTCGCTGGTTTGCAAGAAACTGCTTTGTATCCAGATAAATGGCGTGGTCGTTAGGTTTGATGCCGAAGATCGAGTCGTTAAGAACGACTTTTCTCCCGGTCTCCTTGCCTTCGGTATTAAGAATCGCTAATTCCATTATTTTATAATTATTACGTAACCACCTTTGGGACCCGGAACTGATCCCTTTACTATTAATATATTGCTTTCAGGCATGATCTTTATCACTTTTTTGCTTTCGGCATAGACTCTGGTTCCGCCCAAGCGGCCTGCCATTTTCATACCCGGCAGAACCCTTGAGGGGAAAGATGATGCTCCCAGTGAGCCCGGTGCCCTGCCCCTGTTATGCTGGCCGTGACTCTGGTCACCGACTCCTCCGAAACCATGACGTTTGACGACACCCTGAAATCCTTTTCCCTTTGACCATCCGCAAACGTCGACCCATTCTTCGTTATTAAATATCTCGGCGGTAAGAACCTCGCCTTCGCGGAACTGGCCTTCTGGGAAGCCGTTGAATTCAACAAGTTTTTTCTTGGGGCTTGTGCCTGCCTTTTTGAAATGGCCGAGTTCAGCCTTCGTGGTATGTTTTTCCTTCTTTTCGCCGAAACCCAGCTGAATAGCGAAATACCCGTCTTTTTCCCTGGTTTTTATCTGTGTAACCACGCACGGGCCTGCCTGGAGCACAGTGCAAGGAATATTCTTTCCGGCTTCATCGAAAACGGAAGTCATTCCTATCTTTTTTCCTATTAATCCCTGCATCTCTATAATACTTTACTGGTTTCACACTTTTATTTCCACTTCAACCCCGCTGGGAAGCTCGAGTTTCATAAGAGCATCAATCGTTTTTGGCGTTGAGCTGTATATGTCGAGCAGTCTCTTGTAGCTTGAAAGCTGGAACTGCTCCCTGGCCTTTTTGTTCACAAACGGAGAACGAAGAACAGTATAGATCTTCTTATGTGTCGGAAGCGGAATCGGGCCGCTCACAACTGCACCGGTTGATTTCACTGTCTTCACGATCTTTTCGGCAGATTTGTCCACCAGATTATGATCATAAGATTTCAGCTTGATACGGATTTTCTGACTCATCTTTAAAAAAATTTTCCTTTGGTTATTTCTACAATTCGTTTAGCTATTTCTGCAGGCACTTCCTCATAATGAGAGAATTCCATTGTTGAAGTTGCTCTTCCTGAAGTAAGGGTTCGCAGCACGGTGACATAACCAAATTTTTCTGCCAGAGGTACTTTTGCTTTTACAACCCTTGCACCTGCTTTCGATTCCATACCTTCTACCTTGCCTCTTCTCCTGTTGAAATCGCTTACCACATCTCCCACGTATACTTCGGGAGTGATAACCTCGGTCGCCATAATGGGCTCCAGCAACACCGGATTGCATTTCCCGGCGTATTTTCTGAATGCCTGTTTGGCGACTATTTCGAAAGAGAGGGTATCCGAATCGACCGGATGGTACGAACCGTCTCTGAGTATTACTTTAAGATTTTCCAGAGGAAACCCTGCAAGGGGTCCGTTCGACATTGCCTCGCGGAATCCTTTTTCAACCGCCGGAATAAATTCCTTCGGTATTCTTCCTCCTTTTACTTCATCTACAAATTCCAGTCCCCTTGTTCCGTTTTCTGCCGGCATCAGTGTTGCATAGATATCAGCGAATTTGCCCTTGCCCCCGGTCTGCTTACTGAATACTTCCCTGAACTCTATCACGGTTGTGATAGCTTCCTTGTAGGCCACCTGGGGGACACCCTGGTTGCAGTCTACCTTGAATTCACGCTTCAGACGGTCGATGAGTATTTCGAGGTGGAGTTCGCCCATGCCGTTGATGATAGTCTGTCCGCTGTCGGGATCGATTCTCACCTGGAAGGTAGGATCCTCCTCTGCCAGTTTTCCGAGCGCGAGCGAAAGTTTGTCGATATCAGCCTGAGTCTTTGGTTCTATCGCGACGCCGATAACGGGTTCGGGAAATTCCATTGACTCGAGCACTACCGGCTTGTTTATAGCGCAAAGGGTATCACCTGTTTTGAGATCCTTGAATCCCACTCCCGCGCAGATATCGCCGGCGCTGACCTGTTCTTTCGGAGACTGTTTGTTGGCATGCATCTCGAAGAGCCTGTTTATCCTTTCCCTCTTGCCGGTACGGGTATTCAGTAGGGTGTCGCCGGCATTCATTACTCCCGAGTATATCCTGAGGAACACGAGCCGGCCCACGAAAGGATCGGTGGCGATCTTGAAAGCGAGGGCAGCAAGTGGAGCCTGGTCATCAGGTTCTCTAACGACCTCGATGTCGTTTCTTGGGTCTATTCCCTTTACCGGACCAATATCGACCGGTGAGGGGAGGAATGCCACAACTGAATTTAGAAGACTCTGTATGCCTTTGTTTTTGAATGCCGATCCGCACAGTACCGGGACCGCGAGCCCGCGGAGCGTAGATTCCCTGAGGGCTGCGGTAATTTCGTACTCCGTAATTGAATCCTGGTCGTCGATATACCTTTCAAGCAGGGTGTCGTCGACACTCGCGACAGCTTCAATAAGTTTCGATCTCCACTCCCTGGCTTCTTCAAGCATATCTGCCTGAATATCTTCAATCTCGAAACTGGTTCCGGTAACATCGCTATTGTACCAGATTATTGCCTTCATCCTGATAAGGTCGACCACTCCCCTGAAGTTTTCTTCAGCTCCTATCGGGATTTGAACCGGTATTGGATTGGCATCCAGTTTCTGATTTATCTCATTCACGACGCCGAAGAAATCTGCCCCGGTCCGGTCCATTTTATTTATGAACGCGATTCGGGGAACGCTATATGTATTAGCCTGTCTCCACACGGTTTCCGACTGTGGTTCAACACCTCCCACAGCGCAGAATATTGCGACAGCGCCGTCAAGCACTCTCAGTGAACGTTCGACCTCAACTGTGAAATCAACGTGTCCTGGAGTGTCTATTATGTTTATCTTGTAATCCTCATCCCTGTATTTCCAGAAAGCCGTTGTAGCGGCGGAGGTAATTGTAATTCCCCTTTCCTGTTCCTGTACCATCCAGTCCATCTGGGCATTCCCGTCATGTACCTCTCCCATCCTGTGAGTTCTGCCGGTATAGAACAGAATACGTTCCGTTGTTGTCGTTTTACCGGCATCAATATGGGCCATTATTCCAATGTTTCTGGTATATTTCAGGTTGGGGTTCATCTGTTTATTTGTATTCCCTGTCCTATGAATTAAAACCTGAAATGGGCGAATGCCTTATTGGCTTCAGCCATCCTGTGTGTATCCTCTTTCTTTTTGTAAGCTCCGCCTTCGAGTTTGTAGGCTGCCATTAGTTCTGCAGCAAGCCTTTCGGCCATTGAGTGACCGGTTCTTTTTCGGGCGAATGAGATCATGTTCTTCATGCTAATGCTTACCTTTCTGTCGGAGCGTATCTCCATCGGCACCTGGAAAGTTGCACCTCCCACCCTGCGTGCTTTTACCTCAACCTGTGGAGTGACATTCTCAAGTGCCTGCTTGAAGATCTCAAGCGGTGTTTTTCCTTCGCTCTTAAATTTATCGGCTATTATATCGAGAGAATCATAGAATATTCTGAAAGCAAGATTCTTTTTACCACTATACATAAGATTGTTCACAAACCTTGTAACGTATGGATCGTTGTATTTGGGATCAGGTAATATGATCCTCTTCTTTGGTTTTGATTTTCTCATGATCTTATTATTTAAGTGTTATTTCTTTGGCCTTTTTGTACCATATTTTGATCTTCTCTGCGTACGGCCACTTACGCCTGATGTATCGAGTGCACCACGTACAAGGTGATAGCGCACTCCGGGAAGATCCTTCACCCTGCCGCCTCTTAAAAGAACAATGGAGTGTTCCTGGAGATTATGTCCTTCACCGGGGATATAAGCATTGACCTCCTTTTGGTTGGTAAGCTTCACCCTGGCCACCTTTCTCATTGCTGAGTTAGGTTTCTTGGGTGTGGTGGTATAAACACGCACACAGACACCCCTTCTCTGAGGACAAGAATCCAAGGCAGGGGCTTTGCTTTTATAGATCAGTTGCTTCCTGCCTTTTCTTACTAACTGCTGAATTGTCGGCATAATATAGTATTGTTTTTACATTAAAATTCCTTTGAAAAAATGGTTTGCAAAGGTAAGGTTTTTATTTTGTAATTTACAAACAAGTATTTTCTTTTTTAAACAGGCGTATATCACGTGTCATTAACTGCCACATATCCCCGATAAGCGGCATCTTAAACGTCTTCCAAAATAAAATATCTTACTTAATGATGTAAGTTATCAACAGGTTCCTTCCCGACCTTTCCGCTTAGAATACTCATTTTGTAAACTTACCTTGAAAGAAAAACCGGTACTCCTGCATTTCAAAAAACTGCTGCAAAGAAAATAAATATTTTTTAATTCTATAGCCCCTCTTAAACTGTTTTTAAAAATTTATTATTTTTGCCCACTCTAAATCAGGAATATAAATAATATAATAAACATCCACCCAGACATGAAAAACTATCAGACAGACCAGATCAGGGGTATCGCGCTTATCGGCAACTCGGGATCGGGCAAGACGATCCTTGCTGAAGCCATGCTTTTTAACGGAGGAATAATTGAAAGAAGAGGCGCTATTGAAAACAAAAACACGGTTTCCGATTATCGTCCGATTGAACACGAGAACGGGAACTCTGTCTTTTCAACCGTGATGTACACGGAATATCAGAACAGGAAAATAAACATCCTCGATACTCCGGGTCTCGATGATTTCAGTGGTGGTGTAGTTTCATCGCTATATGCTTCAGATTGTGCCCTGCTTACCATTAATGTTCAGAACGGTGTGGAGGTAGGATCGGAAATTCACTTCCGGCATGCCGAGAATGTTCACAAACCGCTTATCATAGCAGTTAACGGACTGGATCACGAAAAGGCCAATTTTGAAAAGTCGGTCGAAATGATGAAGGATCGTTTCGGCAACAACGTGCTTGTTATCCAGTATCCCGTCAACGAAGGAGTCGGCTTCAATTCAATCATCGATGTACTCAAGATGAAAATGCTTCAGTATCCGAAGGAAGGAGGTAAAGCCAAAGAAATGGATATTCCTGCCGATCAGGTTTCCAAAGCTGAAGAACTCCATTCTATCCTGGTTGAGAAAGCTGCTGAAAGCGATGAAGCTCTGATGGAACTTTTTTTCTCAAACGACTCCCTTTCGGAGGATGAGATTAAAAAAGGTATAGCAAAAGGTCTTATTACCAGGGGTTTGTTCCCGGTTTTCTGCATCTCTGCAAAAAACAACATGGGAGTTGACAGGCTTATGGAATTCATTATTGGCGAGGCACCGTCGATAATCGACATGCCTGCACCCCTAAACAGCAAGGGAGAAGAGGTAAAATCCCTTCCTGACGGTTCCCCCTCGGTTTATGTTTTCAAGTCGTCAATTGAGGAACACATAGGTGAAATCAACTATTTCAGGGTTTACTCCGGGAAAATAAGCGAGAACCTCGATGTTATAAACACTTCAAACGGCGTCAAGGAGCGTTTGTCGCAGCTCTACATCTGCGCCGGCAAAAACAGAACAAGGGTTCCTGAACTTAACACGGGCGACATCGGGGCTTTTGTAAAACTGAAGAATACCAAGTGCGGCCACACGCTCAATGCTCCGGGAAACGACTGGACCTATCGGGGTATAGTCTTCCCCGAACCAAAATACCGTACTGCCATCAAGGCTCAGAGCGAGAGTGATGATGAAAAGCTTGGAGAAGCCCTGAACAAGATTCACCTCGAGGACCCGACCATCAGTATTGAATATTCCAAGGAACTGAAACAGATAATAGTTCACGGCCAGGGTGAATACCATCTTAACATTATGAAATGGCATCTTGACAATATCTACAAGATCCCGGCCAATTTCAATCCCCCGAGAATACCCTACCGTGAGACGATCACCAAGGCGGCTCAGGCTGATTACCGTCACAAGAAGCAGTCGGGCGGCGCCGGTCAGTTCGGAGAGGTTCATCTAATCATAGAGCCCTACACCGAAGGCAGTCCTGAACTTACAATGATGAAATTCGGGAACAAGGAGATAAAGCTTTCAATCAGAGCCAAGGATGAGATTGATCTCGACTGGGGAGGCAAGCTGGTTTATGTAAACTGTATTGTTGGCGGTTCAATTGACGCCAGGTTCATGCCCGCGATACTCAAGGGCATCATGGAAAAAATGGAAGTCGGACCTCTTACCGGTTCCTATGCCCGCGATATCAGGGTATATGTTTATGATGGTAAGATGCACCCTGTCGACTCCAACGAAATATCCTTCAGGCTTGCAGGAAGAAATGCCTTCAGCACTGCCTTCAAGAATGCCGGTCCCAAGATCCTTGAACCTATTTACGATGTCGAGATCATGGTTCCCTCCGACAGAATGGGCGATGTAATAAGCGATCTTCAGGGCAGGCGCGGAATGGTGCTCGGGATGTCGAGCCAAAAGAGGCTTGAAGTTATAAAAGCAAGGGTACCTCTTGCAGAAATGAACAAGTACTCCACCGCCCTCAGTTCAATCACGGGAGGCCGTGCCATGTACACGATGAAATTCGCCGAATATACACAGGTTCCTTCAGAGATACAGGAGGCGGTAATAAAGGCTTACACTGAAGAGGAAGAGGAGGAATAACAGCATACTGGAATAACCGTTCATTCCTATATCCGGGACAGCGGCTATCTGCCTGTTTTAAACTGTCTGTTGTATATCCCAGACAAAGGCGCGTATACCTACCTCTTCATTTATGGAATTGATTTTCCCGACTGCAGAAAGGACATCTTCCACAAGATCATCTTTAATGAAAGTCATCGCGATCTTATTTATTTCGGGCCATGCATGGGTTCCAAGGTGAGGCACTCCCGTATCCGTGCCTCTTCCCTTGACATTTTCCCATAGTGAATAACCCCTGATCCCGAGTTTGTCAAACATGTACTCCACCCTTTCGGTGTGAGCCTGGTTGAATATTATCATTACAGCTTTCATTTCCGTCTTTTTTGAATTTTTTGGTCATTATCCCCCTGTTGAATATTACCGGGTATTTCCATTCATATCGTCCAGGAAATCCATTTCCGAGTACACTGCCAGGTTCCTGTTCCGTTCTCCTTTTCTGGCAAAAAGAACATAAATTACCGGTACCACCACGAGGGTAAGAAGTGTTGAGAAGACAAGTCCGCCAATAACCGCGATACCCATTGGTTTCCACAGTTCGGAACCGGAACCCGTGCTCAGCGCGAGGGGCAGCATTCCCAGGATTGTTGTAGCAGAAGTCATAAGAACCGGCCTGAGCCTCGATCGTCCCGAGAACTCGACAGCCTCGTACAGTTCATATCCCCTTTCCCTCATAAGGTTTATAAAATCGACCAGCACTATCGAGTTTTTGACAACGATACCTATAAGCATTACAGCTCCGATAGCGGAAATTACGCTGAGTGTGGTATTTGTAATAAAGAGGGCGATGGCTACTCCCGAAAACGCGAAGGGTATGGCTACCATTATGATAAGTGGCATCTTGAGCGATTCGAACTGTGATGCCATCACAAGATAGACCAGGATAAGGCTTACCACTATCAGGAACGCTATATCCATAAAAGCTTCCATCTGATCTTCTATGGCTCCTGAGATCTGAACCATTACACCGTATGGTATACTGGTCTCATCAATAATCTGTTGAATCTCGGTCTTAAGTATTGCAAGCGATTTCTTATAAGGTGTGAACGAAACCATCACTATCCTTTCCCTTCTCTGTCTCTGAATGCTTGGCGGCGCCCAGTATTCCTTGATCTGGGCAATCTCTGCAAGTCTAATGACCTGTCCGGCCGGGTTGGTAATGCCTATATTTTCTATATCAGTCAGCGTCTGCCTGGCTTTCTCCTCAAATCTGACCACGACATCGTATTCTTCGCCCTCCTGTCTGAGTCTGGTGGCAGTCATGCCTCCCACCCTGTTTCTGATTGCCGTCGAAACGGTTGCAGTGTTAAGGCCGTTTGTTATCATCTTGTTCTGATCAAGAATTATCTGGAGTTCAGGTTTTGATTTATCCCTGCTGATTGTCACATCCTTTGCTCCCTGGAGTTCCCTGATCCTGGCTGCAATTTCCTCAGCAACAATATTGGTTTCCGAGATATTGTAACCGTATATTTCAACATCGACGGTATTGCCCCCGAAGGAACCCATACTTTCGGAAGTGGCGACCGAATAGTCGATTATCTCAGGGATAATGGCCAGGTCAGCCCTTATCTCTTCAGCAATGGTATTGACGTCCTTTTTCCTGTCTTCAGGATCGACAAGACTGAGGGTATATGTTATCACATGCGTGCCTCCGGCCCCGAACATTGACGAAAATCCTCCTTCATCATCGACACCCGTCGATGATGAGAGCAATTCGATTTCAGGGTACTTTGACTGAAGTATCCTGTCGATTTTGTCGGTTGTCTTCAATGTTTCATCAACCCTTGTTCCCGTCTGCAATTCCACTGTTATCGAGATCCGCGACTGGTCGGCCTGAGGGAAGAACTCGGTATCAATTATCGTGAACAGAAGCATGGATCCCAGGAAGATAAGAATTGCAGCGATAACAGTAACCCTTTTGTGGTAAAGGATCCAGTGGATTGTTCTTTCATAAAATCTGTCGAAGGAGTCGAGCCACTTGCGTATGCTGCCGTCATAGGTCCAGAAAGGTGCATCTTTCCGGATAGGATACCATTTCAGCAAAAGTGCGCTCATCGTGGGAGTCAGGGTTATTGCCGCGATCACTGAAGTTATAATGGTGATTGTAACAAGCATTCCCAGCTGTTTGAAAAGCACGCCTGTAAGGCCTGATACGAATGTCAGCGGGAAGAACACGGCCACTACTGTAAGAGTTGATACGATAACTGCCAGCCACACTTCATTGGTTGCATAGATGGCGGCTTCCCTGGGCCTGCTTCCCCTTTCCACATGTTTTGTTATATTCTCCAGTACGACAATCGCGTCATCAACCACCATCCCTATTGCTATCGAGAGGGATGTCAGTGAGATTATATTCACCGATTCTCCCACGACAAACAGGTATATGAATGCCACAACGAGTGATATCGGGATTGTTACGATAATAATAAGTGTTGCCCTCCATCTGCCGAGGAAGAAAAGCACAACCAGGATAACGAATATTCCGGCATACATCAGGGTTTCGGTAAGGTTGCTGACGGAAGCCTTTATAAAGGTTGCGCTGTCGAACATTTTTTCAATTTTCACATCGGCCGGCAGATCCTTCTTCAGAGTTTCAAGCGCTTTCTCTATTTCCCTGGTAACCTTAACAGTGTTTCCTCCCGACTGTTTCTGAACAAACATTGTCATTCCCTGGCGTCCGTTTACCCGGGTATCGAGTTTGGTTTCGCGGATTGTATCGCGCACCACGGCCACATCTTTCAGGTAAACATTATTGCCGTTATAGCTGCTTACCACTATGTTCTTTATGATATCGCTCTCCGGGAATTCCCCCTGTATCCTGAGAGGATAATCAGTCTGGCCCATCTCGATGTAACCGGCCGGCATGTTCATGTTCTCAGCGGCGAGTATCCCTCCTATCTGTTCAATAGTCAGATGATAGGCTTCCATTTTCCTCGGGTCTACATCAATGTAAACCTTTCTGCCGGGCACCCCTGCAAGGTTTACTGATCCGACACCTTCGATCCGGTTCAGGGGATTTACTATTTTCTCATCAAGTATCTTCTCCAATCCCCTGTAACTCTCCTGGGCTGTTATCGCGTAGAGGATTATGGGCATCATGCTGGAGTTGAATTTCATCACGGTCGGTTTCTCGGCATCATCCGGAAGGTAGTTCTCGATGAGACTGAGGTTGCTTCGTATATCGTTTGTAGCTTCATCTAGATTTGTCCCGTATTCAAAATTCATGAATATAACCGAAAGTCCGTCGCTTGAAGTTGATGTCATCTCCTTCAGGTTGGCGACCGAGTTGAGGACATCCTCCACCGGCCGTGTAATATTGGTCTCGATATCCGACGCGCTTGTTCCGGGGTAAGTAGTTACAACCCCGACGAAAGGAAGTTCTATTTCCGGGTACAGGTCGACCGGCAGCTGCGTCAGTGAATACAGGCCTATAACCATCAGCCCGACGAAAATCAGGATTGTTGTTACAGGTCTGTTTACAGAATTGCTGTATATGCTCATTTTATTTCTTTTGTATTACTTATTGAATCATCTCAAGCTTGTCCCCGTTCAGAAGTTTCGACTGGCCTTCCGTCACGAGTCTGCTTCCCTCTTTCAGGTTATCTGAAATAATCTCAAGCCGGTCGTCAAATCTTTTTCCTATTGTAACCTCTATCCGGTTCGCGATACCCTGATCCTCGGTGAAGACATAGCGGATGTTTGTACCCTCCTGCATCAGAACAGAAGCCGCGGGTACAACGAAAGTCTCAACTTCTCCGAGTTCCATGGCCACTCTTACAAACATGCCGGGTTTCAGAAGGTCATTCCTGTTTGGAAGTTCTATTTCTGCAATAAAAGTCCTGGTTGCCGAACTGACTGTCGGAGCTTTCCTGAATACGGTTCCGGTGAAAACCTGATCACTGTACACATCGGCTGTAACTGTTGCCTTCATTCCCCTTTTCACGAGGGGGTAATACTGTTCCGATACTGCCACTTCGAGTTTCAGCGGATTTATCTGCATTATAGTCACCACGGCCGCCCTTCCCGATGCCGTTGTAGGTGTACCCGAGAAAATCTCACCGTTCTCGAAGTATTTACCCGTGATTATGCCGTTGAAGGGAGCTTTCAGGAATGTGTTTTCCTCCATGAAGTCCACATTTGCCTTTGTAACGTCATACTGCGTCTTTAGCTGGTCGTATTGCTGCTGTTTCACGCTGCCTGTAGCAAGAAGAGTATCAAGCCTTGAGAGATCCTTGGCAAGGTTTGCAAGCTGAAGCTTCAGCTGGTACAGCTGGGAGCGGTCCATAAGGAACAGGTCATCGCCCTTGTTAACCCTGTCGCCGTTTTCGACAAAGATCTTTTCTATCCTTCCCGGAGTTGCCGGCGCCACGTTGACCTCCTCGAAGGGAAGAACGGTAGCCGTGTAATCGATAGTCCTGGATATTTTTGTCTTTGAAAGTGTTTCAACCCTCACCGGCACTGCCGCTTTTCCGGTGGCGGATTCTGCAGCAGGATCATTTGCCTTGTTGGAAGTACAGGCTGTAAAAACAAGCCCGCATGCCAAGATTGTCTGAATTGTCCTTAAATATTTCATTATTCTCTATATTATTCCTTGATTACAAATTGTTTAAAAGTTTGTCGAGCGCGACCTTTGTCTGCAGAAGATCCATAAGTGCAGTAACATAGCTGGTTTCAGCCTGCAGGAACTGGTTGTTTGCCTGTGTCAGTTCGATGCTCGAGGCCATTCCCTGTTTGAACTTGTTTTCAGTGCTTTCATAAACCCTCCGCGAAACTTCGAGATTATCCTTATGGCTTAAATACTGAAGGTTTGCATTTACAAGATTGTACCTAAGCTGTTTCTCCTGAAGCAGAAGCTGTTCAGCAACCATTGCTTTTGTAGTTCTGGCCTTTTCGAGATTTATCCGGGCCTGCCTTATCTTTGAATTTCTCTGGCCACCCGCTAAGATCGGCACGGAAATATTCAGACCGATCATGGAGTTATCAAACCACTGCTGATCATTGATCTTGTCTCCCATCCCGTTTTTCCCGTAGTTGTAAAAGCCCGCGAGAGTAGGAAGCGTGGAAGCTTTCTGCGATTTCAGACTCAGCTCGGAAATCATCTCCTGTCCCTCAACAAGCCTATAGTCGATATTCTGTCTGTGATCAAACTCCCGCGACATCAGCGCCTCTACATTTATTGATCCGGTAAGGCTCTCGAGTGTTTCAGACAGTTCAAGGGGTGTTTCCATTGGAATGCCCAGCTGGAACCTCAGAATATTGTAATTCAGCTCTATTGTTCTCTCGAGAGAAGACCTGCTGTTCTCAACCTGTGTTAAATTCATAACCATCTGGTCAATATCCGTCGATTCGGCCATTCCTGCCGCGAACATCGATCTGGTCGATGTAAGCAATTCCTTCATGTTAGCCAGGTTCCCGTCGAGCAGTTGAAGTGATTTCTCGGTAACGAGTATCAGGTAGTATGAAGTGCTTACCGACTCCTTGATATCGAGTTCCGATTTCTGAAGATTCTGCTGAGCCAGTTTCCCGGCAAGTTTGGTTGTCTCAATACCAATGTAAAGCGGCGCGTTAAAAAGCAGCAGGCTGGCATCCATCGATGCACTGGTATTGAACTGGCTGCCGAAAGTTACCGGGATCTTTGTTCCCGGCTGACCGAAGAATTCACCGGGCAACAGGGTAGTCATGAGCTTCAGGTTGTTGGCAAAAGTTCCTGACATACTGACCTGAGGGAGAGCCGCGGAGATAGTTTCCCACAAAGCTGCCTTTGATGCCTCAACATCGGCTCTGGCATTGATAACTGCCAGATTGTGGGCAAGAGCGTACTCCCGGGCCTCCTCAAGTGAAAGCGTCAGACCTCCCGGATCCTGCTGGGCAAGGCCCGGCACCCCGGACAACAGGAGTAAAAACACTGTTCCAAAAATTATTTTCCGTTTCATATTTTACATGTTATTTATCTTTAATCTATTGTCGGTTTTATTCATTTTTTAGCCTGGCTTCATACCTGTTTATCAGTTCAAGACCTTTTGAGGTGGATATCCCCCTCAGAAAAATTATGTAAAAACTTCTAAACGATTCCGCGTAATATTCGTTGTAGTCAGGCAGGATATCCTTATCCCCTGACATCTTTAAAACTTCAATCATCAGCCTGCTGGTAAGCTCCACGTCTATGTCGGCCCTGAAAAGACCTTCCTCAATGCCTCGTCTGAGGATTGCCTCATTGTTTGAGAAATAAGGCAGTTCGCCGGTCATTTCGGGATAATCGCACAACTCTCTTTTAAACCTTTTCATATCCAGGTGAAAAGCCGGTGACATCTTTTTAAAATGCTCAAACATCAGTTCCAGCATTTTGAAAACTGCATCAATCACGTTTTCCGAGTTTTCAAGATATTCGCGGAAAATCGCGCTTTGTTTGTCCAGCATCCATTTCAGAACACCCCTCAGCAAATCCTCCTTATCATTAAACACCTCGTAAATCGTTCTCTTTGAAATATTCATACGCGCTGCCAGGATATCCATGGTAACGGCTCGTATGCCGTAGGTACAGAACATTTCCGATGCTTTCTCCAGTATTTTCTGCCTGTTATCCATTTTTCAGATTTACGCGGCGAAAATGAGAAAACTATTTTAGTTTATAAAGTTTTATATGTTAAATTTCGATTAAAATCGGGTTAATGCAGGAAATTGACCGGCGAACTGCGGCAGGGAATTTAGGGGAAAGGGCGGAAGAACGGCTGGCGGCTGGCGGCTAGCGGCACATCGCCTATAATACATAATACATTGTCTTGCGGTCTTGCAGTCTTGCGGTCTTGCAGTCTCTTCCAATGCGGCACATCGCCTATAATCTATCGCCTATAATACATAATACATAATACATT